>JADJQT010000001.1:300000-592500 GCA_016712595.1 Rhodospirillales bacterium
GAGCGAATCAAGGGAAACAACAGCATCAGGCCAAGGCCGTCGGAAACGAAGCCGGGGAAGATCAAAAGCAGCCCGCCAATGATCACGCAGGCCCCATCGAACATCTCGCGGGCGGGCGGTTTACCGGCAGCGAGGGTTTCCTGCGCCTGACGCAGAATTGAAAAGCCTTGCAGGCGCATGAGCGCGCTGCCGGCCACCACGGAGGCGAATAATAGGGCAATGGTAGGGCCCGTCCCAATGAAGCCACCCACCTCTATCAGGGAGGCGATATCAAGGATTGGCAATCCGATCAGAAACAAGATCATCAGGGGCATGCTTGCTCATCCCGCCTTACAGCCTTACATCCACCCTATCGCGTTTCCGGATTTGCCGAACCCAACTGGACCGAGCGCGGGCGAACCGGTAACGTAAGGGAAAGTAGAACACGAACCGACAGTCCGGATCAGCATTCAAGCACGCGACAGATCGCAATGAGTGACAGTTTTCAGTTTATAGACATCGTGCTTTTCGCACTCGTCGCTGGCTTTCTGATCCTGCGATTGCGGAGCGTTCTTGGTCGTCGCGACGGTCACGAGAACCGCACCCCAGACCCGTTCGCGCCAAGACCGAAGCCGGAGCACGCGGGCGAACAAGCGAACGACAAGGTCGTGCGGCTTCCTGAGCGGGGCGAGCGGCCAGGCGAGGCTCCTCCGTCGGCGGATGTGCCCGTCACCGGCTCCGACGGGCCGCTCGAGGTCGGATTAACGCAGATTAAGATCGCCGATCCGGCGTTTGATAGCGTCGAGTTCATTTCCGGGGCGCGAATTGCCTTCGAACTGATCTTGAATGCGTTCGTCGCTGGCGATGAAAAGACCCTCAAGCCGTTGCTCAGTCCCGAAGTCTACGAGAACTTTACGAGTCCGATTCAAGAAAGACAGGCGTCAGGCCAGCGCCTGGACATCAAGCTCGTCTCGCTGCGGTCTGCCGACATTGTCGAGGCCTATATGGCTGGGCGAACGGCACACGTCACGGTTCGCTTTTTGAGCGAGCAGATCTCTGCGACCTACGATGCCGCGGACGCGGTGGTTGACGGCGATCCCAGTGCCGTCACCGAAGTAACGGACTACTGGACGTTCGCGCGTGATACCCGCTCGCCTGATCCCAACTGGACGCTCGTCGCCACGGATAGCGCCGAATAACTGGCGAATCACCGCCGCCGCCGCGAGGACTCGGGCCAATCTGCGGCCAGGCTTTACGCAGGACAAATCGCCAGTTCACCAGCACCTTATCCTGGCCTTGAGCTGGATGCTGGACTCATGGTGCTTTAAACGGACACTTCGATACCAGGTGTCAATGTTCGAGGCGAGCGAGTTCATGGGGGTGCGGGCCGCAGGCGTAAAATCAGCGTGCATTACTCTGAGTGTCCTGTTCGGCACGCTGGCGCTGGCATCGTGTTCATCTTCGGATCATGCAACGAGTCGATCGTTGGTCTCGGCTCCGGCACCGCAAGCTCCCGGGACCCTGCCGCCGCGACTGGATCTCTCCCCGGCGCGCTTTGTCGATTTGCCGGACTGGCGCAACGATCAGCATGCCGAAGCGCTGGCCGCTTTGAAGCGATCGTGCCCTAAGTTCTCCAAGCAAAACCCCGCTCAGCCAGTGGGCTCGGCGTTTACGTTCGGCCGGGCCGGCCAATGGCAGGAACTCTGCGCGGCTGCATTTCTCGTTCCTGCCGGCAACGGGCCAGCGCGGGCGTTTTTCGAGCGCTGGTTCGTGCCGTACCGCGCGCACGATGGCGTGGACGACATGGGACTGTTCACCGGATATTACGAACCGGTGTTGCGTGGCTCCTGGGTTCGAACATCGCGCTACGCTGTGCCCATTTATCGCCTCCCCCCCGAGGCGGCGGCAGGAGCCGCGGGACGCAAATCAAGCGGCCCCGCGTTGCCGAGCCGGGCACAGATCGACCGTGGTGCCCTGTCCGGCCGGGGCCTCGAGCTGTTGTGGATCGACGATCCTGTCGATGCGTTTTTCTTGCATATCCAAGGATCGGGGATCGTACAAATGCAAGACGGAGCGTTGGTACGCATCGGCTTCGCGGGCAAGAACGGACATCCCTATGTGCCGATCGGAGCCGAACTCATTCAGCGGGGCGAAATTGCTCGAGAAGACATGTCGATGCAGGCGATCAGGACCTGGCTCGCAGGCCATCCGGGTGAGTCGACCAGGCTGATGCAGTCGAACCCGTCGTACGTTTTTTTTGATTTCGTTTCCGGCGATGGGCCGAAGGGGGCCCAAGGTGTCGCCCTGACCGCAGGCAGGAGCATGGCTGTCGATCCGCAGTTTGTTCCCTATGGCGTGCCGTTGTGGCTCGATACGAGCGATCCCATCGCAAATCAGCCGATGCGCCGCCTTGTCGTGGCGCAAGATACCGGCGGCGCCATTCGCGGCCCGGTGCGCGGCGATCTCTTCTGTGGCTCCGGTGCAACCGCCGGCGCAACCGCCGGTCTCATGAAGCAGGAAGGGCGCTGGTACTTGTTGTTGCCAAAGGCCGCCGTCGCCGCGAGCTGAAACCCACCGCGCGGGGGCGTGCGTGCGGCGCGGACCCAAGACCGGCGGTCAAGCCCAGCGCCCGCACCGGGCGGCCGGCCATTGCGGCGGTATTGAACCCACGGCGAATTTCAGCGATGACACGCGGACAGATACACATTTCATGCCCGCCGATGAGAACGATATTCGCTAAGGGAACTGGACGCCGGGCGAGTCGCGAACGATCGTTGAGCGCCGAGGATAGCCGGCTGTGGCGCCAAGCCATTGCTGATGTCGTGCCTCTTGCGCACAAGAGGCCGCAGATGCCTGCCGTCGATGATGCCCAGCCAAAGATTGGCGGCACGAATTCCCGCCTCCCGGCCATGGAGGCGCTGAAACGGCCGCCATCGTCGCAGCGTCATTTGGCGATCGATCCGCGGCGGAGTGAGCTTGAAAGACGGGTGGCGTTCGACAAACGCGTGCTCACTCGTCTTCGGCGGGGACAGATGGCACCCGAAGCGTGCATTGACCTGCACTGCTTAAGGCAAGCCGAAGCACACCGGACACTCGATCGTTTCCTTAGCGCCAGTCAGTCAGCGGGCCGGCGATGCGTTCTTGTCATTACCGGCAAGGGGTATGGCTCCGAAGGCGCGGTCGGCGTGCTGAAATCGATGGTTCCTCAATGGCTCGGCGAGCAGCCGTATCGTGCTCGCGTCATTGCCTTTGCCCACGCTGGCCCGGCCCACGGAGGCGAAGGCGCGCTCTATATCCTGCTGCGTCGGGCTAAGCGGCACGATCAGCTTTGATCGCGCCTCGCCGCGCAGCAAGGGCACACCCCACGCGCCATTATAGTGTGAAGGCGGGGACGATGGTGGCGGAAGCGCGACAGGGGTTTTCAGCCCGCCTTTGGGGCACGGGCGTTTGTTGGCGCGGTAAATCGCCGTGCGTTGCTTGCTGGGGCGTGCGGATCCGCGCTAAGACCAGCGACGTAATTGATGCATTTGGATTTTGACATCGTGCGCTATGTGAGTACCCGCGGCACGGCCCCCGCTCTTTCCTTCGATGATGTCGTGCTTGCTGGGCTTGCCCAGGACGGCGGCCTTTATGTTCCTGAGACATGGCCGACGCTTTCGCGCGATGCGCTACAGGGCATGCGGCGCCTGTCTTACCCGGAGCGCGCCGCCCGCGTGCTTGCTCTCTTCGCCCAGCCGTCTCTCAGCGAGGACGAGTTGGCGATGCTGTCAGAGGATGCGTACCGAGCCTTTGATGGCTACCCTGACGTGGCGCCATTAAAGCAGATCGGTGCCGATGAATGGCTGCTCGAGCTGTTTCATGGCCCCACGCTTGCCTTCAAGGATTTTGCCCTCCAGGTGTTGGGTCGCCTGTTCGACCTCGTGCTGTCGCGCCGCGGAGAGCGGATCACCATCGTCGGGGCAACCTCGGGAGATACCGGATCGGCGGCGATCGAAGCCTGTCGAGACCGGGATTCGCTCGATATCTTCATTCTGCACCCGAAGGATCGGGTTTCGGACGTGCAACGCCGGCAGATGACGACAGTTGAATCACCGAACGTGCATAACATCGCCATCGAGGGCACGTTCGACGACTGCCAGGATCTGGTCAAGGCGCTATTCAACGACGCGGAATTCCGTCGCCGCCACCGTCTCGCCGCGGTCAATTCGATAAACTGGGCGCGGATCGCAGCGCAGATCGTCTATTACGTTCACGCCGTGCTGGACCTGAACGCGGGCGAGCATCCCGTCGCGTTCGCGGTACCGACGGGAAATTTCGGCAACGTGTTTGCGGCTTACAGCGCGGCTCGCATGGGACTGCCGATCGAGCAGCTTATCATCGGATCGAACCGCAACGACATCCTGCCACGGTTCTTCGCGACCGGGCGGATGGAAATCGGCGACGTCTTCCCCACTTTAAGTCCCAGCATGGACATCCAGATTTCCAGCAATTTTGAACGCTTCTTGTTTGAGGTCCTCGATCGCAACGGGGCCTCGGTTGTGGAGCGGATGGATAGCTTGCGCGCGCAGCGCGGGTTCGAGGTTGATGCCGCTCAGTTCGCCCGCGCGTGCTCGAGTTTCGTCGCTGCGCGCTTCGACGACGCGCAGACGAAGGAAACGATGCGCGTCCTCTTCGAGGAAACAGGCGAGCTTCTCGATCCGCACACCGCCATCGGCGTCGCTGCCGGGCGATCTTGGCGGCGCCCGGACGGAGTGCCCCTGGTATCGGTGGCGACGGCGCATCCGGCAAAGTTTCCCGATGCCGTTCAGGCGGCGACGGGGGTGCGCCCGACCCTACCAAAACGACTCGCTGATTTGATGCGACGAGACGAGCATTACAGCGTGCTGCCGGCCGACGTGGATGCCTTGCGTCAGACGATCGCGGCAAAAGCAACCACAAAAGGAGCAACGGCATGACGGGCATCCGCGTCTCGACCCTTAAGAACGGCCTTCGTGTCGCCAGCGATGCGATGGATTCGGTTGAAACGATCTCCGTTGGCGTTTGGATCGAGGCGGGCAGCCGCTATGAGTCGTCAAGCATCTCCGGCATCTCGCATTTTTTGGAACACATGGTGTTCAAGGGAACACGGCGGCGCAACGCCCGCGCCATTGCGGAAGAAATCGAGGCGGTCGGCGGCCATCTCAACGCGCATACATCGCGTGAGTACACGGCGTTCTACGCCAAGATCCTGAAAGAGAACCTATCGCTCGCCATCGATATCATCGCCGATATTCTGCAGGACGCAACGCTCGACAACGGCGAGCTTGGCCGAGAGCGGACGGTGATCTTGCAGGAGATCATGCAGGCGCAGGACACGCCCGACGATATTATCTTCGACCGCTTCCAGGAAACCGCCTTTCCCCAGCAGGCGCTCGGCCGGCCGGTGCTTGGCTCGCCCGACCGCATCGAAGCGATGACCCGCGACGTTCTGCAAGGCTATATGCGGGAGCATTATGGCGCGCCGCGGATGATCCTGTCGGCCGCCGGCCGGGTCGATCACGATACCTTGGTGGCGCTGGCGGAAAAGGCGTTCGATCGCCTACCGCATGCGGTCGGCGCCGAGCGTGAGCCCGCGCGTTATCGCGGCGGGGACTATCGCGAGGAACGCGACCTGGAGCAGGTGCACATTGTCCTTGGATTCGAGGGGCTTAATTATCGCGATCCCGATTATTACGCGCTGTCCGTACTGTCGACGCTGCTCGGCGGCGGGATGTCGTCGCGGCTGTTTCAGGAGGCTCGGGAGAAGCGAGGTCTCGTCTACAGCATCTACTCGTTTCCCTCCTCTTACAGCGATACGGGCGTGTTCGGGATCTATGCCGGCACCGGCGAGGAGGAGGCCGAAAAACTTCTCCCGCTTGTCTGCGAGGAACTCGGAAAACTTGCGAAGGAGATCGGCGAGGCCGAGATCGACCGGGCGCGGGCACAACTGCGGGCAGGGATGCTCATGTCGCTGGAGAGCACGTCGGCCCGTTGCGAACAGCTGGCACGGCAACTGATGGTTTTCGGGCGATCCGTTCCCATTGCGGAGAGTGTCGAACGAATTGCCGCAGTCGACCGCTCGGCTGTCGTGCGCACCGCGGAGCGAATTCTCGTCTCCCCGCCGACTCTCGCCACAATTGGTCCCATCAAGCGGCTTGCTGCGTATTCCGAACTGACCTCGTGGCTGGCTCAGCCAGTTACGGCCGCCCTAAACGGGTAATTAACGGCCCGAATGTGACCCAGATCATAAATCTTCGTCTTAGTCTTTCATAAAGTATTTCGCGTTAGACTCGCGACTGTAACTCGAATGGGTCGCGCCGCTCGTCGCTCCCGGATATCGGGAGACCTCAAAGAGGCTCCGCGACAGGGGAAACAGTCATGGCAACCTTGGTCGACATGCAACGCGTTGTTTTCCGGCACGATTGGTGCGATCTCGCAGAGTGGGTTCGTGCCCTCGACGAACTCGCCGACCTTACGGACAGTGAAATTGAATCGTTGGTGCCATCCAGTGCCATCTTGAAACGCGTTCGTGACGCGGCATAGCGCGATCATCGCCACGCCTCACCTCCGGTAGCTGGCCGAGCGACCAAGCGAAGTCCGACACCGGCGATGTCGGCGGAGCTTTTTGCGAGGTGATCCGCGACGAAGGGGCTGCGGCCGCAGCGCGCCAGCCCCCCGCCGCATTGGCTTATTTGCGAATCATCCGGTAGCCGAACAGCAGCAGCAGTGAGCCGAGCACGGCGACAAAAAAGCTGCCAAGATTGAATCCGTCAACGCCGCCAAAGCCAAGTGACGTGGCGATGAAGCCGCCAATCAGCGCTCCGGCGACGCCAACCAAGATTGTCACAATGAAACCACCCGGGTCCTTGCCCGGCATGATCATTTTTGCGACGAGTCCCGCCAGCAGGCCAAACACGATCCAAGTCAGTATTCCCATTGATCCCTCTCCCACATGATTTCGCTTTGCCCGCCCGCATGGGACGAACATCGGCTGTTGTCGCGGGTGCTGGACCCGTTACGGCTTCGAAATTCCTTACGGCCAGCCCAGACGATAAGCTCTGCAACCGCAAACGGTCAGCACCGCCAAAAGGTCCACAACACTGTTGCGTTAAATTCACACTTGCCCCGGGTTTCGCCTGAGGTTCGGTCGTGCGTGCCTGTCCGCCGGGCATGAACACCACACTCAGGCCCGTTCCCGCTCGCGAGGTGGAGAATACGATTGATCTTCCCCGGTGGCGCATTCAGGGTGAACCGGCCTCGATCGATTCGATGGGGACATCATGAATACCGAGATCACGAATCCGCGCATCTCGCATCCGTTGCTGCCCTACTCGATCACCATTTGTGGCTTGTCCGAGTTGAGATTGCACGCGGATGCGGGGGTCAGCCATGTCATCTCGATCCTTGATCCGGCGTGGCCGGACCCGCAGGACTTCCACAACTATGGCGCACACACGCGGGTCCTCTGGCGGTTTGACGATGTTGTCAACGCGATCCGCGGCTACAGCGAACCGCAGCGGACGCACGTGGAGGCGATCCTTGAACTCGGCGACACGCTGCAGCGCGAGCCGGTAACCAAATTGCTGATTCACTGCCATGCGGGCGTCTCTCGCTCGACCGCGACCGCGATCATCCTCATGACACAGCGGAACCCGGGACGTGAACAGGAGGCTTTCGATGAGCTCGTTCGTCTACGTCCCCGAAGCTGGCCGAACGCCCTCATGCTGCGGCATGCCGACGAACTGCTGAGGCGCGAGGGAGCGCTGATCGCCGCGCTTCGCAGACATCAGGCGCAAATCGCCCGGCATCATCCCGAATTCGCCGAACTGCTCGTGCGATGTGGCCGCGCCCACGAGATCGCGGCGCTGGACGACCGCTGGTAGGGGGCGGAAGCGACGGCCACCTGTCCCGCGTTCCCACCATCGGACCACCCTGGCGCGCCGCGAGGATGAGGGCCTCACTTGGGATACATGCGGGTCAAGCCGGGGATAATTTGTCCTGTTGTCCCCGGGACGTGAGTGGTATGGCTCATGCTGAGCCGGGCATGTGTTGCAAATCTGGCTCAGTTCGTAGGGGATCACCGGTGGCGTTTCGAGTAAACAGGCGCCTTGCGCGCGCGGCCAAGCCGATGGCAAGGCGGGTTTTACACGAGCGGACCACCGCCAGTCTTCCGACGGCGAGCGCGTTCCTCTGGATCAGATACGCCCGATCGCGTGTTGGAACCGACCAATGAGAGGCAGGATGACCCGTATTGCCGACTGTATCGTCAAGGACATGGCTCTGGCAGAATGGGGCCGCAAGGAAATCGAGATCGCTGAAACCGAGATGCCGGGCCTGATGGCGTGCCGGCACGAATTCGGCGAGCAGAAGCCCCTGGCGGGCGCGCGCATTGCCGGCTCCCTGCACATGACCATTCAGACGGCGGTCCTGATTGAAACGCTCCAGGCGTTGGGCGCCGAAGTTCGCTGGGCGTCGTGCAATATCTTTTCGACTCAGGATCACGCGGCGGCGGCGATCGCGGCACGCGGCACGCCGGTTTTCGCTGTCAAGGGCGAGACGCTGGAGGAATACTGGGATTACGCTGATCGTATCTTTCACTGGCCGGATGGCGAGACGGCAAACCTGATCCTCGACGACGGTGGGGACGCAACCTTGTACATTCTCCTCGGCGCCCGTGCCGAGGCTGGCGAAGTTTCTCTCGATGATCCGCATTCGGAGGAGGAGGGGTGCCTTTACCGCCAGATCCGCACGCGCATGGCCGCCTCGCCAGGCTGGTTCGCCAACATGAGAGACACCATCCGCGGCGTCAGCGAGGAAACAACAACCGGAGTCGCCCGCCTCTATCAGCTTAAGGCGCAAGGACTGCTGCCGTTTCCGGCGATCAATGTCAATGACTCGGTCACCAAGTCGAAGTTTGACAACAAGTACGGCTGCCGGGAAAGCCTGGTTGACGGGATCCGCAGAGCGACGGACGTAATGATGGCTGGAAAGATCGCCATCGTCTGTGGCTATGGTGATGTCGGGAAGGGCTCGGCGCAGTCGCTCCGTGGGGCTGGCGCCCGTGTGCAGGTAACGGAGATTGATCCGATCTGTGCGCTGCAGGCGGTGATGGACGGCTTCGAAGTCGTTACTCTCGATGAAGCCGCGCCAAAGGCCGACATCGTCATTACCGCGACCGGCAATCGCGACGTTGTCACCCTCGATCACATGCGCCACTTCAAGGACATGACCATCGTCGGCAACATTGGCCACTTCGATAACGAGATCCAGGTCGCGGCGCTGAAGAATCTTCGCTGGACCAACGTCAAACCCCAGGTCGACCTGATTGAGTTCCCGGACGGCAAGCGCATCATCCTGCTGTCCGAAGGCCGCCTGCTCAACCTTGGCAACGCCACAGGTCATCCGAGCTTCGTGATGTCTGCCAGTTTCACCAATCAGGTTCTCGCGCAGATCGAACTGTGGACCAAGGGCGCGCAGTACGGCAAGGATGTCTATGTGCTGCCGAAGCATCTCGATGAGCGGGTGGCCGTTCTTCATCTGGAAAAGCTCGGCGTGCGGCTGACGCAGCTTCGCCCGGAACAGGCGGCCTACATCGGTGTTCCGCTGACCGGCCCGTTCAAGTCCGAGCATTATCGTTACTAACGTTTGAGGCGCCGGCGACTCTTTGTCAGCCGGCGCCTCACTCCCGCCGTTCAGGGCGGCGCGGCGGGCCGTTTGTGGAAAAGCCACACTGCGGGCAACGACACGCAGTGTGAACACCCGCGCTGCGACTTTGACGCGTGAACCGCATTTATATTACACTTGGGAAGACGAGCGGCACGGCGCGCGGCTGAGACGATCACGGCGCCGGGATTGATGTGGCGGCGATCCGCGTCAAGTGATCCGCACCGGCCAGCCAGGGTAGGCTCATGATCGGACGGCCCACCGATGATGCGAAGGCGGAACGGCAAGCGCGAATATTGCCGCCGGCGCCGCTCGGAAAACTGCCCCCCCAGCCGTGGATGGAAGCCGCGGAGACCCAGCAGGTGTTGCGGGCATTGGCCGCTGACGGGGCGGAGGTGCGGTTCATCGGCGGGTGCGTGCGCGATGCGATCCTCAAGCGCCCGGTGCATGACATCGACCTGGCTTTGGCACGGCGGCCGGATCAGGTCGTCTCGCTGCTCCAGCGAGCGGGGATCAAGGCTGTCCCGACCGGAATTGATCACGGCACGGTCACGGCATTGCTGGGCGCCATGCAATTCGAGATCACCAGCCTGCGCGTCGATGTCGAGAGCTTCGGCCGCCGTGCCCGGATCGCTTACACCGACGACTGGATTGCCGATGCTGCCCGTCGCGACTTTACCTTCAATGCGCTTTCGAGCACGCCAAACGGGGACATCTACGATTATTTCGATGGTATGGACGATCTCGCTTACGGGCGCGTGCGGTTCGTCGGCAAGGCTGAGGAACGAATTGGCGAAGATGTTCTGCGTCTGTTGCGGTTCTTCCGCTTCTACGCCTGGTACGGCCGCCCGCCGATTGATCAAGGCGCGCTCATCGCCTGCCGCGATGGAGCGGAAAAGATCAGCATGTTGTCTGGAGAACGGGTGCGCGGCGAGGTATTTCGCACACTGATGGCGCCTGATCCCGGCGATGTTTTCGACCTGATGCGCACATGGCGAGTGCTCGAGCATGTTCTGCCAGAAGCGAAGGATACCGCACGGCTGAAGATGCTGAGCTGGCTCGATACCCGGGCGATCCGCCTCGAAAGCGTCACCGCCGATCCGTTGCGCCGTCTTGGCGCACTGATCACGCAGGACAAATTCGCGGCGACGCGCATTGCGGATCGGCTAAAACTGTCCAATCGGCAGCGCGAGCGGCTCAGCGTGATGATGAGCGAGCCGGGCGCGGTCAATCCCGACGCCGATGCCGATACGATTGCCCGGGCGCTCTACCGCCTTGGCGCGGAGGCGGCGCGAGACCAAGCCTTGCTTTCCTGGGCGGGGGAGCTTTGTGAGACGCCGCGCGCGCCCCAAGGACGGAATGCCCGCTGGATTGACCTGCTGCAACGGATTGATTCGTGGCAGCCGGTCGCCTTTCCGCTCAAGGGACGCGACGCCCAGGCTCTGGGCCTGGCCGCCGGGCCGGGCATGGGGGCGTTGCTCAAAGAGGTGCAGGCGTGGTGGGAGAACGACGGTTGCCGTGCCGGATACGACGCCTGTCTTGAACACCTGGGCACGCTGATCCGGGCCAGACAGTAGACGCGGATCGCTCCCGGTTCACAGCAACACAGGATTTCTCGGGCTCTGTCAGTTGTTCGGGTGAACCCCGCTCAGGGATGGGTGGACGCTGACGTCGGCGGTATTGAGCGGGTTGCGCCGCCAAGGGGGCATCTGCGACCTCGGCCCAGGACGCACACACCAGGGTTTAAGTAACTCGGTATTCGACAGCGGGGCGGTGATCGCGGAGGAGGGGGAAGAGGTTGGCGATCGGATCGTGGACGGCAAGGAAGCGTCGGCCATGTTGGGATGACTTGAACCGCTTCATCTGTCGTTCTCGCCGGCACAGTACCAGGACATCGAGCGCGAAGCCGTCTCGATCAACCACACGCCAGAGATAAGGGTGCTTTCCGGCGATGGTGACTGAAGTGGACCCCTTTGGTGGAACCACTGGATCGTCGTTCCTGATGTACCCATCCGGCGAGGGCCGCGGCTGGAGTGGGTTGCCGGACCGGCGCAGTTGTGAGCGGCTATGCGGCGGTGCTGATTGGCTCTGGTGCCTGCCAGTTCCAGGGCAGCAGCTCGTGGATGCGGCTGGTGGGGTGGCCGGGAAGGCGGGCGAGGACGGAGGCCAACCAGGCGCGGGGATCGATGCCGTTCAGCTTCGCCGTCTCGATCAGGGTGTACATGGCCGCGGCACGGCAGCCGCCTTCGTTGGAGCCGGCGAAGGTCCAATTCCGTCTGCCGACGGCGATGCCACGCAACGCGCGTTCCGCGGCGTTGTTCGAGAGGCAACCCCTGCCGTCGTCGAGGAAGCGGGTGAAGGCGGTCCAGCGCTTCAGCAGGTAGTCGATGGCTTTTGCCGTCTTCGACTTCGCCGACAGCCTCGCGTTCTGGTCGCGGAGCCAGGCTTCGAGGTCGAGGATCAGCGGGCGGGATCGCTGGTTGCGGACGGCCAGACGCTGCTCGGCCGAGGCGCCGTTGATCTCGCGCTCGATCGCGAACAGCGCGTCGATCCGCTTGACCGCCTCGATGGCGATCGGCCCCTGCTGCAGCTCCGCCAGCTCAAAGAAGCCGCGGCGGCCATGTGCCCAACAGCCGGCCTCGGTGATCGGGCCAGGCCGGCGATCGGTCTTGTACAGCCGGCCGAAGCCGGAGAAGGCGTCCGCCTGCATGATACCGGTCCAGCCCGCGAGGAAGCGTTCGGCGTGCACGCCGCTGCGGTCGGGCGAATAAAAGAAGACGGCGGCCGGCGGGCCTGTTCCGTCCAGGTGGGGACCGCCGAACGGCCGGTCGTCGCGGACGACGGTCCACAGCCGGCCTTCCCGCGTCTTGCCCTTCGCCAGCACCGGCACCGGCGTTTCGTCGGCGTGGATGCGGGCGGCGGCGCGGACATGCGCCTCGATCGCCGCGGTCAGCGGCTGCAGGGACACGTCGCCGGCGCGGGATACACGACGCGGGTGCGCGGCAAGTGTTCCGGCAACGCACGGCGCGCCGGCTTGCGTGGCGTCGCGGCGCTGCGCGCCGGGGTCGGGCTGCGCTCCGCCGCCCGCAGTTCGACCGCGGCGTCGGCCTGGGCGACGGTCTCCTGCAATTCGGTCAGCGCCAGCTCCAGCTGCTCCAGCCGGGCGCTGCGCTCGGACGAGGAACCGAACCGCTGCCGGCGCAGCCGGGCGATCTCCAGCTTGAGGCGCTCGATCTCCAGGTCGAGAACCCGCTTCGTCTGCTTCGCGATCGCCGCTTCGGCCTCGGCAGCACACCGGGCCGCGCGCTCGGCGAGGATCATCGCGTGCGCTTCGGCGAGGTCGGCGGGCAGCGGCTCGGGCGTCGTCATCACGACTCGTAACTGAATCAGATTCGCACACCTTTGTAAGCTGTTATCTCATCCGGCGGCGATCGGACGCCAGGTTCGCCGCGGCATCCTCCAGTCTATGCCCTCGAGCAGATACGCGAGCTGCGCCGGCGTGATCGTCACCGTTCCATCGGCCGCCGACGGCCACAGAAACCGACCGCCGCGTTTACAAACAAAACGCAGCAAAATCGTTGAACAAAGCTGCTTTCTGGCTGATTCTAGTGACGTTCGGGATAGTCGGGTGGTGGCGATGTCAGATTTGGTTCGATCGACGCTGGCTGGGATCAGGACGGTCGATGACATGGTGCGAGCGTTCAGCGACGAGGAGCGCTGCCGCCGCCTGATGGAAAGCATGATCTGGCCGACCGGGCGGGTCTGTCCGGCGTGTGGATACCGACGTTCGATCGCGCTCGCCGGGCGGGATATGGGGAATTGGCGGGCGAGACCCGGTCTCTACCAGTGCTCGAACGGCAGTTGCCGGTTCCAGTTCACGGTGACGACACGAACGCCGCTGCACTCTACCAAGCTGCCGCTCGCCACTTGGTTGAAGGCGCTGTGGCTGACCCTGCAATCCGATAAGGGGCTGTCGTCGGTGCGCCTGGCCGAGGCCCTCGGCGTGAGCCAACCCACGGCTTGGCGCATGGGGCACGCCCTGCGGCTGATGATGGCGCGCGAGACCCAGCTGGAGGGAACGGTCGAGATCGACGAATTTTATCTTGGCGGCCGTCCGCGCAAACAGCGGGACACACCGCCGGTCGGCCGTGGCCGGAAAGGCCAGAAGCGGACGACCAAGGCGTGCGTCCTCGCGGTGGTCGAACGACCGCGTGACGCGGAGATCGGGACGGTCGCGGGTGGCGCACGGGCCTCGGTGGTGGTCGACCTCTCTGCCGTCGAGACCGAACGAGTCCTCGAGAAGGAGGTCGACGTGGCCGCGACCCATCTGATGAGCGATGCGTGGAGCACCTTTGCCGCCGTCGGCCAGAGCTTCGCAGCGCACGATACGGTTCAGCATGCCAAGCGCGAATATGCGCGCGGCACGGTCCACGCCAATTCCGTCGAGGGGTTCAATTCCCGCGTCCGCCGTACCGTCGCCGGCGTGTTCCATCATATCAGTCCGGAGCACGCCGACCTCTACTTCCACGAGATGGGCTTCCGGTGGTCACAGCGCGTCGTCGCGGGCCAGACCACCCGCCGGTCACCCCGTGGACGGGAGCACGTTCGAACCCTCTGGGACCGCATCCCGCCTGCTATGCAACTCGTTGCGGTCCTCAGAACCGCCGTCGGCCGCCAACTCCGCCGAACCCGCAACGGCAGCATCTCGATCAAATCGCCAATCGCTGCGTTTTGCTTATAAACGCGCCGACCGCGTTCGAGACGTTTGGCGAACAGGCACAGGCCCTGGCCGTCGTGCCAAAGGATCTTCAAAAGGTCACCGCGTCTTCCGCGGAAGACGAACAAATGACCACAGTGCGGGTCCTGCTTCAGCCTTTCCTGCACCTGCAGCGCCAGCCCATCGAAGCCGCGCCGCATGTCGGTGTGTCCGGTCGCCAGCCACACCCGGGCGCCGGTCGGAACGGCAATCATCGCCGATCCAGCACGTCCAGAACCCGCCGCAGCGCCTCGGCGTCGAAATCGCCAACCACGCGGACACAGCGACCCGCGCCGAGTTCGATCTCGATCACCCCCGACCGACCTTGCCCAGGCTTCGCGGGCGGCATCATCGCCGGCACACCCGCAGCCCTGCCCGCAGGCCCCGCCGCGACGGCCTCCGTCGCCGCCACCTCGTTCGCGGCCGCGTCTTCCGCGACCTCGACGGCGACGAACGATGGCAATTCCGAAGCACCGGGGATGTCGATCACGACCAGCGCCGCCAGACGCCGCCATTTGAACACCTGTGCCGGCAGCAGCCCATGCCGCCGCGCCACCGCCGAGATCACCACTCCCGGCGCCGACGCCTCCGCCAGAACCGCAAGCTTCTGCCCGAGCGAGAACCGACGCCGCCGCTCGACCCGTCCCAGTACCTCACCCTGACGATAAGACATCGATCTTGCGCTGCCGCTAGCTCCAAATCCGAGCCAAATGCCGCACAAAATCCCGCCTCACCACAAGGCGGCCATCACCGGATGCGTACTTCCTGATTGGAAGGCTGGCCGGCTCTGTTCTTGTCGATCACGCCACGCAAGGCGTTTGTTGCTGTTGTCGCGGTGGGCATGTGGGCGACGCGGCAGCGTCGTCCAAGCGCAGCGTCATGTCCACGGCGTTGCCGGGCAGGGAGCCGTGGATGCCATCGCGCCACACCGCCATCGGGGTCCGGCCGGCCAGCGCCCGATGCGGCCGGCGGGTGTTGTAGAAGCCGATCCACGCGGCGATCCCGTCACGTGCATCGCGGCCGTCGGCGTAGCCCTTCAGATAGACGTCCTCGTCCTTCAGCGACCGCCACAGCCGTTCGATGAAGACGTTGCATCCATCGGCCATCCATCGAGATCCGAATGTCGGCGCTCGCCAGCCGGCCGGTGAAGGCGGCGCTGATGAACTGGCTGCCCTGGTCGGTATTGAAGATCTCGGGCCGGCCGAAGCGCGCCAGCGCCTCGTCGAGGGCGTCGACGCAGAACGCGCCGTCCATCGTGTTCGACAGCCGCCAGGCCAGTACCGCCCGGCTCGCCCAGTCGATGATCGCCACCAGGTAGAGGAAGCCGCGGCCGATCGGGATGTAGGTGATATCCGCCGCCCACACCTGGTTCGGCCGACATCACCTGGTCGCGCAGCAGATACGGGAAGATCTTGTGCCCCGGCGCCGGCTTGGTCGTCCGCGGCTTCAGCGCCGTATCGAGCTTCCGTCTCGGCTTCTTCATCATCGTCTCTGTCTACCACGACGGAGCCGACCCCGCTCCAATCAAGCCACTGGCCCCAAATTCGGGGTCCGCTTCAGCCCGTCTGCCGGCACGCTTTTTACCGGAAAGGCGCGAAATAAACTTAACATGAGGGATTACAAAGACTGGGATCTTTTAACTCGGGATAAAACATGATAATATTCCTGTCGTTTTGGGAAGATCGACCGCTGGAAGGCGCGGAACGCGCCGGTTGCCAATCATCGAAGAAGGAGAAAGGAGCACCATGCTGATCGTTCGGGACCCCTGGCTTGGCACACGAAGTGCGTCGGGAGCTTGTAGGTCCGATCAGGGTATATTCTTCCGCGGACTCGCAATAACGTGACGCAATCACCCGTATCCGGCGCATTTTCAAAAACGCCCGGCGAAGATCTGTTCAATGTTCTATTGAGCGCTGCGGTCGATGGTATTGTGGTTATCGACGAGCATGGAACAGTGGAGATTTATAGTCAGTCATGTAACAAACTTTTTCAATATACAGCGGATGAAGTTATTGGGAAAAATGTAAAAATACTTATGCCATCACGTTATAGCCAAGAACACGATGGTTATTTACGCCATTATGCTGAGACCGGAGAACGGCGCATAATTGGTATCGGACGCGAGGTTGAAGGGCGGAGGAAGGATGGCACGACCTTTCCGATGTATCTTTCGGTTGGGGAAGGGTCGGTGGCCGGGCGAAAAATTTTCGTCGGCATCATCCGCGATCTGACCCAAGAGAAACTCGATGCCGCTGTTCGTTTCAATACGACCAAGCGGCTTGCCGCGATTGTTGAATCGTCAACCGATGCCATCGTTTCAAAAACGCTCGATGGGATCGTGACCAGTTGGAATGCAAGCGCCGAGCGAATTTTTGGCTACACTGCAGACGAAATTATCGGCGAGACGATCCGGATTCTGGTCCCCGATGATCGGCGCACCGAGATAGACGACGTGATGGCACGGCTTCGCGCAGGGGAAAGCATCGAGCATTTTGAAACTGTACGCCGCCATAAAAATGGCTCGAACATTGACGTATCGACAACACTCTCGCCCATTCGGGATGATAAGGGACGCACTGTCGGTGCCGCCGTCATTACGCGCGATATTACTGAGGAGAAGATCGCGGAGCACGCTCTGCGTGAGCAGGCCGCCAACCTCAAGCGGTCCAACGAGTTATTGACCCAATTTGCCTACGCAGCCTCGCACGATTTGCAAGAGCCACTGCGCGCGGTCGCGGGATCCGTCCAGCTTTTGGAAAAGCGCTATGCCGCGCAGCTGGACGACAGGGCTCGTAAATTCATCCGGCATGCCGTCGAGGGGGCGCAGCGCATGCATCAGATGATAGATGATCTCCTTGCCTTTTCACGTGTACAGCGCGCGCCAAGGGTTCACGGCGCGGTGGATTTAAACACCGCCGTCTCTGCGGCCATGCAGAACCTTGCTCAAGCGATCGCGGATGCCTGTGCGCAGATTCAAGTGCAAACACTTCCCACTGTTCTTGGAAATAAAGAACAAATGGTGATGCTTTTGCAAAATATTTTGGGGAACGCAATTAAGTTTCACCGGGCTGATATTGTTCCGCAAATCCGCGTAAGGGCGGAAGATAAAGGAAATCATTGGGAAATAATTATTGACGATAACGGAATCGGTATTCCTGCTGACCAAACAAAACGCGTGTTTGAATTATTCCAGCGGCTGCACACACGAGAAGAATATTTAGGAACTGGAATTGGTCTTGCCCTGTGCCGGCAAATTGTGCAGTCGCATGGCGGTACGATCGGCGTCAACTCTCAGCCAGGAGAGGGCTCTTCCTTTTTCTTTACCCTTCCATCATTTGCATCTTCGGCCAACAGGTAACTGGGAAAATCGAAAGCCCACGCCTTGCCCGGCGATGTGGTTTGGTTTATATACCTCATTTGAGGGTGCTCGTGTCAGGAGCACAAATCTGGATCCTGCTCCAAAGTTAGCAGCATTGACCCTTTGGTCACTAGGAAAAACGATGGATCCGCGCGGCACAGACGCTAGACCTTTTGAGGTTCTCCTGGTTGAAGACAATGTGACGGATGCAATGATTACATCAGAGGCTCTAGGTGATTGCATAAAACGCAATCATGTAACCCTCTTGGATGATGGCAGTAAGGTTATGCCATATCTGCGTGGCAAAGCGCCTTATAAAGAAAGCATACGTCCAGATTTAATACTTCTTGACCTTAACATGCCAGGAACACGAGGGCATGATGTTTTATGCGAAATCAAGAACGATAAGCAGTTGTGCTCGATTCCAGTCTGCGTATTAACCGCGTCAAAGGCACAATCTGATGTCATGCGTAGCTATCAATTGAACGCAAATTGTTATATTACAAAACCTTTAGACTTCGAAAAATTTTCTGAATCTATGCGGTTAGTGTGCGACTACTGGTTTGAGGTCGCGACACTCCCTCCGATGGTTTCTTAGCTCCGCTCATTCGATCGAACGACGTATTAAGGGAACGTCGAGCCGAACGGATGTAATCTCCGGCGAATGCGATCGGCACGCGGTATTGGGGAAAAAAATCCTATGTCGTGGAACAAAATAGTGCGCGTGCTGGTGGTTGAAGATAACCCGACCGATCGCATGATCCTGGAAGATGCTTTCGCTGATTTACAAGATTGCACTTTTGAATTGACGCGTGCGTCGCGGCTCTCGGAGGCGATCCGTTACGTCGAGGTCGCGGGCTTCGATACAATTCTGTTGGATCTCGGTCTTCCCGACTCGCAAGGCGTTGAGACATTTCAAAAACTTTATGAGTACGCATCGGACACGCCCATTCTCGTTCTGACCGGCCTGGACGACGAGTTGGCAGGAATTGAAGCGATGCGGGGAGGAGCCGAGGACTACCTCCTTAAGCGAGAGATGCGCTCACCGGTACTGGGTCGAGCCATACGGTACGCAATCGAACGCAATCTGGCGCGCAACCTTCAGGAAAACGCACGCCGGCAGGAAGAGCAGGAGCGGGAGGTTCGCGGGATTGAACACATCGCACGCCAGGGGACCGCCATCGCGGAACCGGGCACGTGTGACGGGGTGCCAATCAAAGACGCCTACCCAGAGGATTTTAATCTGATTGTCGAGCACTACGGGCACCTGTTGGACGAGTCGCTCGACACCAGAGCAATCAAGACTGAAAACTGGCGGGAAAACATACACGCGTTATGCGGACAGCTTGCCGGCCTGCGCGCCGGGCCGCGTGATATCATCGAAGTTCATGCAGCCGCGATCGGCGGAAAAATGTCGGGTGTTACGATCGAAAAAGCCCAGGCCTATCTGGAAGAGGGGCGTCTTACCCTTCTTGAACTGATGGGGCGTCTCGTCAGTTTCTACCGGAAGTCTTACGACGGTCCGCGATCGGGATCGGTGCGTCTGGCGCAATCGAAACGTGTGCGGTAAGTCGGCGCGGATCGGCTGCCGATACGAAAGTGCGTGACTTTCTGGAGAAAACGTCACCCCGCGTTTGGCAAATCTATTTCAGAGGCGAATGCCCGATACGTTCGGAAAAATAGCGCTGGTATTCTGATCGCCGCCGCTTAAAGTCCGGCGCCATGCACGGAATCACGAACGATATGACGAGCGATCAGAGCCTTCCTTCGAAGGAAGAATGGCTGGCGAAAGCACAAACTCTTTCTGAGGCGCTGCCGTTCATGCGCCGTTATGCAGGCGCCACCTTCGTTATCAAATACGGCGGCCACGCCATGGGCGAATCGAACTTGTTTCGAACATTCGCCCGCGACATCGTGCTGCTGCGCCACGTCGGCATCAATCCTGTCGTGGTTCATGGCGGGGGCCCGCAAATTGGCCGCATGCTCGATCGCTTGAAGATCAAAAGTGAATTTGTTGACGGCCTGCGCGTCACCGACAAGGAGACCGTCGAGGTCGTCGAAATGGTCCTTGCCGGTTCGATCAACAAGGAAATTGTCTCGGCGATCAATGCGGCTGGGGGATTCGCCGTCGGCCTGTCGGGCAAGGATGGCAACCTGATCCAGGCGCAACGGCTACGCCGAACCAAGCGCGATCCCAATTCGAATATCGAGCGCATCCTCGACCTCGGCCTTGTGGGCGAACCGAGCGAAATCAATCCGCATATTCTGGAGTTCTACGAGCGTTCGGACATCACCCCGGTGATCGCGCCCATCGGTATCGGTGCTGCCGGGGAGACCTTGAACATCAATGCCGATACCGTGGCAGGTGCCATTGCCGCTGCGGTTGGTGCCAGGCGCCTGCTGATGCTGACCGACATCGAGGGGGTATTCGATAAGGACGGCAAGCTGATTCAGGAGATGACGGCGGTTCAGGCGCGGCGATGGATGGCTGACGGCACCATCCGTGGCGGAATGATTCCCAAGATCGAGACCTGTCTCGACGCCGTGGGCAAGGGTGTCGAAGGCGCCGTCATCGTTGATGGCCGCGTGCCGCATTCCATTTTGCTCGAGTTGTTCACCGAACATGGTGCCGGCACCCTGGTCAAGGCGGGCTGACGCGGAAAAACGGACCCCTCGCGCCACCCTTTCGTCGTCGCGCTTGCAAGGCGAGACCGACATAACGCGCCTTTGCCGGTTATCCCAGGCGCGTGACCTGTCTTTCGGCCGGTTTAATCACCACGGATGCGCCACAAACAGGAGTGGCGGACGGCAGTCAAGCCCGCGCCTTAAGCAGCGGACTCTTGCGCTTGAAGGCGGCAATGTCGGGCGATGGTTGCCCGAACAGATAGCCTTGAACGAGATGCACGCCGCATTCGCGGACAAAGCTAAGCAACGCGTCGGATTCGATCATCTCGGCGACAGTGATGACGCCGATCTCATGACACAGCCCGACCAGAGCCTTAAGGAAAGCCTTGCCCTTGTGGGCTTTTTGCGCGTTATGAATCGCCAGTCCGTCGATTTTGACAATATCGACCTCGAGCGTCGCAAGGTATTGAAAGTTGGCCGCGCCGGCACCAAAGTCGTCGAGGCAAACCTTGATACCCTGCTGGCGCAGCCTCTGGATAAAGTTGTTTGCCGATACAAGTTCGGTGATGCGCGAGGATTCGGTAATCTCAAACAACAGGCGACCCCGAAGCCACGGGTTTTCGCTGAGCAGGCGATCAATGCTCGCAAGGTACGGCGTTGAGTTGATCGACTGACCTGAAAGGTTGACGGCGATGCTCACATTGCTGTTCATCGTGGTTTTTTGACGTAACCAGTCGACGGCCTTGCGCGCCATCGCCAGATCGAAATCGGTGATGACCCCCGTCGCCTCGGCAAAGGCAATGTGTTCGTAGGCTGATCCGAAGCCATAAGAATCGCTGAAGCGCGCGAGCGCTTCGTAGTGGTGAACGACACTCGTGCGCGCATTGACAATCGGCTGGAAGACGATATCGAAGTCGGCCTCGGCGACGATCTTTTGCATGTTGTTCGCCGCCTCGATTGCTTCTTGCGCCAGCAGTGAGATACTGGCGCGAAACTTCTCTAAGGATCGCTTAGATGCGCCGCAATGACTGATGGCATAGCTGATAGCCTGAGCCGCTTGGGCTGCGTCAGTCGCGTCGTTTTCAAGGGTGATCGTCGATGTTTCAATATCGAGGCCGCGTTTCAGCGGATCGACCTCGCGAGTGAGGTTGGCGATGTCCTCCTCAAGGCGGGAGAGGTCGAGCTCACGGTCGTGCAGAACGCTAAAGCGTCCCGTTGACAGGCGGGCGGCGGCATCGCCGCCGAGCGATGCTTGGCGCAAGTGTTCGCCGAGGACAGCGAACAAGTGATGCTCGGCGGTCTCGACCAACCGTTTTTGCAGACACTCGAAGCCAGGCAAGGTAATTAATGTCAGTTGTGTATCGTCTTTGTGCGACGTCTCCGTGAGGTGATGGGCGACCATGTCGACAAAATCGCGATCACACGGCAACCCGCTAACTTCGTCTCGCGCGATATCGGCGGGGCGGCGGGGCAGTGTCTTGCCGGTGTGCCGTCGCAAGCTGAAGAAATAGTGCCCGTTCAGGTCCGGTAACTGGTAACCGGAGACGCTGAAACAAGCCGACCCTCCTTCGGTGGTCGCGAATAGCAAGGGAGCGCTGTCAATGCGCCGGCCGCGCCGGGCATTGGCCATCAGTTCACGCAGAACGGCGCGCTCGCTGGGCACGGTGAGCTCGAAGATCGAAACGCCAATGATCTTATGTAGGGGGCGCTTCAGAAGCGACTCGGTGGCGCCAGCCGCATAGGCGATACACCCGTCGCTGGCCAGCTCAAACAAAATTTCGGCCGCGGAGAAAGCGAGAGCGACGAAACGATCGCGATCGAGACGAATTGGGTCAAGCGCTTTGCCGTGGAAATCAGAGGATAATGTCATGTGTCAATCCGCCTCGGGGCACCGTTCGCGACCTTCCGATATTAGGCGGGCGAGGTAGAGAAAAAGTTAATCTTCACCTCGCGCCTTGCGCACTGATGCGAGAGAGGGCACGCTCTGCAACATGAACGAGGAACAGCGTGCCTGCGGCGGCAACGAGCGGTCTTCCATCGAAACCGGTCAGAAGGCGACGTCAGTCGTCGCGCCAATCTCGCCCCTCCGCGACGCTGACGCTTGGCTGTTCGATCTCGACAACACCCTCTATTCGGCATCGATCGACCTATTCAGCCAGATCGACGCACGCATGCGCGGCTATATCGCAGAGCTGCTTGGGGTTGATCAAGACGCGGCCTATGCGCTGCAAAAGCAATATTTCGCCGAATTTGGCACCTCGATGCGCGGTCTTATGGAGCGGCACGGCATGGATCCGGCTGCGTTTCTGGACCATGTGCATGATATCGATGTCAGCGTTCTCGCGCCCGCCGACGCACTCGGGCGGGCTCTCGCCGCGTTACCCGGACGAAAGATCGTCTTTACCAACGCGTCGACCGCGCACGCGGAACGTGTCCTCAAGCGTCTGTGCATCGATCATCATTTTTGCGGGGTGTTTGATATCTTTGCCGCCGACTTCCGCCCGAAGCCTGAACCCGACATCTACCGCACCGTGGTTGAGCGACATGCGATCGATCCGCGCCGATCGGTGATGGTCGAGGACATGGCACGCAACCTCGCCCCCGCGGCGGCGATGGGCATGACGACGGTGTGGGTGCGCACAAATTCGGAATGGGGCGCTGTGGGCGCCGATGCCGGCTATATCCATTTTATGGTCGATGACCTCGCCGAATGGCTCACCGACGTCGCCGACGGAACGATTTGAGCATCGGCACAGCGCATCGGCCCCGAACCTGACACGGTTGCGGGCAGTGGTGCCCGGCGGTGCAAGCTGCCGGGCGTCGTGGCCAAGCCACTGTGCCTGGCATCAAGGTGCGGGCTTTTCACCCGATTTGCGCTCGTACTTATCGGCGTTGTCCTCGGACGTAGCCCCACCCTTATCCATGGTTGAATCGAGGGGTTTGCTCATCTTCTCCGCCGGTATTTGCTGTTGAGGTGCTTTCGCATCGCCAATCCCTGTGCCCGTATGCGGAGCGGTTCCTTGGACATTGTCTTTGTCCTGGGTGGTCGAACTGCTCTCCGCAGCCATCACCAACGATCCGTTTGATTCGGCGAGGGCGCTGCTCCCGATCCCTCCTGCTGCGATCGCAGCACCAGCGGCGAGGAAAAGCGCCGCCCTGATGTTTGGTCGTGACTTCATTGTAAACTCCCGCAGTTTGTTCAACGACACTTAAGGTAATCCCGCAAACGGCAAACGGTTCCGCGGGTGCTGGCAAATCACAGGCTCAAAGGAAGTCGGTTTCAGCCGGAAATACCGTTCGTGCCTGCGACATGTGAGCGTTCGAGACGCGGACGGTTCCGGACAAATAAGGGGTTAGTTGCGGAAGATCTTGCTTAACACCCGACCATCGACCGTTGTTTCCGGCTCGACACCGAGGATGGACATGATCGTCGGCGCAACATCGATGTTACGCACCAGCGCCATGGTTTTATTCACCTTGATCTTCGGTCCGGCGGCGCGCAACGTCACCCACAACGGTTCGGCTGTCGGCGTTACGCTCGGACCCAGGGGGTCGATGTCGTAGCCGCCGATCGGTGCCGCGAAACCGCTGATGCTCGAGGCGATGCTGGCCCCGACGGGGTGGAAGGTATTGCCGGGGATATCGTTGTGAACCGCACTCGATCCTGTGGCGATGGTGATATGCGAAACCGTAGTCAGCGACGGTGTGGCGGTAATATTCTGCCGCGCGGAAACGCCGCGCCTGCGGATGATGCCAAGGCCGCTGTGGCGCGACATCGCGTCGCTATCGAGAAACGCGCTGATCAGGTCGGGCTGCGCACCGTCGAGTGATATCAGGATAACTTTCGGCGCTTGCTGGGCCGCGGGCTTGCCGATGCCTTGGTGTCTTCACCGGCGGAAGCAACGACCGGCAGCGATAGCAGCGTTGCGGAGACAAGACTTGGGGTCAGCGCTTTAATTAATGATCGGCGTTTCGACCTTGGCGTCACTCCTCCTCAAAGAGGCCGCGAAGGCGGGTATGCATAGCAGGGGGGCTTTACGCCCGTGTGACGGCTGGGCGCGGCGGATCGTTGACACCGCCGGCGTGCTTGCGCATGGTCGGCATCCATGTTTCCCCATCGCCATTTGGAAGGCCGCCAGCGATGTCTCTCGACCTGCAAGCAACGATCGATGCCGCCTGGGAAAACCGAGAGTCGATCGGCGCGGCGACAAACGGTGTCGTGCGCGAGGCGGTCGAGGCAGCGCTGGAGCAACTCGATTCCGGCCGCGCGCGCGTCGCCGCGCCGGACGATGAAGGGGGCTGGCGGGTGCAGCAGTGGCTCAAGAAGGCCGTCCTGCTCTCCTTCCGCCTGAACGATTCAGTGCCGGTCGCGGGCGGTCCGGCTGGCGCACCCTGGTTCGATAAGGTTCGCCCAAAATTCGAGGGATGGGACAAGGAACGGTTCCGTGCCGCCGGTTTTCGCGCCGTGCCCAACTGCACCGTGCGCTATTCCGCTTACGTTGCCCCCGGCGTAGTGTTGATGCCCTGCTTTCTCAACGTGGGCGCCTACGTTGGCGAGGGCAGCATGATCGACACCTGGGCCACGGTCGGATCGTGCGCGCAGATCGGACGCAACTGCCACATCTCCGGTGGCGCCGGTATCGGCGGCGTGCTGGAGCCGCTGCAGGCGGATCCCGTTATCATCGAGGACGACTGCTTTATCGGTGCTCGGGCCGAGGTGGCGGAGGGGGTTCGCGTCGGCCGGGGATCGGTGCTGTCGATGGGGGTTTACCTCGGCGCGTCAACCCGCATTGTCGATCGGACGACCGGCGCGGTGCACTATGGCGCGGTTCCGCCATTCTCTGTTGTCGTCTCCGGGACGATGCCGGGAAAGCCCCTGCCCGACGGCACACCCGGCCCCGGTCTCTATTGCGCGGTTATCGTCAAACGCGTTGATGAAAAGACACGCGCCAAGACGTCAATCAACGACTTGCTGCGCGATTAGCCCTGGCGCCGGCGCGTTGCCGTCCCACAGAATGCCGCCTTTCGGGTTTGTCTCGCCGTCGCAGGGGCTAACGTGTCCATCATCGTCGACCCACTTGAACTCAGCCGGGCGTTGATCCGCTGCGCCAGCGTTACCCCCGCCGATGCCGGGGCGCTGGGCATATTGCAGGACGCGCTCGAACCGCTCGGTTTTTCATGCGAGCGCATGCGCTTCGAGCAGGACGGAACGCCGACGATCGATAATCTCTACGCGAGGCGTGGCCGGTCGGGGCCGAATTTCTGCTTTGCCGGGCACACCGATGTAGTTCCACCGGGCGACCTCGCCGCATGGAGTGTTGATCCATTCGCCGCCGAGGTCCGAGACGGCCGTCTTTACGGTCGTGGCGCGGCCGACATGAAGGCCGCCATCGCCTGCTTCGTTGCCGCCGTCTCGCGATGTGTTGTTGGGCACGACGGAACGCTCGGGTCGATCAGCCTGTTGATCACCGGCGACGAGGAGGGGCCGGCGGTCAACGGCACGCGCAAAATGCTCGAATGGCTGAACGCCCGCGGGGAGCGGATCGATGCCTGTCTCGTCGGCGAGCCGACCAATCCGGATGCGATCGGGGACATGATCAAAATCGGCCGGCGCGGCAGCCTCAACGCCGAGATTACGGTTGTGGGCGTACAGGGGCATAGCGCCTACCCTGAGCGCGCCGACAATCCAATCCCCCACCTGGTGCGGATGCTGGCGGCAATCGACGCAACCCCCCTCGATCACGGCACGCCGCACTTTCAGCCGTCAACCATCACCTTTACCTCAGTCGACGTCGGCAATCCCGCGACGAACGTTATTCCTGCCCGCGCCAGGGCGCGTCTCAACGTCCGTTTCAACGACAGCCATACCGGCAAGAGCGTTGCCGAGTGGCTCGAGAGGCAATGTGCCGCCGTGTCCGATCGTTTCCAGTTAGCGTGGGAATGTTCGGGCGAGGCTTTTCTTTGCGCTGAGGGTCTTCTCAGCCATGTGGTCGCGGAGGCCGTGCGCAAAGCGAGCGGGCGTGAGCCAGATCTCAGCACCACCGGCGGCACCTCAGATGCCCGGTTTATCAAGGCCGTCTGCCCCGTGTGCGAGTTCGGCATGGTGGGCGATACGGCGCATAAGGTCGACGAAAACGTCGCGGTTGCCGATATCGAGGCGTTGACACGCATCTACGAGCAAACTCTGCTTCTTTTCTTTGCCGAGAGCATCGAAAGCGCAGCATGCTGAGCGCCCGCGAAATCTTTTTATCGCTTTATGGCGTGTGGAGACTGGCACACCTCGACAGCGGTGGTCTCGCCTTCTTCAACCGAACACCAAGCGGCGCCTTGCGCTCGTTCGTGGTGGCGGGGTTCGTCGCGCCGGTTTACGCGCTTGATGTCTTCGTCGGGTTCCGTACCGGACAGAAGGTCAGCGTCGTGCCGTACGCGCTCGTCGAACTGATCGCGTACGTCATGGCGTGGGTTGCCTATCCCGTTGTCCTCGAAGCGCTTTCAGATATCCTTCGCTGTCGCGAGAATTTCGAGGAATACCTTACCGCGTACAACTGGTCGATTGCGCTGCAAAACCTCATTTTCGTACCGCTCGATCTCGTGGTCATGCTGCGCTTGGTGGGCCCGGATACCGGTCAGGCCCTGTGGCTCGTCGCCTTCCTGGCGATGGGTGGCTTTCTTTGGTTCATCGCCCGCAACGCGCTGCGCGTGCCGCCGCTCACCGCCGCCGGGCTCGTTCTGCTGGACGTTCTTTTGAGCGTGCTGATCGATGGTATCGCCGCGCGATTGTACTAACCTCGCGGCTTTTCGATTAAAGCCGGCTCAGCAATTCGGTTTTCTTCGCGGTAAACTCATCTTCGGAAAGAATGCGCTTATCGCGCAGTGCGGCCAGGCGCTCGATCATGGCGAAGATGTCGTCACTCTTGCTCATGGCTTGCTCCGGTTTTCCCGGCTCCAGACGGGTCTGCTCCGCCGGTGCCGCAGCGAACGCCGGCGCGTCCGGCTTTGGCGCAACATCCATCGCCGGTGCCCCGGCGACGATGTCCGTCTCCACGGCCGGCTCGGCGCGGTTCAAGTCCATGCCCGCGGCGGGAGGCGGTTCTGCGGGCAGCTCGTCACGGGCAGCAAGCGGCGACGCCGGTGTTTTCGCGCGTGCCGGTTCGGCCGTGTTTCCATCGCTGGGGTTGCTGACGACCGGCAGATCGGTTACGCGCACCAGCCCGAGTTGACTGGTGAATGTCAGCGATGCGTCGCCGCTTTGCTGCTGCGAGACACCCGAAATCCAATGATCCCCGGTATTATAAACCGTCACGCGACCGCCGATGTCGATGGCGAGACGTCGGGAATCGGGAAAGTAGGCGTAGCGGATGTTATTCTGTCCGCCAGTCGACGACGGTACGCCGAGATCGCCCGGCCACCACGTTCCGAAGCTGCCGCTGTCAGCCACATAGAGGCTGACATCGCCGAAGCGGGTCGTGCCAAAGGAAGATCCACCGCCCTGAGACTGTCCTTGGTAGGAGCCGGTACCTGCGCCCTGGTATTGCGACTGACTTGCCGCCGGAATCGAGGCAAACGGCTGTCGGCCGATCAGATCGGATAATTCTGAGCAGAGGCCATCGACTTTTGCTTTCAGCCCATGATTGAACATATCGCCAACCATGGTCATTCCGCCACGCGACCATTGACCCATGCCACCGAGATCGGGATGACTGAATTGCGCCATTGTCCCACCCCCCGCGACCAGACTCTCCAGCAATGTCGTTACGGCATCCGTGCTGACGGCGTAGCGTCGCGCGAGATCGTCGACGACTTGCTGCCCTTCGGGGGTCAACTGCCGCATTGTCCGCTCTCCCTTTTGGCGAGGTCATTTAGTTGCTGGTTCACGCCATCTGGCCCGCGCGATTTGGCCCGGTCGCCGCCGGCCCACGCACTCACGAAGAGTGATATACGCGAAGATTGCGCTGGCGCCTCCATCTGTTTTCGTCTGGCCCGGGGGCGTTGGCCAGCGACCCGCGGCCCGCGTGGTCTGATCGGCGCGACGCACCGGCCCGGTGCATCAATAGCCGACGCCGGCAAGAGAAAGGCCCTGGGGTGGCGCCGTGGGGCCTCCGCGCGTGCGATCGCACGCCGCTAGCGCCGCGGCGACGTCGTCGGCCGTCCACTTTCCATCTCCGACGCGTGCCAGCGTGCCGGCGATGATTCTCACCTGGTTGTGCAAGAATGAACGGGCGCGCGCCTCTATGTGAATTTCGTCGCCCTGCCGACGAACATCGAGCAAGGACAACGACTTTACCGCCGTGCGGGCCTGGCATTGGGTTGAGCGGAAGGTCGAAAAATCGTGATGGCCCTCCAAAACGCGCGACGCTCGGACCATCGCGTCGGTATCAAGCGGTTTCGGGATCCACCACACACGCCCGCGCTCCAGGGCGGGAGGCGCGGGCCGATTGAGAATGCGGTAAAGATACTTTCGCTCGATCGCGGAAAAACGCGCGTGGAAGGTTCGATCGCACGGCTCGGCGGCGAGCACGACGACCGGCAGGGGCTTGAGGTAAAAATTTATCGCATCACGCACCGTCGACGCCGCAGCCGGCCGGGCAAGGTCGACGTGGGCGACCTGCGCGGCCGCGTGCACGCCGGCATCGGTTCGCCCCGCTCCATGAACGACGAGACGCTCGTTGCAGAACCGGAGCAAGGCGTCTTCGAGAACCTGCTGAACGGACCTCCCGTTGTCTTGGCGCTGCCAACCAACGAACGGTGAGCCGTCATATTCGATCGTCAGTCGATAACGAGGCACGGGACGGCCTGCGCAAAGGGTGCGGCCGCCGATGCCAGGCGTCGTCCGCATGCATACGAATTGTAAGGAATTGCTGGCGTATCCTTCGCCAAGCGCTGAAAGCTGACGCACGAGCGCGCGCCGCAGGCCGGGCTTGGGAACATCCAAATGAAAGAAACCGCGGTCATTGAATCCAACATTCGCGACATCGATCGCGACTCCCTCTATATCCTGCCGCTGGCGATCATTCCGCTTCAGACACCGGCATTGACACGCGCGCGCCTGATCAAAAACGTGCGTCTCGATAGCGTCATCGAACTCTTCGAAGACGCGAAATGCGGCTCCGGCCAAATCGGTATCGAGGACCTGCCGCACCAGTTTGGCTGGCGCGATGTCGGCATGCACCCGGACCTGTTGATTATGCGCAAGCTGGCACAGCTGCCGAGCTTTGATGTCTACAGCCTGCGCATCCTGCTGCGCCAGCACAACATTCCGGTGAACGATTTCAGCGCGCTTCGTCTCTCAGACACCAAGAATAAGGAACTGACCTCCTACATGGTGGCGTTCACCCGCCCGCTAATCGCCAATATCTATGGCGATGCAGACGTCTCGATTCGCGGATTTGAGGATATCATTGCCCTTTTTCGTGATCCAAACATCAGCAAAGCACTAGAAAAACTGCGCATGATGGCGGCAAAACTCGAAGTCAAGCTTGAAGATATCCCAACATTTCTGGAAGACTACGGGGATATTTTCTTGTCATTATCTTACTATCGGAGCTGTCTCGACCATATCGAGCCGCTCGTGACCGGCTTTCTCGAATGGCTCGACGAACTGCGCAAGAGCTGGCCAGTCCAGCGCGATCAGAATATCAACGCGTCGTGCCGGATGATCGAGGAGACGATGAACGCGACGATGCTGGCGATCACAGGCCGGTTCGAAAGCTTCGATCGCAGCACCAAGGATCTTTGGGATCATGTCTCGGCCGACCGGTTCCGCAAGGTGGAGACAATGATCAAAAGCTATCACACCACAATTGGCGGCGTGTTGTGCGCGTTGACGGTAAAGATGGAGGCGTGGGCGCGAACCTTCTCGCACAAAAAGGCGGGCGGGCCAGCGAAACGCGCTGAATTCATCATGACCAGCATGCGCCAGGGTATGGAAAAGATTCAAAACATTGAGGATTCGGCACCGGCGCTCACGCAACTCCGCTGATGCTACTCCAGCGTGGCCCGAACAGGGAGAGGCACCCGGACATCCGTATGGCATTGCTCGATTTGGCGCAAGCCATCTGTTCATCCCCGGTGACCTTGACTAAGATGCGTCATAATCGGCCAACGCGGTCAACAAGAGCAGCGTTCAGGGCGAACGCGGGCATCAGATATGAGCGACGACTACCTGCTCTCACATTCCCGACTGGTCACGCGGGACCTGGACGAGGCACGTTCATACATCGCCGGGGCGTGGGAGCGACATACGTCGGAACTCCGCCATGGCCGCACGATCCTGATGGACTGGCGCCAAGCCGACTTCGGTAACTCTTCACTCAGCTTTATCGACAGTGACGGGCCGATTCGGGCCCTGTGTGTCCCTGTCAGCAGATTTTATACCTTCAGCATGCACGAAAGCGGCGCCGTCGATCACGTCATCGATGGTCAACCAATCACGTCCTCGCCGGAGAGAGCGGTGCTCTACGCGCCGGGGCAGACTTTGTTGATGGACACGCACCGGGTGCGTCGCCTGCGGGTCAGTCTCGGCCAAGACCTCGTTCAATCGGCCTTTGCCCGTCGCCTTGACGGTGGCGTCCCCGATTCGAACAAATGGGCCGCGGGGTTTGCGACCAAAGCTCCAGCCGTCGCGACATTGCGCTCCTTGTGCCAGTGGCTCGCCCGTGAATTCGATCGGCCAATGACGCCGCTGCTGCAAAATCGGGCATGTGCCCTTCGCTTCGAGCGAGTGCTCCTCAGCCTGCTGCTTGACGTGCTCGTGCCACAGGACGTGGCTTCGGCGCGGCGCTCTGAAGACCTCGACGCGGCGCAACTCCGGCGGGTCGAGGAATGGCTCGACTCGCACTGCGCCGACGCAATTACCGTCGATGATCTGGCGGTCATCGCCGGGGTAAGCGTGCGCGCCCTGCGACGAGGGTTCCAACGACTTCGCGGCTGCACGCCATCGGAAGCCATCCAGCGCCGCAGGCTCGATCATGTTCGGCATGCGCTTCGTGGCGGCGGGCCGGAGGTCAACGTCACGCGCGCGGCAATGGATGCGGGCTTTTTCCATCTCGGCCGCTTTGCCATGCGGTACTCGCAGGTTTTCGGCGAGAAGCCATCTGATACGCTTGCGCGACATCGGCGTCGGCCGAGGGACCCTCGGTGATTCTCCTTCTGTCCGGCATGCGGCGCAGATGAGCGGTCATCTTCTCAACACGCATTGCAAGATGGTCACCAACGACCTCGACGAGGCGCGGGAGACTGTTGGTCGGATGTGGGAGAGGCACGAATCGTGGCTGCGGCGTGGGCGGAGCTATTCGCTGCGTTGGCACCTCGCCACGCTCGATCGCACCACGCTCACCTATGGCGATAACGAAACCCCAATTCACGTGAATTGTGGTCCCGTCACCGACACGTTTCATCTGACCTTCCACGAAGCCGGCGGCATCCATCATCGTATCAATGGCCATGAAGCGGTCTCGTCGACGACGAGCGTGGTGTTGCAGGCACCAGGGCAGCAACTGCAGCTCGACATCGAACCGTTCAAAATTTTGCTTCTCAGTTTTGATGGCACCTTTGTGAAAAAGGCCCTGGCGCGTCACGGCTTGCGCCAGATGCCGCCGTTTGAGAGCTGGGCGGCCGCGATTCCTCTCGCCCATCCGGCAATGACGACGCTGCAGAGCCTTTGTCGCTGGATGGGACAGGAGTTGGACGTCGCTGATTCGCACCTCCTTGCCTCGCGCACCGCATTGCAGCATCTGGAGCGCTCGTTGCTCTCGTTGTTCATCGAGTGCTTGGCCGACCTGCGGCCATCCGCCAATAGATGGATCGATGATCTGGCGGCCCAGCAGTTGCAGCGAATCGAGGCGTGGCTCGATTCGCATTTTGCCGAGCCCATAGGAGTTGAAGATCTTGCCGCGATTGGCAACGTCAGTGTGCGGACAGTACAAAATACCTTTCGCCGGCTGCGCGGATGTACACCGATGCAGGCCGTTGCACAGCGTCGAATGGCGAATGCCCGCAATGCTCTGCTGCGTGCCGAAGACACGACCACCGTTACTCAGGTTGCCAGCGACTGCGGGTTTTTTCATTTTGGCCGTTTTTCCGCCAGCTATGCCGAGCGATACGGCGAACGGCCGTCGGAAACACTTTCACGAGCTCGGCGCAGTCATGGAGCTGCACTGGCGGTTGTTCCGGACGCGGCAGCGGCATTATCCAGATTACGAAAAATCGCGAATTGCTCCATAGCGGATAGCGCCGGGCCGTCGCTCGTGGGAACATCTGGCCTGTCGCCGGTATTGCCGGCAACGCGCAAAAGAGCAGAGGTCGGGTGAGACCTGCTCCGTGCGCGATGGCAGAATTGAGGGCTGCCGGGCCGCGCCTAGGGGGGTGAGCGGCACGGCCCGGCTCCTGGAACGGTTGGGTGGTTGCCCCGTGGGGGGTGTAGGGGCATCCCCGTATCCAGGCGTCGACAGGTTGACTGAAGCGGACGCTTTGGTACAGAGAAAAAACAACGCGCGACGCATCTTTCATCATGTTGTGATCGGCGTTGGAAAAAACCGCGCGCCGGACCCCTCACCTAAGGGGTCAGGGACGCAGCCTCCGTGCCATAAACCTTGCCAGTATGCTCCAGCACCCACATCCTGAATCGAGCGGTCTCTTGCCAAGCGTTGTCCTCAACGACTTGGCTGTCCGCGACATAGTGCTTGGCGAATCCTTCGATTCCCCATTGATCGTACTGTTGAACATGCCTGAGCTCGTGCGCCCAGATCGCCGCGTCCTGACTGACTGCAGCATCTCGGAAGACGACAATGTCGCTGAGCGCGATCGCTCGCGTGTCCAGCATATCGAACGCGGTCGATTTCAGCGACCGAGGTGCTGACCAGCCGATTCGATACCGCACCCGGTTGAGCAGGTCGTCAGGAAAGAACCCGCGGAGACTGCGGCGGATTGCTGCGGGCATGGGGGCAACGCCGTCGACAAGCGCCTCACTGCGCCACGCGACGATCTCGCGCGCCAGCAGTGGCGCCCCGAAGGCAACGGACCTTTCCTTGACTTGCGTCCATGCGGACATACCGACACCGGTTAAATCGTCCACCCAGGCGCGCAGGGCGGGGGTGGGATCGCGGGACTGCACCGCGTTGGGGTCCGGTTGTCCTGCCCGCCGTTCGATAGCGTATGGCTCCCGCTCGGACAGGCTTGCGGCCTCCGCGGCAATCGCCGGCAGAATGGCGACGAGGACACACCCCGCCCGCAACCCGATTTCAAGGCGTCTGCCGGCCCACCGCGGTACATAAATGCGGGCCAGCCAGGCGAATATGGCGCTCACGATTTTCAAGACGGACGATACCGTTCCTCGCCGTCCCGCGACTTCGCCGCTCGGAGTGCCCAGCTTTGGCCACGGATAATTTGAAGCGGGCGGCGGCGCCAGCGGGAATCCTTGAGAAGCGCCCATAGATTGGAATCCGGTTAAGCACGCCATAGGTATCATCTGTTCGCGAATTGCCATGTGTTCGCGGGGGGGGGGCGAAATCAATCCTCAGGAGATAGACGTGATGCTGGGCGCCGTGCAGGTCAAGCGCAACGCAGCGGACGATTGCACCGAATCTGCGTGGCTCCGGAAGACGGCACGCTCTTGCCAGGCATCGAGCATCGCGCCCGGGAAAGGCACGCCGCGGACGGTTGGGATGCGATGATCGCAACGGAACGTGAGCGGAGTGGCGCACGAGCGGAGGCGGATTTTATGTCGTTGTTAAGCTTGGTGTTGAACATCTTGTGGGTCGTAACCGGTGGCGTGTGGATGGCGGCGGGCTGGTTCTTGGCGGCGCTGATCATGGCGGTGACGATTATCGGCCTGCCGTGGGCGCGGGCGGCGCTTAATATCGCCGGCTATACACTTCTGCCGTTCGGCCACGTCGCCTTGCCCCGCGACCAACTAACCGGGCGCGAGGACTTCGGCACCGGACCCCTGGGTCTACTCGGCAATCTCATCTGGCTCGTTCTCGCCGGCTGGTGGCTTGCGCTCGGTCACCTCGTCATTGCCATCGGTCTGGCGCTGACGTTGATCGGCATTCCCTTCGCATGGGCACACGCGAAGCTCGCCGTTCTGTCGCTGTGGCCGGTCGGCAAGGTGATCATTACCGTCGACGAGGCGGATCGCCTTCGCCTCGCCACTCGCCGGTCATAACGCGCGGGTCTTGTGCTGTGCCGTTCCGCCAGCGGGCGGCAATGCTACAGGCGGTGCGGCGGATCGCCGGCTAGCGGTAGCGAGTGCTGTTATTCCAGTAGAGATGCTGGTTGTCCGGACCGCCGATCTTTGCGGGATCGAGGTACTGACCGCCGAAATTATTCGGCCGGGTCGCGCCAAACGATATTCCCCGATCCGCTTGACCGGAATTGGACGTCCCACTCGAGTTCGGGTCTGCGAGCCGTTTGTATTGCTCGTCAGGATCGTCGAACTGGGCAGCGTTGCCGGTCCCGTGCTGAAGCGGATCAATCGTGAACGCCTTCGCAGACGGTACGGCAAGCAAGAAAGCGATGGCGAAACTCGCTAAGGGAATCCTGAGACGCTTCATCAAGCCCTCCCGGAATATCCTTCCGGCGTGCACAAGGCGAACCGGAACCAACGATCGCCGCACACAGCCGCAAGCGTCGGTTCCGCATCTTCCCAAAGATGGGATATTCCCATCCTATTGCCAAGAAGATGAATGCACCAGCACTACTCGCACTCGCGGGCAGGGGCAAGTCTCAGTTGAGCGGCGTCGGCATGGACGTGTCAACGGGGGTATGGCCCTTGCTGAGAGCGATGGTCCTAACTGAGGCCGAGTTTGCCGCGCAGGGTTGAAAGGTCCTCGGCGAGCGTGTTGACGGATCCAGCGAGAACCTTGCGATCCGCTTCGGTCAGCTTGTCATAACTGAGGAAACCGTCCGCCGTCTTGTACTTGGCGAGGATTTTTTCGACCGTGGCGAAATTGGCGTCGACTTTCTCGACAAAAGCTTGGTCGTTTTGATCGATCAGCGGACGGAACAGAACGAAAATCTTTTTCGAGCCGTCGAAGTTGGCCTGAAAATCCCACAGGTCGGTGCGACTGTAACGATCCTCCTCGCCGGAAATTTTCGTCGCCGCGACCTCTTCCATGAGAACGGCGGCGCCGCCGACAACTTTCTCCGGCGGGAACGTCAGACCGGCGATTCGTGTTTGCAAATCAAGCACATCAGCCATGAGCTTGTCCGCATAAGGCGCGAGGCCGTCCGTGCTCGAGAGTGCGAACAGGCCGTATTCGATACGATGGAAGCCGGTGAAACCGGGGTCCTTTTCCGCGAGTTCGTGATCATCCGCACGCGAATCCATTGACGAATCAAGATCGTTGAAAAGTTCGGCGATCGGCTCGATCGCTTCGTAATGAACCCGCGTCGGCGCGAACAGCGATTTCGCCTTGTCCAGGTTTCCCGCCTTTACCGCATCGGTGAACGTCCGGGTATCGGCAACCAGGGCCTGCACGTTCTCCGAGACGTAGATTTTATACTCGGCAACCGGTGTGACCAGGTCGAGCGGCGAAACCTCGGCTCGCGCTGCGCTCGAAGCCGCGAGTATCAAGGCGGTGGCGATAATTGTGGTGCGCGATCGCGGGTAATTTTCTCTTCTACGCTGTCTCATCTGCAAAACTCCCGTCTTGTTGTGAGCCCATCATTTCTTGGCAACGGTGTAGCCAGCCGCAGAAAGCAAGCCCCCACCAAGAAAATCATTTTCATTTGCGACCCCAGGAAGGGTAAAGAAGAAGCCACCACCCACAGGCTTTATGTATTCCTCAAGCGGCTCACCATCTAACTGGCGCTGAACAGTAATAAATCCACGCTCTAAGTCAGATTGGTAGGCGATAAAGAGGAGGCCTTGATCGAGTTGTCCCGCTTTTGTCACGCCATTTGAGTAGTTAAATGGGCGCCGCAGGATTAAATGGTCTTGGCTGTCCTTGTTCCGATTATTGGCTAGGCGAATGTGTGCGTCGAGCGGCGTAATTTCACCTTTGAGATCGTTTTCGAAAGCTGGCTCGTCACCTTCGGTGCCGCCGGCAAGGGGGGATCCACTCGCTTTTTGGCGGCCGATGATGCGTTCTTGTTCACCCAGCGGGGTCCGGTCCCAACGTTCGACGAAATTGCGAATGATCCTGACCGCCTGATAGGTGCCACCCGCGCACCAGGCTGGCTCGCCCTGTCCTGCCGCAGTCCAGACGATCCGGTTCATCAGGGCTTCGTCGTTGACGTCCGGGTTGGCTGAGCCGTCGCGGAAGCCAAGGAAATTGCGCGCACTCTCGGGTGGGGAGCCGGGTTTTTCCGGCAGCACGGGCACCGAGCCGTCCTGCATCCAGCGCAGCAGCAGGCTGTCGGGCATCGTCTTCAAGATGTCTCGTAAGGCGTGAATGTTTGCATCGGCTGTGTTGGAACAAATCTGTAACGACAAATCGCCGTGGCAGCGGGATGCATCGAGCGCGTCGTTCTGAAAGCGCATCATGCGCACCAGGTGCGCCGGACGATGGGCGGCGAGGCCGAAGCGGTCGTCGAACATCGACGCGCCAAGCGAAACGGTGACCGCCAGGTTGTCAGGCGCCACCACGGGACCGAGAATGCCCGAGTCCGCCGGGGGGAATCGCGGATCGCGGGCGGGCGGCGTTCCGCCTTGCATCAGAAAAGCGATGCGCCCGCTCAAGGTACGGAAGAGGTCGACAAGTTCATCCGGAGTCGACGCCAACACGTCGAACGCCGCGACCATGCCGGTTTCCGGGCGTGGCGTGAGCACGCCCGCCTGATGCGCGCCGTAAAACGGCTGGCGCTCCAGGGTGCGCTCGCTGATCGGTGCGCGCGCAACGTTACTCCTGCCGGCCGTTTGCTCGCCTGCGGCGCGCGGTTTCCCGGCGTCTGCGATCAGCGCAAGGGCGGTCCCTCCCATGCCGGCAAGCAGTCTGCGGCGATTGAAAGCGGCCGACGCGCAGATCATCTCACCGTCGATGTCAGCGATCGTCATAATGCATGATCTCCCGCTCAGCTCAGACCCAGCGCGGCGTTGAACTTGGCGATTTCATCCGCCAATGCGCGCATCTGATTGGAGAAATCTGTCCGGTCCTCCGCGCTGACCTCGGCGTAGGGCACGAAACCATCGGCGCGGCGAAAGCGATCAAGGGTGGCGGAGGCGGCCTCGAAACGCGCGTCAATATTCGCGGCAAGATCCTTCTCGGCGGTTGCGGCCAGCGGGCGAAGCAGCCTGGTGATCTTACGGCCGCCCTCGAGATTGGCCGCGAAGTCGGATAGATCGGTGTGGCTGTAGAGGTTCTGCTCGCCCGCGCTCGTCTGCTCGGCGATGCGGGTTACGATCCGCTCCGCCGCCCCCGCCAAGACATCCGGCGCGACCTGAAGCGTACGCACACGCTGGCGCAGAGCGCTCACATCCGCCTGGAGCTTATCAGCGAACGAGGCCAGCCCTTCGGTGCTGCCGATGGCGAACAGCCCGTATTCGAGGCGATGAAAGCCGGTAAACGCGGGATCTTGCTCGCGTTTTTCGAAATCAGCGGCGCGCGCGTCGATCGCGCTATCAAGATCGGCGAAGCGTTCGGCCATCGGCTCGATCCGCTTGTAAGCCGTGCGCGTCGGCGCGTAGAGAGCTTGAGCCCCTGCCAAATCGCCCGCCTTAATCGCCGCAACGAAGGCGTCGGTGGCCTGAACAAGCGTCGAGGCTTCAAGGGCGAGGTATACCTTATATTCGGCGAGCGGACCGACGAACGCCACCGGGGATGGGGCAGCCGCCGCTTCCTCGGCTGCCTGCGTCGAGGGCGTAACGCGCAAGCGGCCGCGCGGATTGCTGAGCAAGCCACAGGTAATCGCGTACTCGCCCGGCGAGAGTTTCGCCGTGAGCGCCTGCTTGAAACCGGGCGCGATATTTTCGCGCTCCTCGACCACCATGACGCCATCGAGGATTTCCCACTCCACGGCGCGGTCGGAGGCGTTGGTGATCTGAAACGTCCTGCGCCCTGCCGGAACGACGAGGTCGTTGGGTTCGCAGGCCCGCGCGGTAATCGTTACCAGAACATCCGACTCCGCCGCGTCTGGCGCCGCTTGCCTGGCCGCCTTCGAGGCGATGTAAAAGGCCGCGCCGCCCGCCAAGACCAGGACGACGGCGCCCGCGACGGCAAGCTTCATCTTGATGCGCGGCGCGGGACCGGAGGTGTGCGAAGGGGACACGGATTTCATGCCTTTTCGTGGTTGGTTGACGCTGATCGACCGGCAGCCAGAGAAGGCTTCGCCATCGCGTTGCCCGCGGGGGCCAGGAAGGCCGCCAGCGTCGTTGCAAGGAACGCGACGTACGCGACGACCTCGCCGATTGCGGGCGCGTCGTGGTAGCCGAAGAGACCGGCGAAGACGGTGCCGAGCGGACTATCCGCCGGCAGAACCGAGCGAAGATTAAAGGCGGTCGCCTGCAGGTAATTCCACACTCCCGACTCGTGCAGTGCCCTGAGCGATCCAGCAAGGATACCGGCGGCGACGACGAGCACGAACACGCCGGTCCAGCGGAAAAACCGGCGGAGATCGAGGCGAACGCCACCAGCGTAGATTCCCCACCCGAGAACCACGGCGGTGGCGATGCCGAGCAGCGCGCCCATCGGTGCCGCCGGCCCCGAACTCTGCTGGAAGACGGCGAGCAGAAAGAAGATCGATTCCAGCCCTTCGCGCGCGACGGCGAAAAAGACCATCCCGACAAGTGCCCATCCCTGTCCGGCAGGGTGGCCTTCGGCACCTGCAAGCGCGGCGTCAATCGAGGCATGCAGCCCAGCTTTGATCGAACGCCCGATCCTTCGCATCCAAAAAACCATCGACGTGAGCACGACCACGGCGACGATCCCGACAATCGCTTCGAAGAACTCCTGTGCTTTCTGCGGAAATTCGGCGCTGGCGAACTGCAGTACGGCTCCGGCGAACAACGACGTCGCCACAGCGAGCAGGATCCCCAGCCACACGGCGGGCATCCACGCGACGCGGCCGGTCTGCTTGAGATAGCTGGCGATGATACCAACGATAAGCGCGGCCTCGATGCCTTCACGCAACATGATCAGGAATGGGACCAACATCGAAGGACCTTCTCTCAATCGTTGTTTTGATCGGGCATGGTTTCGATCGGGCGACGGGCACCGCCCTGGGCTTTACGCGACCAAAACGCGCGATCCTGCGAGCCGTCAAACCGGCAGCCCGTTCGCCCCTTCACGCGAGAAGCATCGTGAGTCACCCCGGCCGTTGCGAGCACGACGCGGGATCTCGTCACCACCGCCAGCATCACCGCCATCGGGGGCGGCGGATCGCGCGCGGAGGGGAGGCACGAGCAGAGGAAGGTTGATGCCGCCTGGGTGCTTTCGCCTTCCGCGCGTGCGCCGCGAAGGATCGAGCGATGCGGGCGAAGGTGGACACCAGTGTCCTGGGATCGAGGGCGCGCCAAAACATCATGGATCGAGGCCTTTTTGCATCGCCGTTTTGATCAAGGGCCCACAGCTGAGGTGGACCGCTGTCATGAGGGGCGAGCAGGTGCGCGACGCCGGTGATCTCATCGACCGAAGAAGACGGCTTTCCGCCGGGCTGAGAACACCAAGTTCGGTCTGTTTCACAGGCTGATGTCCACGTCGAGCCACATAACTAATAGTAATTCGCATTTGCATTTGACTCATAGTCAGCGGCACTCGCGCCGTCAAGCGGGAATCACTTGCGGGAAAAGCGCGAGGAAATGTCGTTTGACGGCGCGCCCGCGATGTCGGTGATCGCCTGCCCCGGACGCGATCCTCCAGACCGGTTTCCTTCCGATCCGAAGAGCCGGCCCGCCTGCACGAATGGGCGCTATCCCGCCGCCACGAGGTGAGGACGGCCCATAAAGGCAAAATCAAAGGCCAGGGACTGGCAACGAAGCCGCGAGTTTTGCCCCGCGAGGATCGGCTCACATCTCCGGCATAGGGATGGTGCGGAAGTAATCTTCGCGATCATCATCGCCACATCCGCTCGACGAGCCACATTCGGGAATTTCACGCAACCTTCCGCTCGCCTCGGCGTTGTTGGTCGCTGAGTGCATGGGCAACGGAGGGCCGCAATGAATCTCAGGGCTCTGGCATTTGTCCTTGCCGGCGGCAAGGGAACTCGCCTGGCACCACTTACGGACGATCGCGCGAAACCAGCGGTTTCGTTTGCCGGTAAATATCGAATTGTCGATTTCGTGCTCAGCAACCTTGTTAACAGCGGCATTTCCTCGATCTATGTTCTCGTGCAGTTCAAGAGCCAGTCGCTGCTGTTGCACCTCAAGGAAGGTTGGCAATTTGCCAATATCCTTGGCTCGCAGTTCATTATCCCGGTTCCGGCGCAAATGCGTGCCGCCGGCGAGACATGGTACCGGGGTACCGCCGATGCGATCTGGCAGAATGTGAATTTGATCGAGCAATCGAAGCCGGACGTCGTTGTCGTCTTTGGCGCCGATCACGTCTATCGGATGAATGTGCTCGATATGATCGCTTTTCATCGCCACAGGTCTGCGGACGTTACCGTTGCGACCATGCCGTCGGACCGTAGTCTTGCCGGCGAGTTCGGCGTCGTCGAAAGCATGACGGACGGCCGGATCGTTCGCTTTATCGAAAAGGACCCGCAGGCACCGACGATGCCGGGCGAGCCGGACAAGGTGCTTGCATCGATGGGCAATTATGTGTTCTCGACGGATGCGTTGCTCCGCATGCTGCACGAAGACGCGCACAATCCCGGCAGCTCGCACGACTTCGGGCACGACATTCTGCCGCCCCGGCTCGAGAGCGAGCGGGTGTTCGCCTACGATTTTCGAACAAACCGCATTCCGGCCGAAGCCAACGACGTAGCCTACTGGCGAGACGTCGGCACCATTGACGCGTACTTCGAGGCAAACATGGAAATTCGCTCGACCCGACCGCCGCTCAATCTCCACAACCGCCGCTGGCCGCTGCGGACGGCGAGCTATCCCGACCCGCCCGCCCGGTTCGAATCCTTCGACGGCAGCCCGGGAGCCGCCCACAACTCGCTGATATCTGGCGGAAGCATCATTGCCGGCCAAGTGCGGGATTCGGTGGTTGGGCGCAATGTGCACGTGCACGCCGGTGCGGTGCTTGAGGAGTGCGTCGTGCTCGATAATTGCGAGATCGGCGCAGGCGCGCACCTTCGCCGCACGATCCTCGACAAGAACGTGCGGCTGCCAGCTGGCGAGCGGATCGGGCTCGACATCGAACGCGACCGGCGACGCTATCATGTCAGCGACAAAGGCATCGTCGTCGTACCGGGCGCGCGCTCGCCGGTCGAAGTCGGGATAATCGGCATCTGAAATGCTGGTCGCGCGCGGCTACGAGAACAAGACCCACGCCAGGGGAAGGACCACCGCCGTAACGAACCCATTCAGGCCCATCGCCAGACCGGCGAAACCACCTGCCTCGTCGCTGATTTGAAACGCCCGGGCCGTTCCCAAGCCGTGGCAGGTGAGGCCGAGAGCAAAGCCCACAGCGTGCGGATCGTGCACCCTCAGGACGCGCAGCACCGTGGTGCCGAGCACGGCGCCGACAACGCCGGTGATGATCACGGCTACCGCGGTAACCGTCGGCAGGCCGTTCAGCTCGGCGGAAACCGCCATGGCGATCGGTGTCGTCACCGACTTCGGTGCGAGCGAGGCGAGCATCTCCGGCGTCGCGCCAAGCAGCCAAGCGATGCCGATGGCGCTCGTCACCGCGGTGAACGAGCCGGCGAACAGGGCTACGATTACCGCCGCCCATGAACGACGGACGTGGTGGAACTGCCGCCACAACGGCACGGCGAGCGCCACCGTCGCCGGCCCCAACAAGAAGTGGACGAACTGCGCGCCATCGAAATACCTCTGATAAGAGGTGCCGGTCGCCGTCAACAGCAGCGCGATGAGGATCACGGCGATGAGCACCGGATTGACCAGCGCCCTTCGCCCGGCGGCATGGTTGATCACGACGCCGGCCTCGTAAGCGACGAGTGTCAGCGCAAGCCACGTCAGCGGTGTCGCGGCGAGGTAGATCCAGATCCCCTGACCGGCCGTGCTCATTGCGCGTCGCCCCTTTCCACGCCGGCCCGGGCGAGCGCACGGTAAACCTGCGACGTTACGGCAATGGCCAGCAATGTCGAGACAAGAAGCGAGACGGTCAGCGGCAACCACTGATCGGCGATGAATTGAACGTGTGTCATCACCCCCACGCCCGCCGGCACGAACAAGAGCGAGAGGTGACGCAAGATCCCGGACGAAACAGCTTCGAGGCCGGGCGGTGCTTCGCCGCGCAAGGCAACGCCGCAGAACAAGAGCACCATGCCGATAACCGGTCCGGAGACGGGGAGCGACAGGCCGCGCGACGCAATCTCGCCGGCGAGCTGACAAATCAGCAGGAGGGTGAAGAAACGAAGCTGCATAAACGGGCTCTCCTTGGTATCCCGATACGGGCATAATGCCTTACGATGGCGTCAGGTGGCGTCCTTGCAATCGAAACTACGCGGGCGTACCTCTGCCGAGAAGCGGCGCGCGATCTTCTCGCATCGGTTTCAGGAGGTTTAAGTATGGGTTACAAGGTGGCGGTGGTCGGAGCCACCGGCAACGTCGGACGTGAGATGCTGCAGACGCTGGCCGACCGAGAATTCCCCGCGGACGACGTCGTGGCGCTTGCCTCCGAACGATCTGTTGGTCGAGAGGTCTCCTTCGGCGAGGACGATGTGCTGAAGGTGCGCGACCTTGCGACGTTCGATTTTCACGGAACCGACATCGTGCTGTCTTCGCCAGGAGCCAAGGTTTCGGCGGTATTTAGCCCGAAGGCGGCGGCGGCGGGGGCCGTCGTTATCGATAATACCTCGCATTTCCGGATGGAGCCGGACGTTCCGCTAATCGTACCGGAAGTCAATCCGCAGGCGATTGCCGACTATCGCAAGCGTGGCATCATCGCCAATCCGAACTGCTCGACGATCCAGATGGTTGTGGCCTTGAAGCCGCTTCACGATCTTGGGCGCATCCGCCGTGTGGTCGTCTCGACTTATCAGTCAGTCTCGGGTGCGGGCAAGGATGCGATGGACGAGCTGTTCAATCAGACGAGGGGCATCTACGTCAACGAACCGGCGTACAAGCACCAGAAAAAATTCTCCAAGCAGATCGCGTTTAACGTCATCCCGCATATCGACGTATTCCTCGACGACGGCTCGACCAAGGAGGAATGGAAGATGGCGGTCGAGACGCGGAAGATCCTCGATCCCGACATCGCGGTGAACGCGACATGCGTTCGCGTGCCGGTCTTCGTCGGCCATGCGGAGGCCGTCAGCGTCGAGTTCGAGCGCCCCGTGAGCGAGGCGGCCGCACTGGCGGCGCTGAAAGCGGCACCGGGCGTTGTCGTCATCGATCATCGCGCGGAGGAGGGTTACGTGACGCCGCAGGAGTGCGTTGGTGAAGACGCGGTGTTCGTCAGCCGGTTGCGAAACGATCCGACCGTCGCTCATGGTCTGAGCTTCTGGTGCGTCGCCGACAACCTGCGCAAGGGCGCCGCGCTCAACGCCGTGCAGATCGCCGAGGAACTTGTCCGCGAACATATGCGCAAGGCAGCATAAAACCCGCCCCGGCGGCATCGCGATTACCTCGGACGCGATCCAAGGCGCCTGCCAGCCGGGGCGACGAGCCGCTTGGCTCCGCCGATGGCGCATAATGTCGCAATTAGGATGAGGCCAAAACGCGCCGCACATTTATGCGGCAACGAATGTGATCTAAATTACAGAACGCTCACAGGAAAGCCCTTATTGTTCCCGCAGCTGGGGAATAAAACGGTGTGCGTTTCCTGAGACTAGCGCAAGCAATTGCGCAATATCGGAAAATGGATCCTGCTAATACGACGTCACTGGCTGTCGCTGGAGGTAAACGTGAGTTTGCCGGGGGGGGTCCCAGCGAAGCGCGCGGCGGGCGGGGCTGTGGCTCCGCCCGCTTGCTCTTGCGCGAAATCCCGCTGATTTCGTCGATCGGGATTTGGTCGCCCAGGCGAAAGTCCCGGGACAGCCGCGTTTCCGGCGGATTTGCAGCGCGATAATCACGGACATCCCGCTCGGCGAAAGGCCGCTCGGCAGGCGGCCGATGCACTCCCTTTAAAAAACGCGAAAAGCGGGCCAGGCCGCGGAGAGCGGCCCGGCCATCAGGATTGCGCCTTACTCAACCGTAACCCTGTTACACGCAGCGACGATTACATTGTCTCGATCGCTTCTGCCATGGCGACAAGCCGGCGGGCGCTTTCGACGTGGAGGTTCTCGATCAGTTTGCCATCGACAACAACAACGCCTTCGCCACGCGCGGCGGCGGCGGCATGGGCTTCAATGATCTTGCGTGACCATTCGACGTCCTCCGCTCGCGGCGTGAAGACCTGATTGCACATCGCCACCTGGTTGGGATGAATCAGTGTTTTGCCGTCGAATCCCATCTCTGCGCCTTGAAGACAGGCAAATTCAAACCCGGCATCGTCCTTCAGATCGAGGAACACGCCGTCAAGAATACCAAGACCGTAGGCGCGGGCGGCAAGCAGGCTCATCCCGAGCGAGGTGATGAACGGCAGACGTTCGCGCGTATGCGCGCAATCGAGCTCCTTGGCGAGATCGGAAGTGCCCATCACCAGGCACTGCATACGCGGAGTCGAGCCGGCGATCGCCTCGCAGGCGAGCACGCTGCGCGGTGTTTCCATCATCGCCCAGATCGCCATCTCCTCCGGTGCTCCGTTCGCCAGCATGATCGATTCGAGGTGACGAATCGCGTCTGCGCTTTCCACTTTCGGCAACAAGATGGCATGGGCACCGGAACGCGAGGCGGCGGCGGTGTCCGCGTAGCCCCAGGGCGTCGCCAAGCCGTTCACGCGAATGATCAATTCGCGCATCCCATATCCGCCGCCCTTCACCGCATCGCAAACTTGATCACGCGCTTGCTTCTTGGCGTCCGGAGCCACTGCGTCCTCAAGGTCGAGGATTAGGCCGTCCGCAGCAATATTCTTGGCTTTTTCAAGCGCCCGGGCGTTCGAGCCGGGCATATAAAGGACACTACGTCGGGGGCGAGCGGTCTTCGGCATGGGGGTCCCTCTCCGGAAAACTAATTTTCGCAATTGCGAAATAAGTACCCTCGCCTGATGGTCGGTGGCAAGCTGCGCGAGGCCGAATTTCGTGGGTGATGGTCTTAGCTGTGGCGATCCTCTCGTTCCAGTCCCGCGTCGTCTACGGACACGTCGGCAACGCGGCTGCCGAGTTCGTCTTGCGGCGCGTCGGCCGGAACGTCTGGCCAATTGATACGGTGACGTTCAGCCATCATCCGGGTTATGGCGCCGTCCATGGTCCGGTGCGCGGTGCCACGGAATTGGCGGATCTGATCGAAGGGCTGGCGGGCGTGGGGGTGCTCGCCGGCTGCGCAGCGGTTCTCTCCGGTTATCTTGGAGCGCGGGCGAACGGTAACGTCGTTCTCGATGCCGTCCAGCGGGTGCGTGCTCTGCGGGCGGATGCGCTTTTTTGCTGCGATCCGGTGATGGGAGACCGCGACACCGGCGTTTATGTCGAGGACTCGCTCATCGCTTTTTTTCGCGACGTGGCCGTTCCATGCGCCGATATCGTTACTCCCAACCATTTCGAGCTGGAACTCCTCGTCGAACGGCCGTTGCCCGCGCTCGCGGACGTCATGCGGGCAGCCGAGGACGTTCGCGCGCGCGGCCCCGCCTGCATCGCCGTCTCATCGATCATGACCCCGTGCGATGCGCAGGCCCGGCCGGCGAGAATTGGCGCCCTCATCGCTACCGACGAGGGGGCCTGGCTGGCGATGACCCGCCTCCTGGCGCATCCCGCACGCGGCGCCGGCGATGTCTTCACCGCGCTTCTCCTCGCTCGCCTGCTCGCCGGCGATCACCCCGCCGAAGCGCTGCAGTGGGCTGTCTCCTCAGTATTCAGCCTGGTCGAGACCACGGCTCTTGCTGGTTCACGCGAACTGCTTCTCGTCGCAGCGCAGGACGCTCTGGCCAAACCACGTCGCGCTGCGGCGATCGAGCGCCTGCGCTAGGAGAAGCGACGGGACAACCACCGTTGCGTTCTCTTGCTGCGCATCTCCGTATAAATTGAAGGGCTTTAACCTCGCGTTACCTTTCTTCGCTCATTCTCCGGTCGTGTTCAGGCAGCGAACGCGGCACGTAGCCCCGCGCGACCAACGGTCGTTTCACGGAGACTTGAGCGATGTTTACCAACTTGCGAATCGCATACCGCCTCGCGCTGACCACGGTTGTCGCCGTGCTCGGCCTCGCGGCGGTTACGCTCATGGCGCTATTCGGCGCGCGCCAGAGTGCGCTTGAAGCCCGGCAAGAAAAGGTGCAGGAGCTAGTGAAGGTCGCCGTTGATACCATAAGTTATCAATATAGTCGGTCCAAGAACGGTGAGATTTCTAACGAAGAAGCTCAACGTCTCGCACGCAACGGGCTTCGCGACATCAAATTCGGGAGAGATGATTACTTCTTCGTTTACACAGACGATGGTGTGTGCCTCGTTCTCGGTCCCGCTCAGCAACGCGAAGGCACCAACATGATCGAGGTTGCCGATCCCAACGGTGTCCGTCTCGTCGCCGAGCTGATTGCCGCGGCAAAGCGCGGTGGCGGCTTCGTCTCCTACGAATGGCCGCGAGCCGGGACCGCCCAGCCGCTGCCGAAGCTCAGTTACGCCCTGCCGTTCACGCCGTGGGGCTGGACGGTGGCGACCGGTGTTTACATGGACGACATCGATGCCGCGTTCTGGTCCGCTGCGGCTGCGCTTGGCGCTGCGGTCGGAGTCATCCTCGTGATTGTCGCCGGCTGCAATATCCTGATCGGACGGGGCATCAGTCGCCCCCTGTCGCGCCTGACGGGGGCGATGACCGCGCTCGCCGGCGGCAACACTGACGTCGAGGTGCCATTCGCGCAGCAGCGCGACGAGGTTGGATCGCTTGCCCGCGCCATGGTGACCTTCCGCGAGACGGCAATTGAAAATCACCGCTTTGCAGAGGCACAGAAAGAGCAGGCCTGCCAGGCGGCTGCCGAGCGCAAGCGGGCGATGGCGGCCGTCGCCGACAAATTTGAAGCTGACGTCGGCGGCGTGGTTTCCGCTCTGAGCAACTCGGCAACCGACATGCAGGCAACCAGCCAGTCGATGGCCGCCACCGCGGAAGAGACCACCCGTCAGGCCGCCGCCGTCGCTGACGCGTCCATGCAGGCCTCGAGCAACGTGCAGACCGTCGCATCGGCATCGGAAGAGTTGTCGGCCTCGATCGCCGAGATCAGCCGCCAGGCGGGGCAGTCGAACGACATCGCCCGAGCGGCGACCCATCAGGCCGAGCAGACCCGAACCACGGTCCACGGCCTTGCCGCGTCCGCGGAACAGATTGGCAAGATCGTCGACATGATCAACGATATTGCGTCCCAGACCAATCTTTTGGCACTGAATGCGACGATCGAGGCCGCGCGCGCTGGCGAAGCCGGCAAGGGGTTTGCCGTTGTTGCCAGCGAGGTGAAGACCCTGGCCAATCAGACGGCAAAGGCGACGGATGAGATCACCCAGCAGATCAGCACGGTGCGCGGCGAAATTGATAATACCGTCGATGCGATCGAAGGCATCGTCGGTACCATCGGGCGGATCGGCGAGATCTCGGCATCCATCGCCGCCGCCGTGGAAGAGCAAGGCGCGGCGACGAAGGACATTGCCCGAAGTGTCGATGAAGCGGCGCAGGGAACGCAGCAGGTGAATTCGAACATCTCTGGCGTCACCGAGGCGGCGGAACACACCGGCAGCGCATCCGAGCGCGTGCTCAAGGCCGCATCGCTGCTCGCCGGTCAAGCCGAGGATATGCGCACGTTCGTCAATCGCTTCCTCAGCGACGTCCGCGCCGCCTGAACGAACGTAAATCCAACAGGATGCCGATGGGCCGGACGATTGCCCATCGGCATAGCGCCCGTTGCTCACAGCCCCGGCTATACCCTTCGCACAGCCGTCTCGACCGGCATTGCCTCAAGTGACCGGGCCTCGGCCTGTGTCTCATCGCGCGGAAGAATGAGGCGCGCGGTCAGGCATCGTGTGGCCGCGCGTTGATGATTGGTGCGATGACCCAAGGTTTCTTGCCTGTTTAAGTTGTCTTTAATCGGTTGTGGTGTATCCATAAGTATCCGCGGTGGTTGCGCTTGCGGGTAGGACCCACAACCAAAGACTTCTCGCGTGCGCCGCCGAGGATTGGCCGAGGCGCGCACAGAGGGGGGTGCGGTCGTTTGAGGACATGGGGACGATGAGCATTTCCGCCGTTATGTCGCGCTTTAAGATCGGGACTCGAATTTATACCGGCTTTGCCGTGGTTCTCATCCTACTGGGGGCAACTGCCGCCTGCGGGTACGTTACCCTCAATCAGATCCATGATCTGCAGCAGACGTTGATGGTGCTGAGTGATCAGGCGGAAAACGTCCTGCAGATGAAGGCGAACGTCGCCGACATTCGCCGCAATGTCCGCGCCTTTGCGATGACCGGCGAGGACAAAAGCGCCGAAGCCGTCGCCAAGCTCAGGCCGGTTGTCGACGAACAACTCAAAGGAATCACGGACGCGTTGGCTGGGCAACCCCAGGCCCAGATGCTGGCGGAAATGCGGCCGGTGATGGCCAACTGGCTGCCGAATTTCGACAAGGTCGTCGTTCTGCGCAACCGCCGGGACGACATTTTAGAAAAAACATTGGCTCCGCTCGGCCTAAATGCGCAAGAGAATCTCTCGACGATCATGGCCGACGCGGTTAAGCAACGGGTATTCGAGGTTGCAGCATACGCCGGTCTCGCTCAGGAGGCCCTTCTCCTGGGGCGTATCAATGCGCTGAAGTTCATCGAGCATCCGGAGCCTAAGGTCGCCGACCAGGCGAAGCAAAAACTCACAGGTTTCGTTCAGGCCGTCGTTCAACTCCAAAAGCAGATTACCGACGATCAGACGAAAGAACTCGCCGCGCACGCCCTCGCCCTGTCGCGAGATTACCTCAAGGCATTCGAAGAGCTCGTCTCCGCCGTTGATCAATACGAGACGCTCACCAATCAGGTCATGCCGAAGCAAGCACAGTCCTTCGCCGATTTATCTCAATCTTTGGCCGACAGCATCACCGCTTCGGTGCATGAAATGGATCAGGCTAACTCAGCAGCAGCGAAGCGGGCGACCTGGATCATGCTTCTGCTCGCGTTTGGGGCGTTTGTCGCCGGCTCCATTTTCGCCGTGATTATTGCCCGCAGCATCGTCCGGCCGATTGATGAGATGACCGCCACCATGAGCAAGCTCGCGGCCGGTGACAACGAAGTCGCCATTCCCGCCCTCAACAGCAAGGACGAAATCGGCGCGATGGCGCGATCGGTCGAGGTATTCAAACAGAACGCCATCGAGCGCGCCTATCTCGAAGGGCAGCAGGAGATCGAGCGGAAACTCAAAGAACGGCGCGAAAAGGCGGTTGACATGCTGATGCAGGACTTTAGCGGCGCCATGGCTGGAAGTCTCGGCAGTGTCGGCAACGCCTCACATCAGATGGTCACGACGTCTGCGCGGGTCTCATCCGCTGCGGACGGCACCAAGCGCGAGGTGACGGAAGCCAATGAAGCGGCGACCGTCACGGCCGCCGCGGTCGATGCCGTTGCGGCGGCGGCCGAGGAGCTGTCGGCGTCGATTGACGAGATTGGCAGCCAGGTTGTGCGTACCGCGAACGAGGCGAAGGGAGCGGCCGACGAGGCCGCCGCGTCGCGCGGAAAGGTCAACGCGCTGGTCGAAACCTCTCGAAAAATTGGCCAGATCGTCGATCTGATCACAAATATTGCCGCGCAGACCAACCTTCTTGCGTTAAACGCGACGATCGAAGCAGCGCGGGCAGGCGAAGCGGGCAAGGGCTTTGCCATCGTCGCGGGCGAGGTCAAGTCCCTTGCGAATCAGACGGCGAAAGCGACCGATGAGATCGCTTTGCAGGTTCAGTCGATCCAGCATGCGACCACGGACACGGCTCAGGTCATCGAGACGGTGGCGAGCCGGATCGAAACGATCAGTGGCATTGCAACCACAGTGGCCGCCGCCGTCGAGCAGCAAGGAGCGGCCACGCGGGAAATTGCTGAGCGGACCCAAGAGGTGTCCGCCAATACGGCGCGCCTGCATTCGATTATCAACGTTGTCAATGACGCGGCGGAAATCTCGGGTGAGGCGGCAGGTCAGGTCCAGACGGCGGCAACGTCCCTTTCCGGAGAAGCCGCCAACCTGAAGCAAGAAATCGAAAACTTTCTTGCTGCCGTCCGCAATGCCGAGGAGCGCCGCCGGTTTGAACGCATCGCAACAGACATCAAGGCGACGGTTCGTAACAATGGAACACCGAGCGAAGAACGGATTATCGATATTTCCGCCGGCGGAGCGCGCCTCGCCCGCCGCATGACGGTTGCCATCGGCACCACCATCCAAGTCGAAATTCCTGGATTCGCAGGCACGATCGCCGCCAAGGTGGCCGGCATCAGCGATGCGGGCACCCACCTGCAATTTCCCTTGGATAAGGCCCACCTCCAGCGTCTCGACGCATTCATCCAACCGATGCGTTCGGCCGCCTGAACCCGGCCTGGGCCTCAGGACGACATTTGGTGCCCGCCCCGATTATACATTCGGGGCGGGCGCTAACGGCAAGGCGGGAAAAAGCATGCTCAGGAGCCAGGCTGCTCATCCCGACTGCGGGCGAGGCCGTCTTGTTCCGCCTTTTTCAAGGCTGCTGCTTCGTCGCTGTCGAGCGCAGCGGCCGCATCCTTCGAGAGGGCCTGGACGTCGTGGGTATCGATGAACTCTCGGGTCTTTTCGTCGTAAACACGGGCAGCCGATCGATTGCCTTCGCCCTCGTTCTGATTTGCGGTCGGATTTAAGTCGGTTTCGGCCTGCATGGTCTCCTCCACGTCGGTCAATCTACGCAACAGGAAACGTTCAGCCGAGTGGAGCGGTTCCCTCCCACAATCACAGACCTCCCCACGGCCGCCGCTACGCCGGTTGGCTGAGCAGGTGATTGTCGGAGCGACGAGCAAACACCGAAGCTTGGCAGAAGGGCTCTAACCCTGCCTCGTCCACGGGGCCACAGCGTCGATCGTCCGCTGTCGATTGATGGCGGTACCGCGATCGATCGGAATTGGCTGGTCACGACCGTGCTCGTTGACGAGCTGCGCGCCGCACTCGATCGCCTCGGCGAGGAGCATGACACAACGGCGCACGTGCTCGAATTGCAGCGACGATGAGCCGATGCTGGCTCCATTCAGCACGAGTGCGGTGGACCGCCCGCCTCTCGTCTCGAAACAGATCACAAGTCGCGTGGGATTAATCGTCAGCGCGACGTCGTTTTTCAACGATGCGGCCAAGCTCTCGCTGCTGGCGTGATAGCATTGTCTGCCCATGAGGCAATCGGGTTCTGCCAGTTCCTGGCAGGTGATGCGCGTGTCAGATTCGCCGGTCATCCGCCAATTGAGCGCGGAAATTGCCCCGATGCAGATCGCGTGTACGCTGTCCCTATCGAGATCGAGAGAGATGAACGTTTGGAAGCGCGCCATAAATCCGTCTCCAGCTTCGTGCCGGGCGGCATCTAACGCGATTTACCGACAGAATCACCCGCATCAGGCGCTCTCCGCTCGCGTTGATCATCGCGGCTCCGATGCGATTTCTGTTCGCTTGTCCCGGCCGTACCGCCCCCCTATTGGACAAACATCGTAACAAGATCGTGAAACGTTGTCACCTATTCCTCAAATTCCATCATCAGTAGCGTACAGATTGTGTGTAACGATAAACTCGACGGCTATCGCCCAGTTTCTCAAGTCTGGCGACGCCACGCATGGAAGGTGTAACTGACTTCACAGCGGCCAGAAAAATGGCAATACGAAGCTCGCGACCACCCACAAGATCATGTTCAGCGGTAAGCCGACGCGAACGAAATCGGTGAATTTGTAACCGCCGGCACCATAGACAAAGGTGTTGGTCTGATACCCGATCGGCGTGGAGAAACTTGCGGACGCGGCAAACATCACCGCGACAACGAACGGCCGCGGATCGACGCCCAATTGCTGAGCGAGGCCGATTGCGATGGGCGTGATCAGGATCGCCGTCGCGTTGTTGCTCATGAATTCGGTGAGTATCGATGTGAGAACATAGACGATCGACAAAACGGCAACCGGACCCAGGCCGCCGATAAGCTGAACCGCATAGGTGACGATGAGTGCGCCGGCACCGGTGGTCTCCATCGCCGTGCCAAGCGCCAGCATGCCGAAGATCAGCATCAGGATCGGCCAGTGAATAGCCTTGTAGGCCTCTTCGGCGTCAAGACAGCCGAGGGCCACGACGCTGATCGCGGCAATGAACGACACTGCGGCGATCGGCAACGCTTCAAACGCGGACAGAACGATAACGGCAAGGACGGCGATAATCGCGATCCACGCCTTGTTGCGGCGGAACGGACGCTCGGTGATTTCGGTAAGATTAATCAGTTCCTGACGGTCGAACAGCCGCTTCAGGCCTTCTTGCGGTCCTTCGAGCAGGATCGTATCGCCGAACTGCAGGCGGACCTGGTCAAACTTGGCATGCAGGTTCTCGTTCTGACGATGAATGGCGAGGATATAGATGTCGTAGAGGCGGCGCAGGTTAAGATCGGCGACGCGCTGACCGGCGAAGGTGGAACGAGGCCCAACGATTCCCTCCATCATCCGTACGTCGCGGCTGGCGATCGGCTCGAGCGCATGCGGGCCACCCTTTTCGATGATCAAATCACCGCTGTCGCGAATCCCCATGAATTCGGCGACGCTCATGCGCAAGATGATGCGGTCACCGGCCTGGAGCGTCGGCTCGCCGTGCTCGGGATCGAACGAGGTCTTGTCGCGGATAAGGTCGATGACCTTGTAGCCGCGCTTGCTGGTCAATCCGGCTTCGATCATCGTTTTGCCGACAAGCGGCGAGTTGTGTGGGACGACGACCTCGGTCAGGAACTTGCGCTGCGACAAATCGATCAGCGCATCGGACAACGTCTGCCGTTCGGGAAGCAGCCGCCAGCCAATCAGTCCCATGTAAAGGAGTCCGACAACGCCGTACACCGCTCCCGCAGGTGAGATCTCGAACAAGCTGAACGGCGCGAGCCCTTTGGCTTCGGCGACACCGTCGACAATGATATTGGTCGAGGTGCCGATCAGCGAGCAGGTTCCACCCAGAATCGTCGCATACGAGAGCGGGATAAGGAATTTTGAGGCCGACGACTTCAGTGAATGGGCGAGCGCGATCGCCACTGGTGTCATGATAACGACGATGGGCGTGTTGTTGATGAAAGCCGAGGTGACGAGGCTGCCGAGCATCAGCACCATCACCGCGTGCCATGGTGATCGCCAGGCGACGCGTGCCATCGCCTGGCCCATGGCGTCGATTACCCCGGTCCGCTCGAGGGCCGCCGAGAGGATGAATAGGCAGCCGATGGTGAAGGGCGCGTTGTTGCTGAATACCTTCAGCACGTCGGTGGTCTTCAGGATGCCGAAAACGAGCAGTGTTGCCACGCCGGCCATCGCCAGGACCTCGGGGGCGATCAGTTCCTTGACCATGCCGAAGAAGACGACCGTAATGAGCATCAGAACGATGACGATCTGCAGCGTATCCCAGCTCACGTAGCTTCTCCTTGAAGCGCGGTCATGACGGTGCGGTGACGACCAGCCAGCAAGATCGCGGGCGGGCAAGCGGGCGGAAGGTAACGGCGCGCCAGGCATCGGCCAAGGTGAAACCGCTGACACCTGCGCACGACCAGCGCGCGATCGTTCAGCGGGGATTCAAAAGGCACCCGCATTTGGCGGCTTCGCTGTGCCGCACCGATGGGGCATACTTTGCTGAATACGACCGACTGGCGCGCACTAAGAGGCAGGAATGATGCCATCGGACGACCGCAAAGCAAACGCGCACGACGTACCGACATTACCGACGCCGCCGCTCTGGCGCCTTGTCGCCGCCGCGGTTGTCGTCATTGCCTTCTTGTTTTTCATGTATCACTCGTACGAGCCGGAAGTGCCTCCGGCTCCTGTTTCGACGCAAGGAGCCGCGCCGCCGCCATCGGACACCGGCGCTAGCGGCCGTTCGGCGGCCGGCGGATGATTGATCTGCGTAGCGATACTGTGAGCCGGCCATCGATGGAAATGCGCCGGGCGATGGCCGATGCCCCGGTGGGGGACGATGTCTATGGCGATGACCCGAGCGTACGGGCCCTCGAACAGCGCACCGCCCAGCTGCTCGGCAAGGACGATGCCGTATACATGGTCTCCGGCACAATGACCAATCAGGTGGCGCTGCGTGCCCACACCGAATCCGGCGATGAAGTGATTGCGGACGCGGCGGCGCATATCGCCGTCCTCGAGCGCGGCGCCCCCGCGGCATTGTCCGGTATTACAATCCGCCCACTGCGCGGCCTCAACGGAATTTTCTCCGCCGACGACGTCCGGGCGGCGGTTCGCCTGCCACACCCGTTCTTGCCGGCGACGCAGCCGCCACTCAGGCTCGTTTGCCTAGAAAATACACATAATCTTGGCGGCGGCACCGTGTGGCCGATCGGGCGCGTTCTCGAGGTTGCCGCGGTGGCCCGCACCCACGGATTGAAGCTGCATCTCGACGGAGCCCGGCTGTGGAACGCCTCTGTCGCTTCCGGCGTTTCCGAGGCGGATTACGCGGCGGCGTTTGATACGGTCAGCGTCTGCTTCTCCAAAGGGCTCGGGGCGCCGATGGGCTCGGCACTCGCAGGTTCCCACGCGATGATTGCCCGCGCCCGGCGGTTCAAGGCGCTCTTCGGCGGTGGTTTCCGTCAGGGCGGCATTGTTGCCGCCGGCGCGCTCTATGCTCTCGATTATCACCGCGCCCGGCTGCGTGATGACCATGCCCGCGCCGCGCAACTCGCGCGGCGGCTCGCGGCCATGCCCGGGATCGCGATCGATGTTGCCGCGGTGCAGACGAACATTGTGCGGTTTCGTCTCGAGACAATACCCGCGGCCGCGTTCGTCGATTATTGTTTTGCGGCCGGCGTGCACCTGCTGCCGGCGGGACCAGCCGGCGTACGGGCGGTGGTTCATCTTGATGTTGGCGATGAGGAAATCGAACGGGCGGCGGATGTCATTTCCCTTGTCTTGAAGCGCGCGGCGGCTTGAGCGACGGTGAGACCTCCATCCGACCGCGGCGGGCGCTCCTGCTGGTCAATCGCAGGGGGCGAAGAGGGGAGCAGTGCCTCGACGATGGTCTGCGCGTTCTGGGCGAGGCCGGTATCGAAACCGAAACGGAGGCAACACACGAGCCGGAGCGCATTATTTCGGCTATTCAACAGCGGGCATCGCAATTCGATGCCGTGATCATCGGTGGCGGCGACGGCACGCTCAGTCACGCGCTCGACGCCGTTCTTGAAAGCGGGCGTCCTCTTGGCATTCTGCCGATGGGTAACGCCAACGATCTCGCCCGCACCCTCGGCATACGGGCCGACTGCACCACCGCCTGCCGCATCATTGCCGAGGGGTTCACGCGGCGCATCGACGTGGGATGGCTGAACGGCGGGCATTTCTTCAATGTCGCCAGCATGGGGCTCAGCGTCCGTATCGCGCGCCGTCTGACCCGCGAGCGCAAACTGCGCTGGGGCGTGCTCGCGTACCTCGGTTGTGCCTGGGAGGCGATGCGGGAACGGCGCTCATTTTACGCCCGGATTACGTGTGACGGCGAGACGTACGAGTGGCGGTCGGTGCAGATCGCCGTCGGCAATGGCCGCTTTTACGGAGGTGGCCTGACGATCGTCGAGGACGCGGCGATTGACGACGGGCGTCTCGATTTATATGGGCTGCCGCGCGTGCGGGGATGGCGGTTGCTCATTCTGCTTCCGGTTCTGCGCTGGGGGCGCCACCGCCAGGTGACGGACATCCTGTCATTACACGGCCGGGAGATCCGCATCGAGACGAGCAGGCGCCTGGACATTAACGTCGACGGCGAACTCCGCAGTTCAACACCCGCCTGGTTTCGTGTGGTGCCGCGCGCGCTAGAGGTGTTTTCCCCCCGGATGAGGTGATCCAGACGCACAGGTCTGCTCTTCGGCGGCTCGATGCTGGCAATTCACGCCCTGTTGCCGTACGAGTGAAAGACGTGAGTCGAAAGCTACGCCGATGTCGGTACGTTCCCTCGGCCGCGAGCAGGCCTTCCGACCGGCTCAAGAAACGGCCGGCAAGGGAAGACGATTGCAGGAAAAGGAGAGTAGAATGACGACGCACGCAGAACTTGCCGCGAAACTTCTGCGCGAGGCAGCAACAATGTTTCGCTCACTGGGAGCGCCTGATCCCGAACTCGGTGGTCGGCTTGACGAATTTGCCGGCGTCTATGAGCAGGTTGCCAGTCTCGTCGAGGCGGACCCCACGGGAGAACTCGATTTCGCCGGGGAACTCTAGCCGCGGCTCGTGGCGGTGCGCCGGGAAACGCGGCGTTCGGGGCGGCGATTAGCGGCAACAGCGGTTGCGGCGTTGGCGACGATCCTTGCTGCGGGGGGTTGGGGTGTGCTGCCTGCCGGTCCCGCTACGGCGGCCGGCGCCGTTCGACCGCTGATCGCGGTCGATGTCGGTCATTCCCTGCGGCGGCCGGGCGCAATTAGCGCGCGCGGCGCGGTCGAGTTCGCCTTCAACCAGGCGTTGGCGCGCGTGATTGCCCAGCGACTGCGCCACCAAGGCCTGCGCACCGTTTTAATCGGCGACGACGGCGATTTGGACCGGCTCACCGATCGGACGGCCGCCGCCGCCGCCGCGGGCGCGACGTTTTTCTTGTCGGTGCACCACGATTCGGTGCAGCCGAAGTACCTGGAGCCGTGGCGCCCGGACGGCGTCGAGCGGCAGTACTCCGATCGCTTCTCCGGGTATTCGCTGTTCGTCTCTCACGCCAATCCGCGCTACACGCAAAGCGTTGGGTGCGCGGAAGCGATCGGCGCGGCAATGCTGCAGGCGGGGTTTAGGCCGTCGCTTCATCATGCGGAGCCAATCAAGGGGGAGGACCGGCCGCTCGTCGATGCCGAGCGCGGCGTCTACGCTTTCGATGACCTTGTCGTCTTGAAAACTGCCCGCATGCCGGCGATGCTCCTTGAAGCCGGAATCATCGTCAATCGCGATGACGAGGTCCAGCTATCAGAAGAGCACACGCGCACGCGCATCGCCGATGCCGTCGCCGACGGCTTGACCGACTGTCTGCGTCTTTCCGAGTGAGGACGGCCCACGCGGTTGCATGCGCTCAAGCGAGCGGGGAAAGCTGTGCCCGTGCGGACGCGATGGCGGAGGGGGAGCGCAGGATTGCGTCGATTTCGACAGCGGTAATCGGCCCGCTGAAATGAAATCCCTGGACTTCGTCGCACCGCTCGCTCAGTAGAAAATCGACCTGCTCGGCGGTTTCGACGCCCTCGGCGTTCGTCTTTACTCCCAGCGTTCGACCAAGACGAAGCACCGCGCGGACGATCGCCGAAGCGTCTTCGCACAGGTCGAGATCGCGAACAAACGAACGGTCAATCTTGATCTTATCGAAATTGAAACGCCGAAGGTAACTGAGGCTGGAATATCCGGTGCCGAAATCATCCATCACTATTCGTACACCCAATTGCTTTATGCGTTTCAAGGTTTCAAGGTTAGCGTCGGTGTCCTGCAGCAAGATACTTTCGGTGATCTCGAGCTCGAGGCGGCTGGGATCAAGGCCACTTTCCGCGAGTGCTTCGGCGACGATGTGCTCGAAGCCGCTGCGGCGGAACTGCGCCGGTGACAGATTGATGGCGACGCGCAGGCTGGGCCATGCTGTCGCCTGACGGCAGGCCGTGCGTAGAACCCACTCTCCGATCGGCAGGATCAGACCGGATTCTTCAGCGAGGGGGATGAAGTCGGAGGGCATCATCAGGCCGCGCGTCGGACACCGCCATCGCAGGAGCGCCTCGACGCCTACGAGGTGGCCGCTGAGAAGCTCCACTTGCGGTTGATAGACAAGGTCGAAGTGGTTCTCGACAAGACCACGGCGCAGGTCGCTTTCCATCGCCTTGCGAGTCTGCAAACGGACATTCAGCTCCTCGGCGAAGAAGCGGAACGTACCGCGTCCTTCCGTCTTCGCCCGATAGAGCGCGAGATCGGCGTTGCGCAGGAGTGTATCCGGGTCATCGGCCACGGTCGCGCCGCCGAATGCGATACCCACACTGGCGCCGACGTGTGCCTCGCAACCATCGAGATCGAATGGCGTCGACAACGCGTCAATGATCCGTTGCGCACATCCCGACGTGCCGCCTTCGCCGGAAGGCTGGGTCATGATCACGGAAAACTCGTCGCCGCCGAGGCGGGCGAGGGTATCGCTTTCACGCAGGCAACCGAGCAGGCGGGACGCCGCCTCCTGAAGCAGCCGATCTCCGGCGCTGTGTCCGAGCGTGTCGTTGACGTCCTTGAAGCGATCGAGATCGAGGCAGAGGACGGCGATCGAGCGTTTTTCGCGCCGGGCGATTGCAAGCGCCTGATCCAGGCGGTCGCGGAACAGGACGCGATTGGCGAGGCCGGTCAGCGTATCGTAGTGAGCAAGGTGCAGAATGCGCGCTTCCGCGAGCTTGCGCTCGGAGATATCGCGCAGTGAAGTCATCTGCACATAGCGGTCGCCAAGCAAGAAGGGGCGGCTGCGCATCTCCGTTTGCACCAACTCGCCATCGGCGTGAACAATCGCTGCTTCGAAGAAATCGACGCCCTCGGCGCGAATCCGCGTTGCGACAAACTCACGGTGCTCCGGCGCGATGTGACTCAGCAGATCGCGACCAAGCACATCACGAAGGTCGAGCCCGACCAGCTCCGTGAACGCCCGGTTGGCGTCGAGCACGGTGGTCTCATCATGCAAGACGATCGATTCCAGCGCCGCGTCGGCAAGGCGTTTCGCCCGCGTTTCGCTTTCGCCAATGCGGTTGCGCCATCGGCGCAGCGTACGGACGACACTTAACCACGCGCAGGCGACGCCGACGCCGACGGCGATCAGGCAGATGAGCCTCACGTCAACAGCACGGTCGAGCTGGCTGCGGCGGTCGTCGATAGTTTGCGCGAGCGCGTTCGAAAGAACCGTGATGCCCTGCGCGTAGATCGCCTTGTGCTCGGCGTACGCGTTGCTATCGAGCACGGCGCGAGCGTCATTGAGCGCGCCAATGCGGGCGTCGTTGAGCGCCTTTGTCTCGAGCTCGACGAGGGCGTCGTTCGACCGGCGCGTCGTCTCGCCGAAAGCGGCGCCGATTTCCGGCGGTGAAATCGCAATCGCCTGGGCAATAGCGTCGTCAAGAATGGGAATGTGATGGTCGTATCGCTGTTGCCAGCGCATGTCGCCCGTCGCCGCCGCCATGCGCGCTGACATCGTCAATACCTCATCGGTATAGGTAATCACGTGCACGAGCTGGGTTAAACGAATGGCGTTGGACAGGAGATCAACGTTTGCCCGCTCGCCTAACGTCGAACTCCAAACCACCCAGACCAGCATGCCGAGCGTGCCTAAAAGGGTCGATATCAGCTCGAAGCGGGGGAAGCGGATGGCCCGTTCGGCCGTTCGCACGGCGGATTGTGCCCTCGGGTTCGCGTGAGCGGCGGCAGGGCGCACGGGCGCGTCGTCTGGCGCGATATGCATGCGAACTGTTGCCTCCACACGGTGCATTCGCTCCTAGGGGCGAGTGCGGATCGTTCTTGTGGCGGGCAGTGTGGAGCCAAACAGGTTAAGACTTGGATAATCCGAAACCGTGACAGGCGCTCAAGCGGCTTGAGCGCGCCCGATTTAGATATTGATGGTCTCGCCGTTGGACTGGCAGCCGGGATCGCTCAAGTTGACAAAAGCGTCAAGCAGCCGCTGGTCGTCCGCCGGCTTGAGCGATGCCGGATTCTCAAGCGGATAGGCCGCCGCCCGCATGCGCGTGCGCGTGCCGCCGGGATTGAGCAGATTGACCCGAACGGCGGTTTTGGCGACTTCTTGGGCGTAAGTCCGCGCGAGCGCTTCAAGTCCGGCCTTCGCGACGGCGTAGCCGCCCCAGTAGGCCCGGCCAGACGCGACACCAGAGGTGACGAAAACCGCCCGTCCCGCCGCCGAGGCCCGCAGCAGCGGATCAACACTGCGAATCAGCCGCCAATTGGCCGTCAGGTTGATAGCGAGGACCTCGTCCCAGATTTTCGGATCAATGTGGGCCACCGGCGTCAGTGTGCCCAGGACACCCGCGTTGCCGATGAGAATGTCGAGACGCGCCCAGCGTTCGAAGATCGCCGCGCCCAGACGATCGATGACGGTTGGATCGCGCAGGTCGGCCGGGACCAGAGATGCGTGCGCGCCGAGGCCGCGGACCTCGTCGTCGACTTCTTCCAGCGCGCCCTGGGTTCGGCCGACGAGGATGAGATCTGCGCCCTCGCGGGCAAAACGGACGGCGACGGCGCGGCCGATACCGCGCGTTGCTCCGGTAATGAGCGCGACTCGGCCTGACAACCGCCTGCAATCGCCTGTTATCGACATGCCATGATCCATCGTGGTGCCCGCGCGCAGCGCGCGCGGCTCAAGGGCAGGACACGCGACGTTGGTAACGACATCTGAGTGTCCTGGCCACGTCGGTGCTGGTTTCTAACGTCTCTGCTTTGAGTCTGTCCAGGCAATCGACAAAGGTTGAGATTTCGAAGAGGTATTGATCGACGTGCCGGCGGCATCGCTCACGGGCTGAGTCGTCGTCGGCGAGCGTAGATGAATAAATGCAATTCGGGCGGATCGGCTCGATGCACAGATCGTCTGCTCTCGCCACGGCAATGAAAATCGAGGCAGGGAGAAGACCGGATGTCATTATGAGAAAGCGATGTTTCATGGGCGCCGCGCCGTGTCTTGCGCGGACTGAGACGCGGTACAGTCCTGCCAGGCAACGCAAAGGCGCAGCCGGATCGAATATCCGTCCGGCAAGGGCATATCACGCCTACCTTCAAGCTTATGTTCTTCGAAGATAAATATTGACGAAAATTAATCTCAGCGCTACCCGCCGAATTCTGTGGCAGCGAATCGCCCATTTTTCTTTGAGCGTCAGCGGGACGAGGCTATTCCTCCAGCAGGCTGAGCTGGTTGTTCTCCGGGTCCTCCTCGTGGTCGATGAGGCGGATCGGATAATCGCCGGTGAAACAGGCGTCGCAGTATTGCGGCCGGCTGGCGTTCCGGCCAGGTTCATCCACCGCTCGGTAGAGGCCGTCGATACTGAGGTAGGCGAGTGAATCGACGCCGATATAACGCACCATCTCTTCAAGGTTTCGCGTCGCTGCCAGCAGTTCCCTCCGCTCCGGCGTATCAATGCCGTAGAAGCACGAATGCGTTGTCGGCGGGCTCGATATCCGCAGGTGCACCTCGGCAGCGCCGGCATTGCGCACCATTTCGACGATTTTCACCGACGTGGTGCCGCGTACGATCGAATCGTCGACGAGCACGACCCTTTTGCCCTTCAGACGGGCGACGTTGGCGTTGTGTTTCAAGCGCACACCGAGCAGGCGGATGTGCTGCGCCGGCTCGATGAAGGTGCGGCCGACGTAGTGGTTGCGGATAATCCCGAGTTCGAAGGGCGTGCCCGATTGCTCGGCATAGCCGATTGCAGCGGGCACGCCCGAATCGGGCACCGGAACCACCAGATCGGCATCGACGGGACTTTCCCTTGCCAGTTCCTCACCGATGCGCTTGCGGACCGCGTAGACATTCCGCCCTTCGATCGTCGAATCGGGACGGGCGAAGTAAATGTACTCAAAGATGCAAAAACGGCGGGGCAGTTTGGTGAATGGTTTGATCGAGCGCAAACCCTGCTCATCGACGACGATCATTTCACCGGGCTCGACATCGCGGATAAACTGCGCGCCGATGATATCGAGCGCGCAGGTCTCCGAGCAGAGGATGTAGGCGCCATCGAGACGCCCGAGTACGAGTGGGCGGACCCCGTGAGGATCGCGCATGCCGATCAGCTTTCGCCGCGTAATGGCGACGAGCGAATAGGTTCCCTCGAGCTGGCGCATCGCGTCAATCAGCCGGTCGATCACTGTCGAATAGGGGCTGGTCGCGACGAGGTGGATGATCGCCTCGGTATCCGAGGTCGAATGGAAGATCGATCCGCGGCGGACCAGCGCCCGGCGAACAACCAGCGCGTTCGTCAGGTTACCGTTGTGGGCGATGGTCAGGCCGCCGAACTCGAAATCGGCGAAGAGCGGCTGCACGTTGCGCAGAATCGTCTCGCCGGTCGTAGCGTAGCGGACATGGCCGACGGCGACCGAGCCCTTCAGGCGGCGGATGATCGCCGAGGTGCCGAAGTTGTCGCCGACGAGTCCCATCGCCTTGTGCGCGTGGAAGTGTTCGCCGTCGAAACTGACGATGCCGGCGGCCTCCTGACCCCTATGCTGCAGGGCGTGCAGCCCGAGGGCGGTCGTCGCCGCCGCGTCGGTGTGGCCAAAGACGCCGAAGACGCCGCATTCGTCGTGGAAATGGTCGTCGTCGAGACCGGATGTGTCGCCAACGTCGGTACGGGCGGCGCCGTTCGCCTCGGTCGTAGAAGTATTGTCAGCGGTCACTGTCAATCAACCGTTCGAGTTCCCGACGCTCGCCCTCGCTATAGCCCCCCGGCTTTTGCTTGCCGCTATTTTGCGGACTCTTCGGATCCGGGGTGATGATGTCGCGCACCATCCGTTCCGTTTCAAGCGCTTTTATTGCACGCGTGCGCTGTGGATCGGACGCCTGGGTCATTGGCAGTGGATCGGACTTGATCAGCGATTGCAGTGTGTTTGCGCCCCGTTCCACCAGGGGTCGGGCCCGGGCATTGCGCATCCAGTCAGGCTGCTCGGCGGGCGCGATGAGCCAGGCGATCGGGATGTAGGCAAGGCAGACGAGCAGGGCTCCCCGCAGCAGACCGAAAAGAAAGCCGAGCGAGCGGTCAACGGCGTTCAGCGCGCTGTCCTGCACCGTGCGCGCGGCCGCTCGCGTTAGCAGCGACAGGAGCAGCAGGGCAACAATGAACAGCACGCCGCCGGCGGCGACATCGGCCAGCAACGGCAGGGTGATGAACTCACGGGCGATCGGCCGGGCGTAGGGCAGGCCGAAGACGACGGCGAGCGCGGCCCCGACCCATGCCGCCATCGACAGCACCTCGTGGACGAAGCCGCGCGCGAAGGCGAGGACGGCGGAGACGAGCAGGATGCCGATGATCGCAAGATCGGCGAGCGTGAATGGCAGGTTATCCACGACCGGACCTCCGGGTCCCGAGCGCTTCGGGCGGTTGGCGCAGCAGTGTGAGAAGGTCGCCAACGTGACCTGTTTCAACGCGATGCAACATACTCTTGTCGGGCGCGGCTCCGCGACGCAGCGGTACGATCGCCGCCTCAAAGCCGAGCTTCGCCGCTTCTTTCAGGCGCGCGTCGGCACGTGCGACCGCGCGGACCTCGCCGGCAAGGCCGATCTCGCCAAAAACAACCGTCTGAGGCGGGAGCGGGCGGGCAAGGGCGGCGGACGACAGGGCCGCCGCGACGGCCAGATCGGCGGCCGGCTCCACGATGCGCAGTCCGCCGGCGACGTTGAGAAAGACGTCGCTGGTCGCAAAAGCCATTCCGCAACGCGCTTCCAGCACGGCGAGAATCATCGCAAGTCGCGCGCTGTCCCAACCGACCACGGCGCGGCGGGGCGCGGCAAAGGCGGACGGGGCGATCAAGGCCTGGATTTCGACCAGAACCGGACGGCTCCCCTCGATGCCGGCGAACACCGCCGAGCCGGAGACGTCGTGATCACGCTCGGCGAGAAAGAGCGCCGATGGATTGGTCACCTCGTCCAGACCGGCATCGGTCATGGTGAATACGCCGATTTCGTCCGTTGGACCGAAGCGGTTTTTGACGCCGCGCAGGATGCGGAATGGGTGCCCGCGCTCACCTTCAAAATAAAGCACCGTATCGACCATGTGTTCGAGCACCTTTGGCCCCGCGATCATGCCTTCCTTGGTGACGTGGCCGACAAGCAGCAAGACGAAGCCGTGGCGCCGTGCCAGACGGATCAGTACCTGCGCCGATGCCCTTACCTGCGCCACGGTTCCAGGTGCAGAATCGAGATCGCCCAGGCCGAGGGTCTGGATCGAATCGATGATCACCACGTCCGGCGCGCCGGGGTTGCCGATTGTCGCCGCGATATCGTCAACCATCGTTGCCGCAGCAAGCTGTACAGGCGCGTTGCGCACGCCCAGACGGTCCGCGCGTAGACGAAGCTGGTCGATCGCCTCCTCGCCGGAGATGTAGACGACTGTCGCCGTCTGCGCCAGGGCTGCCGCAACCTGCAGCAACAGTGTCGACTTGCCGATGCCGGGATCACCGCCGATCAGCACGGCTGATCCGGCGACGAGACCGCCGCCGGTCACCCGGTCGAACTCGCCGATGCCCGTGCTTCGCCGGGCCGGCCCCTCGACCGCGCCAGCCAGCGGCACCAGCGCCAGCCGGCGCTTTGGCCCGCGCCCGATGGGGGCAAGCGGCGAATCGCCGCCGATTTCTTCGATCAGCGTGTTCCACGCGCCGCAGGCGTCGCAACGCCCGCTCCATTTCGGATGCGCTGTACCACAATCCTGGCACACGAAGACATTGGTCGCGCGGGCCATCGTCTCAGCGTCCGTCGCGGCGTGCGACCGCGTGGCGCACTTACGCTCTCACCGCCATCTGAATGGGACCTTCGGCGCGGCCGTTGATGAACTGCTCGACCAAAGGATCACCTGAATTATCGATCTCGGCGACCGATCCGGCCCACACGATCCGGCCCCGGTAGAGCATCGCAATGCGATGGGCGATCTTCCGGGCACTGTGCATATCGTGGGTGATGGACAACGCGGTCGCGCCGACCTCACGAGTGGTCTTGATGATCAGATTATTGATCACGTCGGCCATGATCGGATCGAGACCGGTGGTCGGCTCGTCGAAAAAGGTGATCTCAGGATCGGCGGCGATGGCGCGGGCGAGGGCGACGCGTTTCTGCATACCTCCGGAGAGTTCCGCCGGCTGCAGGTCGGCGACGTCGGCGCCGAGCCCGACCAGGGCCAGCTTTTCGATGGCAACGGCGCGCGCCTCGCCACGGTTGATTCGTTTACGCGCCAGCAATCCGAAACTGACATTCTCCCAGACCGGCAGGCTGTCGAACAGCGCACCGCCCTGAAAGAGCATTCCGAATTTTCGGCTCACCTGTTCGCGGCGCGACGGCGCCAGTCCCAGCACCTCCTCGCCGTCGATCTCGATCGAGCCCTCGTCGGCGGCGAGAAGGCCGAGGATGCACTTGAGCAGTACCGACTTGCCGGTGCCGGAGCCGCCGATGACGACCACGGATTCGCCCACGCCGACATCAAGGTCAACGCCGTCCAGCACGCGTTTCGCGCCGAAGGCCTTGCGCAGGCCGCGGATGCGGATCTTCTTCGCAGCAAGCTCGCTCATCGGGCGAAGAACAGTTCCGTCAGGACGTAATCGAAGCACAAGATGAGGATCGACGACGAGACGACGGCGTTGGTGGTTGCCGTTCCAACCCCTTGCGCCCCGCCCTTCGACGAATACCCATGATAGCATCCCATCAACGTGACGATGAAGCCGAAGGCGGAAGCCTTGACGAGGCCGGACACCAGGTCCTCCGCCTTCAGGGCTTCCCAGGTGTTCTGTATGTATGTTGCCTCGTTGAAGCCAAGCTTGTAGACGGCGACGAGATAGCCGCCGAAAACGCCGATGACGTCGGCAATGAGCACCAGCAACGGCAGCATGGTAACGCCGGCGATCAGGCGTGGTGCAACCATGTACTTCATCGGGTTGGTCGAAAGGGTGCTCAGCGCGTCGAGCTGTTCGGTCACCCGCATTGTTCCGATTTCCGCGGCCATCGCCGCGCCGATGCGTCCAGCGACCATCAGACCGGCGAGAACGGGGCCCAACTCGCGGGTCAGCGAGACAACGACGACGTTGGCAATCGCCGATTCGGCGGAAAAGCGGGCGAACCCTGTGTAGCTCTGCAGCGCCAGCACCATGCCGGTGAAGATCGCCGTCAACCCGACCACGGGCAGGGAGTAGTAGCCGATGTCGATCAACTGGCGCAGCAGGCTGCGTCCATAGATCGGCGGGCGGAAGCAATGGCCGATCGCAGAACCGGCGAACATCACCAGCCGGCCGGTTGTCGCCAGCACCATGAGCACAAAACCGCCGACGACCTGAAGTGCGCCCATTCTCTTCGCGTTCCCGTGTTCCGTCGGCTCGTGTTCAGGTGGCGGCAGAGAGCCACCGGCGGGCATATCTGTTGCCCAGCGATGTCAGGATCTCGTATCCGATCGTTCCTGCTTCGCGCGCGACCTCGTCGATCGGATGGTGTGGCCCAATCAGCTCGATAAGCGTGCCGGGCTGGACCGCCTGATCGTCGACTCCCGTCACATCGAACGTGGTCAGATCCATGGAGATCCGCCCGACGATCGGCACACGCCAGCCCCCGATATATCCCGCGCCGCAGTTTCCCAGCGACCGCAGGATGCCGTCGGCGTAGCCGACACCGACAGTGGCGATGCGCCGCGGTCCCGATGCCGCATAAGACGCACCGTAGCCAACGCTCTCGCCTGTGTCAATTTGACGCACTTGCAGCACCGGGGCTTCAAGCCGGACGACCCCTTGCATCGGGCTGGTTTCACCGGCGACAGAAGATCCACCGTAAAGAGCGTACCCCGGCCGGACGAGGTCGAACAAGAAGCCATCGCCGAGAAATACACCCGACGAAGCGGCGAGGGATGCGGGTGCCGCTGGCAGCCTGCTGCGTGCGGTGGCAAAGGCGGCACGCTGCTTGTGGTTGAGCGGATGCCCGGGCGCATCAGCGCAGGCGAGGTGGCTGAGGACGAGGCCGAGGGCGATGCCGGAAAGGCGATCGGGTTCTGCGCAGAGCCGGGCGAACTCGTCCGGCGGCAGGCCCAGGCGCGCCATGCCGGTATCGACGTGAATCGCCGCCGGCAAGCGGCAGTCGAGGGCTTCGGACAGCGACGCCCAGGCGCCGATCTCATCGAGGGTATTCAGCACCGGAATGAGGCCGTACTGGACAAACTCCATTTGGCCAGTCGGCGGCGCACCGTTCAGCACAAAAATGGCGGGTGGCGATGTCTCTTCCGCTTCGCTCTCCGCCGCGGCACGTTGCAGGCACCAGCGCAGGGTAATCGCTTCATCGAGGGTGGCGACGAAAAACACTCGGCAACCCGCGGCCCAAAGAGCCGGGGCCACCTGCTCGACGCCGAGCCCGTAAGCATCGGCCTTGACGACAGCGGCGCACTCGGCGGGCGCGGCCCGATCGCGCAGCGCCCGCCAATTGGTGACAATAGCGCCCGCGTCAATGCTCAGCACCGCCCCGGCGGTGTCCTCTCGCGTCATGTTGCGTCCTTACAAGTCAGGCGTATCGCGCGGGTCCAGATCCCCGAAGCGGGTGAACTCGCCCTCGAAAAACAGCTTGATGTTTCCGATTGGCCCATGCCGTTGTTTGGCGATCATCACGTCCGCGAGGTTGTGCGCCCGTTCGCAGCGCTCCATCCAGTCCTGGTGGCGTTTTTGAAATTTATCGTCAGTCTCATCCGGCCGCTGCGTGGGCTCGGTGCGTTCGAGATAATACTGCTCGCGAAAGACGAACATCACCACGTCCGCGTCCTGCTCGATCGTGCCGGATTCGCGCAGGTCGGCGAGTTGTGGACGCTTGTCCTCACGTTGCTCGACAGCGCGGGAAAGCTGCGAGAGCGCCACAACTGGCACCTCCAGCTCTTTCGCCAGTGTTTTCAGCCCGCGGGTGATCTCGGAGAGTTCCTGCACCCGGCTGTCGTGGCGCGAGCCTGGCGAGGGCGCGATGAGCTGCAGGTAGTCGATAACCAGCATCCCGAGTCCGAACTGCCGCTTGAGCCGGCGCGCCCGGGTGCGCATCGCGCTGATGGAAAGGGCGGGCGTATCGTCGATGAAGATCGGTAGCCGCTGCAGCTCCTGGCTCGCCATCACCAGATCCGGAAACTTGTCGGATGGTACCATGCCCCGGCGGATGCGATCGGAGGGGATGCGCGTCTGCTCGGCGAGGATGCGGGTGGCGAGCTGTTCGCGCGACATCTCGAGCGAGAAAAAGCCGACAATCGCACCATCGACGACCTTGGCGGGTCCGCCGTCGGCTGGCGTTTCGCGGCGAAAGGCGCGGGCGGCATTAAAGGCAAAATTGGTCGCGAGCGCTGTCTTGCCCATGCTCGGCCGGCCCGCGAGGATGATCAGGTCGGACGGATGCAGGCCGCCCAGCTTGCCGTCAAGATCGCGAAAGCCCGTCGGCACGCCGGATAGCAAGCCCTGGCGCTTGTGCGCGGCCTCCGCCATCTTTAGCGCGCTGATCATCGTCTGCTTGAAAGCCTCGAAACCACCGTCATAGGTGCCCTTGGTGGCGAGATCATAAAGCCCCTGCTCAGCCATCTCGATCTGCGTGTCCGCCGCTTCGGCGACGTCGCTCGCATAGGCGCGGTTGACCACGTCCTCGCCGAGGGCGATCAGTTCGCGGCGCAGGTAGAGGTCGTGAACCAGCCGGCCGTACTCGCCGGCATTGATCGGGCTGGCGGCGCATTCGGTGAGGCGGATGAGATAGGCGAGGCCACCCGCCTGCGCCAGCAGTTCGTCCTGCTCGAACCAACCCTTCAGCGTGACAGGATCGGCGATCTGTCCGCGTTCGATTAGACGGCAGCAGGACTCGTAGACGCGCGTGTGCTCGGCGAGAATGAAGTGCTCGGAACGCAGGAAATCGGACACGCGCTCGAACGCGCGATTGTTGACGAGAATGGCGCCGAGCAAGGCCATTTCGGCGTCGATGTTGTGCGGCAGGCGGCGAAGCAGCGGCGTTGGGCTTGCCGAGGTTCGCGCCGGTGCGAGGTTTATTTCGAGAGGCGTCATCAATCGCCGTTTCGGTGGTGGCGTAAGGAGCGCATAGCGTACGCTCTGGCCCGCCTGTGGAGAACATTAAAGCCGGGCATAACTGGCACCGGGCATGCTTCCGGCCGGCGGCGGCGCAAGGTCAACGACGCTGGGGGGCGCGGGGAGCGGCGAACAGCAGCTCTTGCGATAGGCATCGGACAAGAGATCGCCCCGGAAAGAGCCGGGGCGAGGGTGGGCTTTCGCTGAAGCCGGATCGCGGTTTAGAGGACGCGCATATAGGCGACGAGATCTTTCTTCTCGTCCTCGCTGAGCTTGGTGCCGAGGACGAGGTTGAAGAACTCGACGGTGTCTTCGAGGGTCAAGAGCCGGCCGTCGTGCAAGTACGGCGGAGAATCCTTGATACCGCGCAGCGGGAAGGTCTTGATCGGACCATCCGCGGAGGCCATGCGTCCGTTGATCATCTGCGGCTTGAAGAACCGCTCGGTCTGCAGATTGTGCATCAGATTATCGGTGAAATACGGTGCCTGATGACAGGCCGCGCACTGCCCCTTGCCGAAGAACACCGCTTCGCCGCGCCGTTCGGCGTCACTGGCTTTGGTTGCATCGAGGCGTCCGAAGAGGTCCAGTTTCGGCGCGGGTGGAAAATCAAGAATCTCCTGGAATTCGGCCATGAAATGGACCTGGCTTCCGCGTTCCAGGATGTTCACGCCCTTCTTGGTGGCGATCACCGGATCGCCGTCGAAATAAGCGGCGCGCTGCTCGAACTCGGTGAAGTCCTCGACGGTCTTCAATGCCCGCTGGGAGCCGAACAGTCGCTGGATGTTGACGCCGCGCAGCGAGGGGGTGTCGAGCCGGTGGCGGAATTCCTGGGGACGAATGTCGCCGACGAGGTGCGTCGCCGCATTCGTATGGCCGTTGGCGTGACAATCAAAGCAGGTCACCCCCCGGCTGGGCAAAGCCGACCGGCGATCTTCAGTCTGGTTGAACTGTTGCTGCGGAAACGGCGTGACGAGGAGCCTTACGCCCTCAATCTGCTTCGGATTGAGGATACCGTTGAACAGCGCATAGTAATTCATGATGGTGACGAGCTGCCCCCTCGAGACGTCACCGAGATCGGGCCGTGTCGTCAGGAAGATCGCCGGGGGAAACTCGGGAAGAAAGTGATCAGGCAGATCGTAGTCGAGATCGAAGCGAGTAAGGTCGCGGCCTTCCTGCTTGTTGATTTCGTTGATGTGGAATTTCGGGAAGACCATTCCGCCTTCGGGATGGTTCGGGTGCGGCAGCGGCAGGAAACCTTTCGGGAACAGGCCCTTGTCCTTGATCTCATCGGGGCTCATCTTCGTCAGTGAGTCCCAGGTCGCACCGCTCGGCAGTTTCGCCCGGACTCCTTCCTGTACCGGCTTGCCGCGAAACATCTTGGCGTCAGCGGCGGGGTGATCGCCCAGGTCGTATCGCTGGTTCAAAAGGTCCGCCTGCCGTCGTTCGACCTCCGGCTTGGCGTTCTTCATGCGGCTCATCGTTGTCGCGAAATCTTCGGTGATGGCGACCGGCGCGTAGCTCGTCGGCTGCTGCGCCTCGACGACCGAGGCGGCGAGGCCTCCCGCGACGATAACCGCCGCGCCCATACATCGTACAAAAAGGTTTAAGCGGATCATTTGACTCTCTCCCTCCGTGGTTGATGGCGCTGTGGCGCAATGTGCTCCTTGGTCGCGCGCACAGCATATTAGAATTATTCTAAAATAACGCGTGTGGGGCGTAAAATCCAATCGGTAAAATCTTTTAACGCGACCTATTTTGCCGATGGACACGTTCGGCAACCGCACCGACCAGCGATCGGACGCAAGGCTGAGAAAAACGCCGGATAGCGAATAAGACCGCTTCCGTCGCGGCACGTCATGGCTCGCCAGAACGCGATTTTCAGCAGCAGATATGAGAAAAGCGGACAATCTTTTCATGGAGAGCAGGCTTTAGCTTGGTCTTATCCTGTTAATCCGTGCACGCGACTTTGCTCAACAGACACAAAGATGTCGCGAGAGCGGAAGAGCCTTGATATCATCCTACAGAAATAACCCACTCAGGGAATGCCGCTTGGCGGTCAAGTTCGATGTCTTCTTCAGCTATGCGACGCGCGACCATCTGGCCGTGGAGGCGGCCGCACGCGCGCTGACCGACCGCGGATTTTCTGTGTTTCTCGACCGGTGGTATCTCGTCCCCGGTCAGCCATGGCCGCGGGCGCTGGAACAGACTCTCGGAGCCTGCAGCGCCGTTGCGGTGTTTATCGGCGATGATGGTCTCGGACCCTGGCAGCAACGCGAGCGGGATCTCGCTCTCGACCGCCAGGGACGCGAGCCCGGCTTTCCCGTCATTCCGGTTCTGCTCACCCACACGGACCCCGCGTTGGGGTTCCTTAAGCTGAACACATGGATCGACCTGACGTCGGGCGTCGCCGATGAGGACGCAATCGGTATTCTCGCCTCGGCCATTCTCTGCGAGCCGCCGGGCCCGCAAGCGCGTCAACGCAGCGAGGCGATCCGTGCCGCGATCTGCCCCTACCGCGGCCTCAGGCCGTTTCGCGAGGAAGACGAACCGTTCTTTTTCGGCCGTAGCGCCTTCACCGATGCGTTGACCACGGCGGCCGTCCGCCAGCCGTTTGTCGCCGTGATCGGCGCTTCGGGCAGCGGAAAATCCTCGGTGGTGCGGGCGGGTCTGATTCCTCGCCTGCGCAAAGGCGAGGGAGCACAGGTATGGGACGCCCTGACCTTCGTGCCCGGCGATCGGCCGCTGATCAACCTTGCCGCCGCCCTGCTGCCGGCTCTTCAGGGCGACCTCAGTGAGGTCGACCGACTCGCCGAGATCGGTCGCCTCGCAGCCCACCTTGCCGACGGCACGGTGGGCCTGCGGGACGTCCTCGCCCGGGTGCTGGCGAAACAGCCGGGCACGGATCGCCTGCTCTTATTCGTCGATCAGTGGGAGGAGCTTTACACGCTGTGTTCCGACGACGTCGTCCGGCGTGCGTTTATCGAGCATCTCCTGGGTGCAACGGCGACGGATGCGGTCCACGTCGTCCTGACCCTGCGCGGAGACTTCGTCGGTCACGCGCTCGCCAGCCGGGAGCTCTCTGACCGGTTGCAGGACGCGGTGGTCACCGTCGGTCCGATGACCCGCGAAGAGCTGACGGAAACGATTACCCGGCCGGCGGAGCGTGTGGGGCTGGTCTTCGAAACAGGGCTCGTCGAAAGTATCCTCGACGATGTTGGCGACGAGCCTGGCAACTTGCCGCTGCTCGAGTTCCTGCTCGAAGGGTTGTGGGCGGAACGGCGAGGGAACGTCCTCTGTTATGACGCTTATCAGCGGCACGGGCGTGTCGCCGGCGCCATCGCTTACCGCGCCGAAGACGTGTTCGCGCGCACGTTAACCGAAGCCGAGCGCGAGGCCGCCCAACGCTTGTTGATCCGTATGGTACGCCCCGGCGATGGCATGGAAGATACGCGCCGCCGGGCGGCTTTGCCCGAATCCGACGCGGTCGTGAATGCAACGATCCGCAAACTGGCGGGAGAGCGCCTGGTCGTCACCGAAAGGAATTCGGGAACCGGCGAGGTCACGGTCGAACTGGCGCATGAAGCCCTGATCCGCGGCTGGCTCCGCCTGCGCGGCTGGGTCGATCAGGACCGCGAATTCCTGCGCACGCGCGAGCGGCTGGCCGCTCAGGCACGTTTGTGGGAGGCGGAAGGACGAAGCGTTGACCGGCTCCTGCCACGCGGCCGCTGGTTGGTGGAGGGAGAGGACCTGCTTGCCAACCGACGCGCTGATCTGGAGCCGCTGCTCGTCACCTTTATCGAGGTCTCCGGCAAGGCAGCGCGCACCAACCAACGCCGGCGCCGGTGGGTGGTGCGCGGTGTTGTCGCGGCGATGGCGGTCATCACGATCATCGCCATCGCCGCCGGCCAAGCCGCCCACCGGCAACGGACGGAGGCCGAGCGCAATTTGGAGGTGGCGCAACGGGCGCAGTCGCGCGCGTTCGCGGCATTGGCCCAGTCCGAGCTGGAAATCGGATCGCCGGCGACGGCGCTGCGCGTGGCATTGGCGGCGGTCCCCGAGAACCTCGCCCATCCCGAGCGAGCCTACGTGCGCGAGGCGGAAGGAACGATCGTGCATGGGCTCGGAGAACTGCGTGAGCGACGACGTTTTCAGCACGAAAAATTCGTCAGCTCCGTTGCGTTCAGTCCGGACGGGCGCACCCTCGCCACCGGGTCTTGGGACAAGGCGCGACTGTGGGATACGACGACCGGCAAGGAGATCGCCGCGCTGAGTGGCCACGAGAGCTTTGTGCTCTCGGTGGCGTTCAGTCCGGACGGGCGCACCCTTGCCACCGGCTCCTGGGACAATTCGGCGCGGTTATGGGACGTCGCGACGGGTAAAGAGACGCTGGTTCTCAATGGACACACGAACTCGGTGCTCTCGGTGGCGTTCAGCCCCGACGGGCGCACGCTGGCGTCGGCCTCGTCGGACGGTACCGCCCGCCTATGGGATCTGGCGACGGGTGAGACCATCAAGACGCTCACCGGCCATACCGCGTCGGTCGCGTCCGTTGCCTTCAGTCCGGACGGAACGACCGTCGCCACCGCTTCCTTTGATGCGACAACGCGCCTTTGGGATGTCGCAACCGGCAAGCAACTCACCACGATCGGCGAAAACAAGGCGCCGATTTTATCCGTCGCCTTCAGTCCGGATGGTGAAATGCTGGCGACGGGCTCGTCCGATACCACCGCGCGGGTCTACGAGATCGCTACGGGCAAGCAGATTGCCGTCTTCGGCGAGCATGAAAAGTCCGTGCCGTCCGTCGCCTTCAGCCCGGATGGACGAACCCTGGTCACAAGTTCCGAGGACCGCACGGCGCGGCTCTGGGATATCGCCAGCGGCAAGGAAATCGCCGTTCTGCGCGGACACGAGAATTCGGTGCTTGCGGTCGCGTTCAGCCCCGACGGGCAGTCGGTTGCGACCGGCTCATCGGATTATACCGCGCGCCTGTGGGACGTTGCGGCGAGCGCCGAAATCGTTGATTTCCGCGGCCATACAGCGCCCGTGCTGTCCGTTGCCTTCAGCCCCGACGGGCGGACGATCGCCACTGGATCGGAAGACAAGACGGCCCGACTGTGGGACGTTGCGACGGGCAAGACGCTTGTGGTCTTTCGTGATCACGAGGATTGCGTTCCATCCGTTGCCTTCAGCCCGGATGGGCGGTTTTTGGCCACGGGCTCCTGGGACAAGACGGCGCGACTCTGGGAGGTGACGGGCCGGCCTGTTGCGACGTTCCGCGGCCACGATGACTTCGTCCTTTCCGTCGCGTTCAGCCCCGACGGACGACTGCTCGCCACGGGTTCCACGGATACGACGGCGCGGCTTTGGGAGGTCGCGACCGGCAAGCAGATTCTCGTTTTGCGCGGTCACGCGGCACCCGTGCTGTCCGTCGCCTTCAGTCCGGACGGACAGATGCTTGCCACGGGGTCGGCGGACAATACCGCGCGGCTTTGGGAGGTCGCGACCGGCAAGGAGGTCATTGCCCTGCGCGGTCACGACTATAACGTTCTGTCCGTTGCCTTCAGCCCCGACGGGCGGACGATCGCCACCGGTTCATCCGACAGCTCGGCACGCCTGTGGGAAATCAAGACAGGCAAAGAGATCGTCGCCTACCGCGAGCATGACGAATCTGTCACTTCCGTCGCACTGGCGCCGGACGGGCGAACCCTGGCGAGTGGCTCGTGGGACAAGACGGCGCGTCTGTGGGACGTGATGAGTGGCAAGGAGATCGCCACGTTGCGCGGCCATCAGTTTTCGGTGCTGTCCGTCGCCATTAGCCCCGACGGCCGGATGCTGGCGAGCGGTTCCGGCGACAAGACGGCGCGCTTGTGGCCGGTCGGTCAGGGGTTGATCGACCTTGCCTGCGCTCGCGTGGAGAACCTGCCGCTCAGTGCCCATGCCAAGCAACGCTTCGGTATTGAGCACGAATGGTGCACGCCCGAAATTTCCGCCGCTCTGCGCGGTAGCCTCGGCGTTGGCGATCCGCCGACGGCCCCGGAAAGCCCCCCCGGCCGCATCGCCGTCCTCTCTGTCCAACCCAAGTGACTTGCATCGATAGCGCGCGTCCGACGTGGGTCCACTCCATTTCGCACCACCGGGGTGATCGACACACTGCTTGGCCCTGTAATCGAACGGGCGATCCCAGCCGAGAGCAATCGCGCAGACCATCGCTCGGCACGTCCGCTTGACCCCCGCAGAACATCGACCTACATCGTCGCGTGGCTCGCACGACTGCGGGCGAAGGCAGCGGTTCTTGCGGGCGAGGGTAATGGCAGCGGATAGCGCGAGCGTCTGGCATGGAACGACGATCCTTTGCGTACGGAAAGGCGATCGCGTGGTCATCGCTGGCGACGGTCAGGTCAGCCTCGGGAACACCGTCATAAAGTCAAATGCACGCAAAGTGCGTCGCTTGGGCGATGGCGGGGTCATCGCCGGCTTTGCCGGAGCGACCGCGGATGCGTTCACGTTGTTCGAGCGGCTCGAGGCCAAGCTCGAGCAATATCCGAAGCAACTCACCCGCGCTTGCGTCGAACTCGCCAAGGATTGGCGGACGGACCGCTTTCTTCGCCGGCTGGAGGCGATGATGGCGGTTGCGGATGCGTCGGTGTCCTTGGTGCTGACCGGCTCAGGCGACGTTCTCGAACCGGAGCATGGCCTGATCGGGATCGGCTCGGGCGGCTCCTTCGCTTTTGCCGCCGCGCGCGCGATGATGGATCGAGACGACCTTGATGCCGAACAGGTGGCGAGGCGCGCCTTGGAAATTGCCGCCGATATCTGCGTGTTCACCAATCGCAATATAATTGTCGAGAGCTTATGACCAGTTTTACTCCGCGCGAGATCGTCTCAGAGCTTGATCGCCACATTGTCGGACAGAACGATGCCAAGCGTGCGGTGGCGATCGCTCTGCGCAACCGTTGGCGCCGGCAGCAGCTCGACGACGGCATGCGCCAGGAGGTCCTGCCGAAAAACATCTTGATGATCGGACCGACGGGGGTCGGCAAGACGGAGATTGCCAGGCGTCTCGCCAATCTGGCGCAGGCGCCGTTTCTTAAAGTCGAGGCAACCAAGTTCACCGAAGTCGGCTATGTCGGGCGCGATGTCGAGCAGATTGTCCGCGATCTCGTCGAGATCGCTATCCACATGACGCGCGAGAAGCTTCGCGAGCAGGTGGCCGCGAAGGCCGAACTCGCGGCGGAGGATCGGGTGATCACCGCGCTCGTCGGAGAGAACGCCGGAGCGGAAACGCGCGAGAAATTCCGGCGCATGCTGCGTTCAGGAGAACTGGACGACAAGGAGATCGAGATCCAGGTCGCCGATTCTTCCGGCATGCAACTGCCGACGTTCGACATCCCGGGTGTTCCCGGGGCGCAGATGGGAATGCTCAATCTTTCGGAGATGTTCTCCAAGGCGTTCGGTGGCGCACAGCGAAAAGCCAAGAAAATGACCGTGGCGCAATCGCATGACGTTCTGATCGCCGAGGAGGGTGACAAACTTCTCGACGAGGAGCGGGTGGTCAAGGAAGCGATCGACGCGGTCGAAAACCAAGGCATCGTTTTTCTCGACGAGATCGACAAGATCACCGCGCGCTCGGAGCGCGTCGGCGCCGACGTCAGTCGTGAGGGCGTTCAGCGCGATCTGCTGCCGCTGATCGAAGGAACCATCGTGCCGACGAAGCGCGGCAATGTGAAAACAGACCACATTTTATTCATCGCCTCTGGCGCTTTTCATGTCGCCAAGCCATCGGACATGTTGCCCGAGCTGCAGGGACGCCTGCCCATTCGCGTCGAACTGCAGGCTTTGACCCGCGACGACTTCGTGCGCATTCTCACCGAGCCGCAGGCGAGCCTGATCAAGCAGTATAAGGCCTTGTTGGCAACCGAGGACGTCAAACTCGACTTCGAGCCCGACGCGATCGAGGAAATCGCCACACTCGCCGCGGAAATCAATTCCGGCGTCGAAAATATCGGCGCACGGAGATTGCAAACGGTCATGGAAAAACTCGTCGAAGAGATCAGCTTCACCGCCTCTGAACGCTCGGGTGAAGAGATCACCATCACCAGCGAGGACGTTCGCAACCGCGTCGGCGAACTGGCGAAGAACGCAGATCTTACAAAATTTATCCTCTAGGCTTTAACGGCATTCAGCTTCTGGCGCGGGGGGCTGCCGCGGGCGGCGGGATTGTCTGATCGCCAAAGCCGCGTGATCCGAGGCGAGGGACCGGGAACCGGCGAACGATTGTGTTGCGCGATCGCGGGAGGGCCCCGCGATGGTACGAGCCGCCGGCACCGCCATAACCGCTTGCAGTGCCCATTATATGCATGATTGCTAAAGGACGGATAGCGCAATAGTCTGAAGGCGGTCTTGTCCTTCGGCGAGTAGAGCGGTCATATGGTTGGATCGGCGATTTTGTCGGCTTTAGCGGGCGGAAGCCTCATCGGCCTCGCCGCCGTGGTGCTCATGCTGTCGTCAGGCCGCGTTCTCGGGGTTTCCGGAATCGTCGGCGGTCTGGCCCGTGCCCCAGCGGGGGATATCGCCTGGCGCATCGCCTTTCTCGCCGGGCTCATCGCAGGCCCAATACTCGTGCCGGTTTTTGGCGGATCGCAGCCGGCAGTTCATCTCGCGGCGCCTCCGGCTCTCGTTATTGTGGCCGGTGCGCTGGTCGGCTTCGGCAGCCGTCTCGGCAGTGGATGCACCAGCGGGCATGGTGTCTGTGGCCTCGCCCGCGGATCGCGGCGTTCGTTCGTTGCAACCGCGACATTCATGGCGGTTGCCGCGGCGATCGTCTTCCTGACGCAGCATGTGTTCAGCGGTGGGGTGAGCGGATGATCCGGATCGCGACGGCTGTGCTCGCCGGTCTGTTGTTCGGGGCGGGGTTGGCGCTTTCGGGCATGATCGATCCAGCGGTCGTTCTGGCTTTTCTCGATCTCGGCGGGATCGGCGACGGAAGGTGGAATCCGTCGCTGGCGTTTGTTATGGCGGGCGCGGTCATCGTTGCCGGGCTCGGCTATCACCTGATCTTTCGCTGCCGCCGGACGCCGTTGTTCGCGTCGTCGTTTCAACTCTCCGCCACCCGGACCGTTGAATCGCGACTAATCACCGGAGCTGCCCTCTTCGGGCTCGGCTGGGGGCTCGCTGGCTACTGCCCCGGCCCGGCGATCGCCGGCCTTGGCCTCGCATCCACCCGGACCTGGTTGTTTGTCGCGGCGATGCTGGCGGGCATGGGGTTGTTCGAGCTGGCCGCGCACTGGATCACGCGACCGAGCCATCATCCGCGATCCTGTTTGCCGGCTTCCGACGCGTCGACCACGCGATCCGCGGGGCGAAAAGCGGGGCGATAGGCACCTATCGCAGCGTTCTCCGTGCACGGACGCGATAAACCCGCTAAAAAGCGTCGCAGATAATTTTGCTCGGGATCGTGGGAGGGCGGGCGCTGTCATCCGGGCGCCGCTGTTCTCAAGCGGAAAAGGCAACAAAGCCATGACGACGTACGCAGCACCGATTCGTGACATCCGGTTTGTGCTCGAGAACCTGTGTGCCTTGGAGGACGTATCGGCTCTGCCCGGCCTCGAGGAAGCAGCGCCGGACTTGGTGTTCGCCGTTCTCGACGAGGCGGACAAGTTCGCCTCCGGAGTCCTCGCGCCGCTCAATCAGCAAGGCGATCATCAAGGCTCTCGTCTCGTCGATGGCGCCGTGCGGACGCCTGAAGGCTGGCGCGACGCCTACGCGTCGTTTGCCGAGGGCGGCTGGAATGGCGCGGTCTTCGATGTCGAGTACGGCGGCATGGGGTTGCCCTGGCTGGTCAACGCCGCCATTCAGGAAATGATGCACGCCGCCAATATGGCGTTCGCCTTGTGCCCGATGCTCACGCAAGGGGCGATCGAGGCCCTGGTCTTCAATGCCTCGGACGATCTCAAGGCGCGCTATCTGCCGAAGATGGTTTCCGGCGAATGGACCGGGACGATGAACCTGACCGAAGCCGGGGCCGGCTCGGATCTTGGCGCGGTACGGACCCGCGCGGAACGCAGCGGCGATCACTATCTGATCTCTGGCCAGAAGATCTTCATCACCTACGGTGATCACGATCTCACCGAGAACATCATTCACCTTGTCTTGGCGCGCACGCCGGATGCCCCTCCGGGAGTCAAGGGCATCTCCCTGTTCGCCGTTCCGAAGATGATGGCGGGCGAAAACGGCACGCCGGGCAAACCCAACGACGTGGCTTGCGTTTCGCTCGAACACAAGCTCGGCATCCACGCGAGCCCGACGGCGGTACTCGCCTTCGGCGATCACGGTGGCGCCGTCGGCTACCTCGTTGGCGAAGAAAACCGCGGCCTCGAATACATGTTCGTGATGATGAACATGGCCCGCCTGGTCGTCGGCATTCAGGGGCTGGGCGTTTCCGAACGGGCCTACCAGCAGGCGCTGCAATACGCGCGCGAGCGCATCCAGGGACCGCCGGCGGGAACCGATCCGAAACAGCGCCTGCCGATTTTTGATCATCCGGACGTCCGCCGGATGCTGATGACGATGAAGGCGTATACCGAGGCAATGCGCGCGGTGGCGCTGACCGCCGCGCGTTCGATCGACTTCGCCCACCGGGATACCGACGCGGCCCGCAAGGCGTATCACCAGGGGCGCGCGGACCTGTTGACGCCGATCGTCAAGGGCTGGCTGACGGAGATGTCGGTCGAACTCACCTCGCTGGCGGTGCAGGTCCATGGCGGAATGGGCTACGTCGAGGAAACCGGCGTGGCGCAGCACTTCCGCGACGCACGGATCACGACGATCTATGAGGGCACGACGGCCATCCAGGCAAACGATCTCGTCGGCCGCAAAATTATCCGCGATAAGGGCAAAGCAGTCGGCGTGCTTCTTGACGAGATGCGCCAGCTCGATAGCGAACTGGCCACCAATGCGAACGCCGCTTGTGCGGCGATGCGTGGGCCGCTTGCGAGCAGCATCGATGCCTTGGCAAAGGTGGTCGACTGGCTGCTTGGTGACGCGTCCCGCGATCCGCGTCTGCCGGCCGGTGCCGCGTGCAACGTGCTGAAGATGGCCGGGATCGTCATCGGCGGCTATCAGATGGCACGGGCGGCGGTCTCGGCGCGCGGTCGGCTCGATGCCGGTGACGGTGATCCGCGCTTTCTTGAAGCCAAGATCGCGACAGCGACGTTTTACGCCGAGCAGATTCTGCCGCAGGCCGGGGCACTACTGCCGATCATCGTCGATGGTACGTCGTCGATCATGGCACTCCAGGATGATCAGTTCTGACGACGTTTTCCCGGGCCGCTTGCGGCCCGCGGGCGCTGCCCTTTCCGGGGAGGGGCATCCGTTCCGTCACGGGCGCCGAACTCCCCGGCAACACGGGGTAGGGAACGGAAACGATGAGCCGGGAAGCAATGGAATTCGACGTCGTGATCGTCGGCGGCGGCCCTTCGGGGCTGACCACGGCGATCCGTCTGAAGCAGCTCAGCGCGCAGCAAGACCGCGAAATCAGTGTCTGCGTCATCGAGAAGGGATCGGAGGTCGGCGCGCACATCCTCTCGGGGGCGGTGATCGAGCCGCGCGCGCTGGATGAGTTGATCCCGGACTGGCGAGACAAGGGGGCGCCGCTGAACACACCCGCCGGCGATGATTCCTTTCTGTTCCTGACCGAGAAGAAAGCCATCCGGCTGCCGACCCCGCCGCAGATGCATAATCATGGCAATTACATCATCAGCCTCGGCAATCTCTGCCGCTGGCTGGCGCAGCAGGCCGAGGAACTCGGCGTCGAGGTATATCCCGGCTTCGCCGCTGCCGAGATTCTCTATGATGAAAACGGGCGCGTCGTCGGCGTCGCCACGGGCGATATGGGGGTCGGCAAGGACGGCGAGCAGACCGAGAACTACCAGCCGGGGGTCGAGCTGCGCGGCACTTATACGATTTTCGCCGAGGGCTGCCGCGGCTCGCTGACCAAGACGCTCACCTCCCGCTACAACCTGCGCGACGGCGTGCAGCCCCAGACCTTCGGCATTGGCATCAAGGAACTGTGGGAGGTCGACCCCGCAAATCACCATCCCGGCAAGGTGGTGCACACCGTCGGCTGGCCGGTCGATACCCATACCTACGGCGGCTCGTTCCTCTACCACTTCGAGGATAATCAGGTGGCGGTCGGCTTCGTCATCGGCCTCGACTATCAGAACCCGTTCCTCTCGCCGTTCGACGAAATGCAGCGGTTCAAGACCCACCCAGTGATCCGCACCACCTTCGAGGGCGGGCGACGCATCGCCTATGGCGCCCGCGCGCTCGCCGAAGGCGGCTTCCAGTCGATCCCCAAGCTGGTGTTCCCGGGCGGCGCCTTGATCGGCGATACCGCCGGCTTCCTCAACGTGCCCAAGATCAAGGGCATTCACACGGCGATGAAATCGGCGATGACCTGCGCCGATGCGGTATTCGCCGCGCTTGCCTCCGATGCGCCGCCGGCGGTACTCGATGCCTACCCCGAAGCGCTGAAGACCACCTGGTTGTGGGACGAACTCAAGCGGGTGCGCAACATCCGTCCGTCGTTTCGCTGGGGGATGTGGGGCGGCATCGCATATTCGGCGCTCGAGACTTACCTGTTGCGCGGCAAGGCGCCATGGACGCTGTCCCACCACGAAGACCACGCGATGCTCAAGCCGGCCGCCGAATGCCAGCGCATCGAGTATCCCAAGCCGGACGGGGTGATCGCGTTCGATAAGCTGTCGTCGGTCTACATCTCCAATACCAATCACGAGGAAAACCAGCCCTGCCACCTGACGCTCAAGGATCCGAGCGTGCCAGTGGCGATCAACCTCGCCCGCTACGACGGCCCGGAGCAGCGCTTTTGCCCGGCCGGCGTCTACGAGTTTGTCGAGGAGGACGGCGCCAGCCGCCTGCAGATCAACGCCGCCAACTGCGTGCACTGCAAGACCTGCGACATTAAGGACCCGACCCAGAACATCAACTGGGTGGTCCCCGAGGGCGGCGGTGGTCCGAACTACCCGAACATGTAGACCCGGTTGACGTAAAGTGCCGAGGTCGAGCCGCTACGGTCGGCCCGACCTCGGATCGCGCTCCGGTCTTAGATGAGGAAATTGTCGGCGTGAGCGAGGTCGTCAGGGCTGATGCCGGCGACGAAGACGCTCCCCGACGGCAACGAGATCAGCGTGCCGGTCCCTTGTGCCGAGAACGTCGCGAACACCGCGTCCAAGTCGGCAAAGTCGAAAAGGGAAAGGTCGATGACGTCGCCTTCCGCGGCGTGGAAGTCGTTGATACGATCGGCGCCGCTGCCGTAAACGCGCGCAGAGGAGAAAGCGAAGGTATCGGCGCCGGCGCCGCCGATGAGCACATCACTGCTTTGCACACTGCGCAGCACGTCGTCACCGGCCCCGCCGACGAGCGTCGCGGGCTCGAAACCGCCGCTGACGATCGTATCGTTGCCGCCACCACCGTTCAAAATGGCCGATCCGAACAGTTGCTTGATCAGCCAGTCATCGCCAGCGCCGCCATAGAGCGTATCGTGCCCGTTCAGCGCAGAGAGCGTATCGTTGCCGGCGCCACCCCTCAGCAGATTCTGGCTGCTGCTGTCGCCATCCGAGTCACTGACCGCGTCGTCGCCGCTGCCGCCGTCGAGCGTGTCGTCGCCGCTGCTGCCGTCGAGGGTATCGTTGCCGGCGCCCCCCGTGAGCCGGTCGCCCCCTAAACCGCCGTCAATCCGATCATTGCCGCTATCGCCCCAGATACGGTCGTCGCCGTTATCGCCCAACACCGTATCATCGCCGGTGCCGGCGTAGACAACGTCGTTGCCATCGCCGCCGCTGATCGAATCGCTGTCCGCTCCGCCGACAATGGTGTCATTGCCCCAATCGCCGGAGAGCTGATCGGCATCGCGGCCACCGAGCAGCCAGTCATTGCCGCATCCGCCCGATAAGGTGTCGGATTCGCTGCCGCCGGCGAGGCTGTCGTTGCCGTCCCCGCCATCGAGGACGTCGTTGCCCGAGTTGCCGGCGAGGCTATCGTCGCCGCTGTACCCGTAAATGACATCATCGCCGCCGCCGCCGATCAGTGTGTCGGCGTCGGCAACGCCGTAACCCGCCGACGAGCAGGGTCCGCCTGCGATCCAGTCGTTTCCCGAACCGCCGTTAATGAAGTCGTTGCCGATCCCGCCGTCGATCTGATCGTCGCCACCGTCACCGGTGATGATGTCATCGCCGCCGGCGATACTATCGACGGGATCGCCAGAGATCGAATCGTTGCCGCCATTGCCGACGATGACATCAGCCGCTGCCGAGCCGTCGAGCACATCGCCGACCGGTGTTCCGATATAAACGTGACCGATGATGGTGGTCATCACATCCCCCCAAATGTCGATGCGGCATCCCCCAATGCCAATGGGTCAAGCTAGCACGTTTGAGCAGAGGACACAAACGACAGCCCTATGAAAGCGGCTGCGTCAATTTGACCGCAACTCGCGACCATGGCGCGCAGGCGCGGATGGCCTGCGAAAGGAGGGTAGTCTGTGACGAAGGATCGCGCTTGGGGACGAACGGGTTCGTTCGCGATGGTGCCGAAGCACCGTTCCCTCTTCCGGGGAGGAAGAGGGAACGGTTGGATCACGCTTTAATCGAGGCCTATTCGAACTCGATGATGATCTGGCCGACGGACAGCGTATCGCCCGCCTTGGCGTGCAGCTTACTGACCTTTCCGGCCTGGGCGGCGCGAAGGATGTTTTCCATCTTCATCGCCTGGACGACGGCGAGTTCGTCGCCGGAATCGACCCGTTCGCCCGCTTCGACGGCCAGCGAATGCAACAGTCCCGGCATCGGCGAGACAAGGTACTTCGACATATCCGGCGGCAGGCGTTCCGGCATCATTTTCGCCAGCTCGGCAACCGCCTTGGTGTAGACGAGAACGTCGACCTCGGCGCCGAGGTGGTAGAGGCGATAGCCGATACCCACCCGCTCGACCTTGAACGAGTGCGGCACGGCGTTGATGGTGCAGCGGAGCACCGGATCGCCGACCACCCAGTCGCTGCGGATCGACAGCGTGTGGCCGTCACGAAGAATATCGAAGCCTTCCTCCGAGCCGCGCCCGGCGTGTTCTTCGACCGAAACCGGGAAGTAGGTCTTGGCAATGCACGCCACCCAGTCCGAATGCAGTTTGCGGCCGTAGCCGGGCATCTGCCCGCTAACATCCTTGGCCCGGTACATGTAGCGCAGGTGCATGAGCATCGAGACGGCGATGATGCTGTCGATATCGCCCGGCTCGAGCGGCGCTGGCGAGAAGCCTTCGGGATACTCCTCGGCGATGAAGGCGGTGCTCAGCCGTCCCTGCAGGAAGCGCGGATTGGCCATCAGCGCGGTCAGGAAGGCGATGTTGTGATGGACGCCCTTGATATAAAACTCGTCGAGCGCGCGCCGCATCAGCGCGATGGCACTGTCACGATCCCGTCCCCAGGTGGTCACCTTGGAGATCATCGGATCGTAGAACATGCTGATCTCGCCGCCTTCATAGACGCCGGAATCAACCCGGACTTCATCGCTTTCCACCGGCTCGCGGTAGCGGACCAACCGGCCGGTCGAGGGCATGAACTTGCGGTTCGGATCCTCGGCGTAGACGCGGGACTCGATCGACCAGCCGTGCGGTTGCACGTCCTGCTGGCGGATGGTCAGCTCTTCGCCGGCGGCGATGCGGATCATCCATTCGACGAGGTCGATCGAATGGGTGAATTCGGTTACCGAGTGTTCGACCTGCAGGCGGGTGTTCATCTCCAGGAAGAAGAAGTTGCGCCGTTGGTCGACGATGAATTCGCAGGTGCCGGCGGAATCGTAGCCACAGGCCTTGGCCAGGGCTACGGCGCGCATCCCCATCTCGCGCCGGGTTGCGCCGTCAAGGAACGGCGAGGGCGCCTCCTCGATGACTTTCTGGTGGCGGCGCTGGATCGAGCATTCGCGCTCGTCGAGATGGATGACGTTACCGTGGCGGTCGCCGAGTATCTGGATTTCGATATGGCGCGGCTGCTCGATGAATTTCTCGATGAACACCCGGTCATCGCCGAAAGCCGAGCGCGCCTCGGAGGTGGCCAGACGGAAGGCTTCCTTCAACTCGGCCTCGTCGCGTGCGGTGCGGATACCCTTGCCGCCGCCGCCGGCCGCTGCCTTGAGCATGACGGGAAAGCCGATCCCCTCGGCAATGCCGACCGCCTCTTCCGGCGTAGCGATCTGGTCCCAATGGCCCGGCACGGTAGGGACGCCCGCTTCCTTCGCCGCCCGATTGGCGGTGATCTTATCGCCCATCAGCCGGATGACCTCGGCATTCGGGCCGATGAAGGCAATGCCCTCGTCGTTCAGCGCCTTGCAGAAGGCCGTCCGCTCCGACAGGAAGCCGTAGCCGGGATGCACGGCATCGGCGCCCATCCGTCGGCAGGCGGAGACAATCTTTTCAATGACAAGGTAACTTTCAGCCGCGGCCGAGGGACCGATATAGACCGCCTCGTCGCATGCCCGCACGTGCCGGCTGTACTTATCCGCGTCCGAATACACGGCAACGGTCTTGATGCCCATCTTGCGCGCGGTTCGCGCGATTCGGCAGGCGATTTCGCCACGATTGGCGATTAGAATCTTCTTGAACATCTAATTCTTTTCCCGCTCAGAGGGTTGCACCTTTTTGGGCGCCGGGCGAAATCTTCGAAATCACAGCGGCAGGTTGGGGTGTTTGCGCTTGGGCAGTTCGACCTGTTTGTTACGCAGCATGGCTAGCGCCTTGCAGATGCGGCGCCGCGTTGAATGCGGGTGAATGACGTCGTCGATGAAACCGCGACGACCGGCGGCGAACGGGTTGGCGAACTTGGCCTTGTAGTCGTCGGTGCGCTCGGCGATCCGCTTGGTGTCGCCCAGTTCGTTGCGGAAGATGATCTCGACCGCGCCTTTCGGACCCATGACCGCGATCTCGGCGGTCGGCCAGGCGAAGTTGACATCGGCGCGCATATGCTTGGAGCCCATGACGTCGTAGGCGCCGCCGTACGATTTGCGGGTGATCAGGGTGATTTTCGGCACGCTGGCTTCGGTGTAGGCGAACAGCAGCTTGGCGCCGTGGCGGATGATGCCGCTGTGCTCCTGGTTGACGCCGGGCAGGAATCCGGGAACGTCGACGAAGGTGATGATCGGAATATTAAAACAGTCGCAGAAGCGCACGAAACGGGCGGCTTTGATCGACGCGTCAATATCGAGGCATCCGGCGAGCACCATCGGCTGATTGGCGACGACGCCGATCGTCTGCCCGTTGATGCGCCCGAAACCAGTGAGGATGTTGCCGGCGAAGTCCGGCTTGATCTCGAAGAACAGGCCCTCGTCGACGACCTTGAGGATCAGTTCCTTCATGTCGTACGGCGCGTTGGGGTTCTCGGGGATCAGCGTATCCAGCGACGGTTCGACACGGTCGATGGAATCGAAGCTCGCGCGCACAGGCGGCGCCACCCGGTTCGACGACGGCAGGAAATTGAGCAGCCGGCGGACGTAGAGCAGCGCCTCGACATCGTTGTCGAATGAGAGGTCGGCGACCCCGGACTTCGCGGTGTGCACGCTGGCGCCGCCGAGACCCTCGTGATCGATCTCTTCATGAGTCACCGTCTTGACCACGTCGGGTCCGGTGACGAACATGTGGCTTTCTTCCTTCACCATGACGATGAAGTCGGTGAGCGCCGGCGAATACACGGCACCACCGGCGCACGGCCCCATGATCACCGAGATCTGCGGAATGACACCCGAGGCATCGACATTCCGGGCGAAGACCTCGGCATAACCAGCCAGCGACGCGACGCCCTCCTGGATGCGCGCTCCGCCGGAATCGTTCAGACCGACGACCGGTGCCCCGACCTTCATCGCCGCGTCCATGATCTTGCATATTTTCTCGGCATGGGCCTCGGAAAGACTACCGCCGAAGACGGTAAAGTCCTGGCTGAAGACGAATACTGGCCGGCCATTGACCGTGCCGTATCCGGTGACCACGCCGTCGCCAGGCGTCTGCGTCTTCTCCATGCCGAAGTCAATGCACCGATGCTCGACGAACATGTCCCACTCTTCGAACGAGTTGGGATCGAAGAGCACCTCGATGCGCTCGCGCGCGGTGAGTTTGCCTCGCTTATGTTGCGCATCGATCCGGTGTTGGCCGCCACCGAGCCGGGCGAGCGCACGTTTTTCTTCAAGTGCTTCGACGATCTCACGCATAACCCGTTATCCCTTTATTTCGCAAGTGCAACATTTTAGAGAGTGTGCTGGAAAGATCAACGGCCGGTATGGCGACTCGCATCATATTTCCGCAGATCCGCTCAGCGTTCGCGGAATGACGCCGGCCTCGTGCAACAAGTCCGAAGCGGAAATCACCAAGTTCGCGCCAACGGGGCAAGGTTACCCCTCTGCGCCGCGGTATTCTACCGTGGATTGCTACTGAGATGTCATCGGCGGAAAGAGGGGGCTACACAGTGTCCCCAGGGGCGGCTTGATTCATCCGTCGTCATCCCTCAAGGTGCCGCGTCGGCTGGCGTGGGGGAAAGGTCGGTGGTGACGACGGATGCGCCACGAGCTGGCGGCGCGGATCGGGACGAAGCGGTGGACAAAGAACATGAGGTCAACGCGACGGGATGTCCTTCGGTTTCTGGCGGTTGGGCTTGGATCGGTCATCTGGGGGTACCGGGAGAGACCGGCGGCCGGTGCGGAAGAACCGGCTTTTCCAGTCGCGCCGTTGACCATAGAAACAGCGCGTGGTCGCTTTCAGTTCATGGTCGAGATGGCGGAAACGCCATCAACGTGGCAGCAGGGGCTGCAAAAGCGACCCCACCTCGCGGTCAATGCCGGCATGCTTTTCAATTTCCATCAGAGTCGCATGGCAACTATGTGGATGAAGGACACGCTCATCGCACTCGACATGCTGTTCATCGATGACCATGGCGTGGTGGTCAACGTTGCAGAGAATACCAAGCCGCTCTCGCTCGACATTATCAGCGCCGAGGCTCCGGTCCTCGCGGTGCTTGAGGTCAACGCTGGCACGGTGGCGCAACTTGGCATTCGCCCCGGCGATCATGTGTATCATGCGATCTTCGCTGCGGCCGGTGCCGGTGCACCGACACCGTAACCACGGCTCATGCGATTGCCGATACGCGTCGTTGCACTCGAGGCCCGGATATTCATAGGATGTCCGCTGCGGGGAGTGGCGCAGTCTGGTAGCGCATCTGCTTTGGGAGCAGAGGGTCGCTGGTTCGAATCCAGTCTCCCCGACCATCTAACCAGCCGGTGAGCGGAACCGGCGTCTCTCGGCAGGTTCCGCCCGCGCTGTATCCACCAATGTCTCCAGCCTGATGGTCCGCCGATTGATAGCGGCCGGCCATCGTGGTAACAGCACAGGCAGCGACGTGGTAACGGCGCAGCGAAATGGCCTTCAAGGGCGGGACACAGCATGCCACTGCTCAAACTGACGAGCGGCTTTCTCGGATTTCAGGAAAAGACGTTCCACGCCAAACGCGAGCACTTCGAGAAGCTGGCTGTCAAGCAGCGCCCGCGCATAATGATGGTGGCGTGTTCGGATTCCCGCGTCGATCCGGCGATCTTGACCAACGCCGAGGCCGGCGAGCTCTTTACCGTGCGCAACGTTGCCAATCTCGTTCCGCCCTGCGCGCACGACGTCGGTGCCCACGGCACCAGCGCCGCGCTCGAGTTCGCGGTGATCTCGCTCGAGGTCGAGCATATCATCGTCCTGGGGCATTCGGGGTGTGGCGGGATCGAGGCGCTGCTGTCCGCCGATCCGGCGATCACGTCGGACCATCCGTTCATCTATACCTGGATGCAAATCGTCGACGAGGCCCGACGGCGCATGCTGATCGTTGCCCGCAACGCGCCGATGGAGGATCAGCTTCGCATTCTTGAGCGGGAAGCGATCAAGACCTCGCTCGCCAATCTTCTGTCGTTCCCTTCGATCAACGAGCGGGTGGCGGACGGTCGGCTACGCGTGCACGGATGGTACTTCGATCTGCTCGACGGCAACATGCATGCCTACGTGCCGGCGCGCGACCGCTTCGAGCCGCTGGACATGGCCTTGGCGGAGGAGTTGCAAAAGTCGTAACCGCGCCCATCGCGCTTCCCCAGCCGATCACCGACGCCAAACCCCTGACGAGCTGACAGCGCTCGACCTTGAGCGCGACGAGACAAACGACAGCGGGTCGCGCGCCGTTCCATCTGACCGCACGCAATGCTGCCGGTCTACCCGCCCAGCCGCGACGGGGCGGGGCGAGGCGTCAGGTAGCGCGAAGACTACTTGGGCGGTACCGGAGGCTCGGCGGCAACCGGCATCGCTCCTTCAATACGCGCCCAGCCTTGACTTGCCATACAGCCGGAAAACTGGCGCTGGGCACTGGGCCCGCTGTGCGTGGTCTGCGTGCTGCGGTCGTACCCAGGAATCGTTGACGGGCCTCCCGGAATTCCGGCCACGCCTCCGGCGCCGCCGAGCAGCGACTGGCTTTCGTCTTCCTGCCCGAGGGTGCTGCCGCAGAAATTGTAGGCCGAAGCGAAGTTACCGGCGGGTCCGGCGCCGATCCAATGATAGCCTTGGTTGGCCGGATTGGCGGCGGTCCAGCTCTCGTCGTGCGACTCGGCGCAGCCTGCGGTGATGAGCGCACCCAGCATCAAGGTCAGCAAAGCCCTGCGTCGTTTCAACATGATATCGTTCCTGAGCTGTTCCCCACGGATACCTGGATATCCCGGCAACGCCTTCCCGACTCGCCGCCCTGCGGGGATTGGAGCCGAACCGAACTCGCATGCCGAGTATGAGTCCAGGGTTTCCCTACCTCATTAAGGCCGCACGCATGGCAAAACAACGGCATTCCGCGTCGTAACGCGGATCCGCTCTGCCACGGGATAAATTTGCGGTGCGAAGAGCGCGCCGGTGGTCCGTTCACGTGCTCGCGTATCGGCTGGCGATCATCGCGAATAAGGCCCGCATGCCTGTCGCCTCGCCGCCCTCCGGCCGGCCGGGTCGGTTGTCGGGATTCCACGCCATGACATCGATATGCGCCCACGGGCAGGGTGGATCAACGAACTCCTCAAGGAACAAAGCGGCGGTGATCGCGCCCGCGAACGCCAAGTCGGGTGCGTTCGTCAGGTCCGCGGTCTTGCCCTTGATGTGGCGGCGATAAGGATGCCACAGCGGCAGGCGCCACAGCGGATCATCGCACGCCTGCCCGTGCGCGAGCAGGGACGCGGCGAGCGCGTCGTCGTTGGAGAACAGTGCCGGCAGCTCGGCGCCGAGCGCGACGCGCGCTGCGCCGGTCAACGTCGCGCAATCGATCAGCAGGGCCGGATGCTCCGAGGCTGCCTCGCTCAGCGCATCGGCGAGGATCATCCGTCCTTCCGCGTCGGTGTTGCCGATCTCGACGCTTGTGCCATGCCGTGTCCGCACCACGTCGAGCGGGCGCAGGGCGTTGCCGGAAACGCTGTTTTCGACCGCTGGAATGAGCACGCGCAGCCGGACACGAAGACCAGCCGCCATGATCATACGAGCAAGACCAAGAACGATCGCTGCGCCTCCCATGTCCTTTTTCATCAGTTTCATCGCCGAAGCCGGCTTGAGATCGAGACCGCCGCTGTCGAAACACACGCCTTTGCCAACAAGGGTCACTTTCGGCGCCGCTTCATCGCCCCAGACCAGGTCGATCAGTCGTGGGGCGCGGTCGCTCGCCCGGCCCACGGCATGAATCGCCGGATAGCCACGGGCGATCAGCGCGTCTCCGGCAATGATCGTGCAATGGGCGGCGAACCGGGTAGCGGTGTCGGCGGCGACGGCGGCGAGTTCTTCCGGGCCCATGTCGGCGGCGGGCGTATTGATCAGGTCGCGAACAAGAAAGGTAGCCTCTATCGCCCGTTCGACGCTGCGACGATCGGCGCCCGCGGGCCAGACGAGTGAGGCGAAGTTTGAGAGGTTGCGGCGGTAGCGCTCGAACCGATAGGTGGCCAGCGCCCACGCGAAGGCGGCCTCGGTTGCGCGCTCGGGCTCCAGCGGCGGATCGATCCGCCATAATCCTCGCGGCAGTTTGTCCGGCAGGCAGGCCCAGTCCCACATCGGCGTATCGCCAATGCCAAAAAGGGCGCGCCCCACAGTTCCCTCCGAAGCTGGAACGAGGCAATAGCTGCCGGGATCGGCGATAAACCCAACCGCGCGCGCCCATCCGGCATCGGCGGGGGCGGAGGCGAAATACGGATCGAGTTCGTTCTTGTGCAGGGGTGTGATCGGCAGGCAGGCCACGCCCGGCTCTGCGATCAGGTAGTCACAACTCCCCATGCTATGGTTGTCCTTCCACTTTCGGTCGGGTCTCGGTTTCCTGATAGAAGCGCTTGGCGCCCGGGTGCAGCGGTACCGAGAGGCCATCAAGCGCGGTGGTCCGCTGGATGCGCCTGGCGATCGGCGCACCGCCATCAAGTACCTTGCGGTTCTGCGGGGTCCACAGCGCTTTAGCGATGTCGTAGGCCAGATCGTCGCTCATTGAGTCTTCGACCAGAAGCTGCGCGCCGACGCCGATGGTGGGTGTTTCGGGCACGTTTTGATATGCACCGGCGGGAATGAGCATCTTGGTGAAGAACGGCTGAAGTTTGATGAGTTGCTCGGCGTCGCCGTCGGTGATCGGCAGGAGTGCGATCGCGCCGCGCTCAGCGCCATTCGCGATCGCGGCCACCGGCTGGCCTCCGACCATGAATAGCGCGTCGATGTCACCCGCCATCAGCATGTCGACCGAACGGGCGAGGTTCTCGTAGACGGGATCGATCGATTTCATGGACACCTTGACGGCTTTCAGCACCACCAGCGCCGTCGCCAGCGTTCCTGAATTCCGTTCGCCGAGCGAGATGCGGTGATGCTTCAGTTGTTCGATGGAACCGATGCCGGCGTCCGGACGGACGACAATGTGCACTGCTTCGGTAAACAGGTTGGCGATCGCCCTGAGGCCGTTCTTCGGTGCACCGGCATAAGCGCCGTTGCCGGTTATCGCGTCATGGGCGATGTTGGCTTGGCAGAGCGCGAGGTCGACCTTGCCTTTGCTGAGATCGTTGATGTTCTCGACCGAGCCCTGCGTCGATACCGCCGCGGCAATCAGTCCAGGAACACCGCAACTGCCCCCCTGCGCGCAGGCCATTGAGCCCGGCGGTCCGGAAATGACGTTGGCGATCAGTCCGCCGACCGGGAAGTATGTGCCACCGATCGGCCCGGTACCGATCCGCACGAATCGCACCTCCTCGGCGGCCGACGGCAGCGAGGCGGCAGCCCAGCCGAGGGCGGCGCACGCGGCGAGCAGAACGAGGCGGAGAAGGATGCCCGGCCTGCGGTTCATCCGGGTGGAGATCCAGGGGCTGTTTCCGCTGACGAACGACGCAGATGGCGCATGTAAAGTCGCTGACTGAGCGGAATCGATGACAGGTAGGCGAACAGCGATAAGGTCAGCGTCATCCACGGGGTGCTGACCAGAAGCGCGAGGTAAAGACCAACCCCCAGCATCGCCGGCAGCACGAGCCGTTGCGGAATGCGGACCTTCTTGAAGGTGAACGTCCGCACCCGGCTGACCAGGAGTAGCGCGGTGATCAGCATCACACCGCCGACGATCAGCGGGTGGCGCAGAAACTCGGCGTCGGTCTGGAACCACAGCACCATCGGCGACAGGGCGATTCCTGCCCCGGCCGGCGAAGGGACGCCGACGAAGAACGACCGACTCCACGCCGGTTGCTGCTCGTCGTCGGAATCGGTGTTGAAGCGGGCGAGGCGAAGGGCGCAACAGATGCACAGCAGCAAGACGAGCGACCAGCCAATTCTGCCGGCGTCGACCAACGCCCACAGGTAAAGGGTGAAGGCTGGAGCGACGCCGAAACACAGAAAATCCGACAGCGAATCGAGCTCGGCGCCAAAACGGGTGGCGCCTTTGAGAATCCGCGCGATTCGTCCGTCGAGGCCATCGAGGATGGCGGCAGCGAGAATCGCAAGGACCGAAAGCTCCCAACGCTCCTGTAACGAGAAGCGCAACGCGCTCAGTCCCGCGGCCAGCGCGAATAGCGTAAGCACATTCGGAATCATCCGATTGATGTGCAGGCCCTGCAGGCGTGGCTTGCGGGGTTCCGAGATTGGCATGGTCAGCGACGCTCGCCCTGTCGCGCCGGTTCGCCGGCAAAAAGATCGGCGATGACGGTCTCACCCGCGATGCATCGCTGCCCGAGGCAGACAAGTGGCGCCACACCATCCGGTAGATAGACGTCGACGCGGCTGCCAAACCGGATGAGGCCAAACCGCTGCCCGGCACGGACCGCTTCGCCCTCACTGATCCAACTGCTGATCCGCCGGGCGACAAGCCCGGCGATCTGAACCACGACGATCGAACCGGCTGCGCCGACGTCGATGCGAACGGCATTTCGCTCGTTGTCGTCACTCGCCTTATCGAGCGCCGCATTGAGGAACTTGCCCGGCCGGTAGCGGATCGCGGCGATCGTGCCGTCGACCGGCAGGCGGTTGATGTGGACATCAAAAACATTCAGGAACACCGAAACGCGCGTTCGTGGCCGGTCTGCGTCGGCAAGCCCGAGGTCTTGGGGCGGCCTTGCGGCAGAGACCGACGAAACGAGGCCGTCGGCCGGGCTGACGATGAGGCCAGGGCGGTTCGGCGTCACGCGCTCGGGATCGCGGAAAAAGTAGGTGCACCACGCGGTGGCGACGAGGCCGAGCGCGCCGAGCGCGGTCGACTGAGTCAGCAAAAGCAGGCTCAGCGCGGCGAACACGCCGATAAACGGCCAGCCGGCTCGGTGGATGGAAACGCACAGGGTCTTGCTCACGGTGTCGATCACAGCGCTCGATTTACTCCGAATAAAGGCACCGTTCTCGCCGCGGCCGGATGGCTAGGAGCGGCGGCAAATGTCGCGCTTGCCGCCGTCAATTCTTTCGTGGCGATCGGCTGGATGGCATGTGAAAGACCTGCCCAGGATATATAAGGTCCGGATCGGCGATTTGGGTGCGGTTGGCCTCGAAGATAATCGTATAGGACGTCCCTTTGCCGTACCGGGCGCGCGCGATGCGCCAGAGGTTCTGACCAGGCTGCACGATAACCTGCTGCGGGCCGGGGCGACCCGCCTCCGCGGACGAGGCGAGCATCAGCGGCACGGCGACCCTGGCGAGGGACTCGCCGCGGTCGTTCAACTGTTCGATCGCCAGTGTGTGCAAGTCTGACCCGATGCTCCGCTGCGGAACGATGCGCCAAACGCCCGTGGTGTCGGCGGTGGCCTCTCCGGCCGTCTTGCCGTCGATGTTCAGCCGAACCCGAGCCGCCGGCGGCGCCTGGCCGCTCAGCGCGATGTGACCTTGCTCGTCGTAATCGATCGAATCGATCGACAGCGCCTGGCGGGCGAGGTTGGTGCTCGGCTTTTGCAAGACGGTGGTGGGGCCGTCTCCACGTGGTAGTCGCAGGGCAAGCGGCTGCGCCGCCGATGCCGGCCGGCCGGCAATGTCTTCTCCGGGCGCCGGAACGAGAACGAGAACGTCGTCCTGCGATCCGATCGTTTGACCATCGGGTCGTCGCATTTCCAGATGCAGGCGGTGATCCCCCGGGGGAAGTGGAGTTTCCGGCACGAAAACCCACTCGCCGCGCCCGTCAGCGGATACCTCTCCCAGCGACGTGCCGCCGTCGTTGAGGACGACCAATGCTCCGGGTTCGGCGCGGCCGGCAATCACGGTATCGCCCTGCGGGTTAATGCGCACGACGTCGAAGACCGGCGCAGTGTTGTCTGCGCCAACGGGAGCGGCGGGCGTGGCGGGTGTCGAGACGGACGCTGGCGGTGCGGGCGCTTCGGCCTTATCCAGCTCCCGCTGGGGCAAGAAATTAAGTCCAATGGCGATCAGCACGGCAAGGAGACCGGCCCCGGCGACCAGAGCAGGCCTAACAAACCAGCGGTGGGAGTCCGTATCGGCGACGCGCGGATCCATCTCACGAAGCTAATACGCTGTTGGGGGCGGCGCAATGTCGCTGGCGCCGATGTCCGCGCGTGCAGCGGCCCTGTCAGAGCGAGCGTCGCCGTTCTCATCGGACACGCTCACCGCGTGCCGCCGATACAGTCGAGAAGAGGGCCGAGCTGACCAATCCGCCGCACGATCCTCGATGCTTGCCGGGTGACGAATGGGCTGGGGCGCGTGGGCGAAAATGCGCGTGGGTTCGGCAGGACGGCGGCGATCAGGGTTGCCTCCTGCCGATTCAGCGCCGACGCGGGTTTGTTGAAATAATGCTGCGCCGCTGCCTCCGCGCCATAAATCCCCGGCCCCATCTCAATGACGTTCAGATAGACCTCGAGAATCCGTTGCTTGCTCCAAAGTGCTTCAATCTGTGGTGTCAGCGCCGCCTCGATGAGCTTGCGCGCAGGATCGCGGCCGGGCCACAACAGGATATTCTTCGCCGTCTGCATGGTGATCGTACTGGCACCGCGCGGTCGTTCACCGGCAAGCCAAGTCTCAAACTGGCCGCGAAGCGCGCGCGTATCGAACCCGTGGTGGCGGCAGAAAAGATTGTCTTCACTGGCAATTACCGCGGCACGCAGATGCGGTGAGATCGCTGCCAGCGGCACAGATCGATGTTGCAGCGTCTCTCCCTCGGCGGCGCGAATCACCATAAGCGGCGTCAACGGCGGATCGACGAAGCGGTAGACGGCGATGATTGCGGTGGGAACGACCAGCAGCACCAGCGCGATGCGCAACGCCCCTCGTGGCAGCTTCACGGTACCGCTGCGCCCGGCGATCGAGCGGGCGCGCTGCGCCGGTTATCCGGCAAACCGACAGTTTGCACCTTATTCGCCGCTCCCATTGAGGCCGGGCCCCAGTCCTTGAATGGCAAGACTGCGCTTGTCAATGCCTTGGAGCACGGTCTAGATTACATGAAAATGGAGGTTTCGGCGCTTGAGGGCAATAAAGTGCCATTAATTGGCGCGTTCGGGGGTGGCCGAAATCAACCGCGAGTGGTTTGGCGGCGTGCTGATCCGCCAGCCGGCAAGCTCAGCGAAGGTGGGAAAATGAGCATAACGTCCAAGAAAGCAGACATCACCCACGAACTGGGAATTTCAACCCGCGGCGGGCGTAGCGCCGTCGGGCACCATTCGTCCGATCATTGGACGATGGCGAATACGGAGCAGAACCGGCGGCGGGTCGGGATCGCGTTGTGCGTTGCCTCGGCGATGCTGACCGTAGTCTCGGCGATGTTGGTTGCTGTGCGTCTCTGATTGGCGATGAGGACGCCGTTGGGCGAGGCCCGCGCCGGGACGGCCGCCTTATTGCCTGAATGACGAAAGCGCTGCGGCACCGCTTGTATTCGGCGGCGGCGCGGCGCCCGGTTGCGGTGACGACCCGAGAACGGGGGCTTTTGTTCGTCAAAAAAGGCGCGGTTGCAGCGCGCGGCTACGCATGCTCAGCGCCCTTGGAAATTGGCCTTGCGCTTTTCGCGAAAGGCGTTCAGGCCCTCCTGATAGTCGTCACTATCGTAAACAATACGGCGCAGCCCCTGGATTTGCTCGAACAATTCCGGGGTGATCGAATGCGCGCTGGCGAGCAGGCGGATTTCCTCTTTCATGACCGAAATGCTGAGCGGCGCGTTGGCACAGATGCGTTGTGCCAGCGATAAAACGAACGCGTCGATTTCGTCGGCCGGTATGACGTAGTTGACAATCCCGAGATTGAGCGCCTGCGACATCGGGATCGGCTGAGCCGTGAACAGCATTTCCCGAGCAACAGGCAGCGGTACGGCATTGATCAAGGTCAATAATCCGCTGAGATTGTAGGGAATCCCGAGCTTTGCCGGGGTGATGGCGAACGTCGCGTCCGGGGTGGCGACCAGCAGGTCGCAGGACATCACCACTTCACAGGCGCCCCCCCAGACTCCGCCTTCCAGCAACGCCAGCACCGGCGCAGGAAACATCTGTATTCCGCGAGCGAGCTGGCGAAGGGAATCCCCCCAGCCGAGCGGATCACGGCCGGCATTGGGCAATTCCTCGATGTCGTGACCGGCCGACCAGACCTTGCAGCCAGACGGAGCGCGGAGAATGACCGCGCGCGCCTTGCGTGCCGCAAGGTCGTTCAGGGCCGCGATGACTTCGAGAATCAAAGCATGGCTGAGGGCATTCCGGCGCGCGGGATTATTCAGCACAATCGTGCCGATTTCGTTCTCAAACTCGACCAAAATCAACGACATGGAAAGCTCCAGTGCGCGCGGACGCCGACAGACTAGGTCGAGCGCCAAGCGATTTGGCCAATGCAGCCGCGGCACTGTAGTGCGCTCGCGCTAAGCGCGCCAGCGTCGCAACCCCGTTTACCCGATGTTAACGCCCGCTGCGATACTCCTCGCTACGCAAGGTCGGTGTGATCGCTCGGAGCTGCAGGATGGATTGGAGCAAAAGCGCGCCATTTGGGGCAATCAAAGAACGGCTCGCATGGCTGGACCAGCGTCAGACCATTTTAGCGCGGAACATCGCCAACGCCGATACGCCAGGTTACGTGCCTCATGACCTCAAGCCATTGAACTTTCGCGAGACGCTGCGCGACCAAGTGGCGCCGGTCTCGCTCTCGGCGACCAATCCGGCGCATCTGCCGGGTCTCGTCCACCAAAAAGCGACCTTCCGCGACGAGGTGCAGCGGGATGCTGACGACGTCTCTCCGTCGGGTAACGCTGTCGATCTCGAGCAGCAGATGGCAAAGGTCAATGAGAGCGCTGCCACGCACCGGCTAACGACGCAACTCTATCGCAAGTACCTCGACATGATTCACCTGGCAGCAACCAGCAAGAACTGAACGAGCGCTGCAAACCGAACGATCGCGAGGAAACGAGCATGGACGATATCGCATCGACGCTGAAAATATCTGCCGCCGGCATGCGGGCGCAGGGCGTGCGGCTGAAAGTGATCGCGGAAAACATTGCCAATGCCGACTCGCTTCCGGCGCAGGCGGGCGATATTCCCTACCGTCGGCAGGTGGTCTCCTTTCGCAACGAACTCGATCGGGCAACCGGCGTCGATATGGTTCGTGTGCGCGACATTACCGCGGATCAGACGCCGTTTCCGCGCCGCTTCGATCCGAATCACCCGGCGGCTGATACGCGCGGGTATGTCGAAGAGCCCAATGTCAACGCCTTGATCGAAATCGCCGATATGCGCGAGGCGGAGCGATCCTACGATGCCAATCTGCGCGTGATCCAGGCATCGAAGGGCATGCTGCAGGAGATCATCGATGTCCTGCGCTGAGCTCTCGCCGGGAAATCGCACCCAGGAACAGCGCGGGCACCGAGCGGAGATCCGCGGGCCCGCCGACGATTGATTGAACGCTCTGGTCGCATGGACCTGCTCGCCATCGAGCAGGTCCAAGGCGATTGTCGGCGCGCACGGTCGCTTAGCGGTGCCCGGGCGGCGCGATGCCACAAAGGACAGACAATATGGTGATGCCGGTTGACAGTTACAGCAAGGCGGCGAGCGCATACGCCAAGCTGGCGCGTGGTGATCAGCCGGTGGCGGCGAACGATGCCGACGGCAAGCAGAGCTTTGCCAACATGGTCAAGGACGTACTCGAAACCGCGGCCGAGTCCGGCAAGAGCGCCGAAGCCGCCTCCGTCGCGGCTGTCGGGTCCGGGACCGATCTCACCCAGGTGGTGACCGCGGTCGCCGAGGCGGAGACGACCCTGCAGACGGTCGTCGCCGTGCGGGATCGGATTATCGACGCTTACAAGGAAATCCTGCGCATGCCGATGTAGTCCCTGCTGCGGTATGGGGGAAAACCAGATGAACGAAGTCGACATTCTCGAACTCGGCCGTGAGACGACATGGGTCATCCTGTTGGTCTCAGGGCCGGTGATGGCGATCGGCATGGTCGTCGGTGTTGCGATCGCACTCGTGCAGGCGCTGACCAGCCTGCAGGAATCGACGTTGACGTTTGTGCCCAAGATCGTCGCCATGATGCTTGGGCTCGTCGTGCTGCTCCCGTTCATGATGACGACGCTGATCGAATTCACCCAGCGCTTGTTTGACCACATCGCCGCAGGCGGCTGACGACGATGCTCGCGCGGGTTCCGCTTGCCGACCTGTTCGCCGTCGTCGTCGTCTTCGCGCGCCTCGGAACCGCGCTCGCCTTTCTGCCCGGGTTCAGTGCCGGCTATGTATCACCCCGGATGCGCCTTGTGTTTGGTCTGGCGATCAGCGCTCTGGTCGCTCCGAGCCTGGGCGCGGCGATACCGGCCATTCCGCAAAGTACCGCGGTCCTTGGGCTTCTTCTGGTGCGCGAGGCCGCCGTTGGTCTCTTTTTCGCCGTCCTCGCGCGCATTGCGATGGCAGCGCTCCAGACCGCAGGGACGGTGGTCGCTTTTCTCGGCTCGTTCGCCAATGCATTGGTCCAAGATCCGGTCGCAGACCAGCAGAGCGCAACAATCGCCGGATTTTTCAGCATGATAGGGATTACCCTGGTGTTCGTCACCGATCTGCATCACCTGATGCTACAGGCGGCGGCGACAAGCTATGGGCTTTTCTCTCCAGGGGCGCCCCTCGATATGGGCGACTTCTGTGCCGCAATCAGCCGCAATGTCGCCGACAGCTTTTCGCTTGGCGTGCAGCTTTCTGCCCCCTTCATCATCATCAATCTCGTTTACAATGTTGGCCTCGGACTACTCGGACGCATGATGCCGCAACTGCAGGTATTCTTTTTCGGACTGCCGATGCAGATCATGTTACAGATTTGGGTTATGATGCTGACAATCTCCGGCATTATGCTGGTATTCATGGATTATTTTGCCAAGGTCGTCGGCGGCGGGCCGGTCGGCTGAGAACGGCGGAGACTTGAGAGGATGGCCGAAGGCGAAGACGAATCCTCCAAAACGGAAGAAGCGACCGAACGAAAACTGCAGCAGGCGCGCGAGCGTGGCCAGGTTGTTCATTCGCAGGATATACAGACCTGGGCGGCGCTGATGTCAGGGACCATGGCGCTCGCCTTCCTCGCGCCCGGCGCCGCAGAACGCTTCGTTCAGACCTGCCTGCGCTTTATCGAGCGTCCCGAACAGATGCAGATCGGCTTTGCCGATGCGCGCGCCGGCGTCGCCGCGGTTCTCTTGGACGTGGGCATTATCCTGGGGCCGATTCTTCTGCTGATCACGGTTATTGTCCTTGGCAGCGCTCTCGCCCAGAGCGGCTTGATTTGGGCGCCGGACCGATTGAAGCCGGATTTCAGCAAGCTCTCGCCGCTCAAGGGCCTGCAGCGTCTGGCCTCGGTCAAGTCGGCTGTCGAGTTCGTGCGCAACCTGATCAAGCTGGGTGTCGTCGCCGGCGTCCTGGCGGCGCTTGTCGTGCCGCTGGCGCCGAGCTTGCCGGCATGGCCGGCGATGGCGGTTACCGAAACCTTGGTGCGCACGGATCATATTCTCGTCAGAATGGCGGCAGGCGTCGCGGCGACGATCACGCTGGTCGCCATCTTGGACTATGTCTACCAGCGCTTTGCTTTTTTGAAGCAGATGCGGATGAGCAAGCAGGAACTTCGCGACGAGTTCAAGCAATCGGACGGCGATCCGCACATCAAGGCACAGATCCGCCGCCTCCGCCAGCAACGCGCGCGCAAGCGGATGATGGCGGCTGTGCCCGGCGCGACCGTTGTCATCACCAATCCGACGCACTTCGCCGTGGCGCTCGCCTACGACACCGAGGCTATGCCGGCGCCGAAAGTCGTCGCCAAGGGGGTCGATTCACTTGCCCTGCGAATTCGAGAGGTTGCGCTGGAGCACGGCGTCCCGATCGTGGAGAACCCGCCGCTCGCCCGCGCCCTGCACCGCGCCGTCGACCTCGACGACGAAATTCCAGCCGAACATTATCAGGCTGTCGCGCAGGTCATCGGTTTCGTAATGCGCAACCGCAAGGAGCGCGTGAGCGCCTGAGCGCCTGAGCAAATCGCACAGACCGTCGCCGGTCCGGGAGACGATCACGGAACGAATGGACGAGAATCGGTTTCACCAAGCGCAGTCTGACGGTGGCGATCCCAAATCCGACGCCCCCACAGCCGGCGATATCCCTGCGGGCGCATTGGCGCTCATCAGGCGGGCGCAGGCGACGCTGTTTGAAGACAGCCCGTTTGCTATCGGCATCGTCGATCTTCAGGGAAACGTCGTCTGCTGTAATCCGCCTTATGTCGAACTTTTCAGCAGGGATCGGGCGTACTTGACCGGCCGGCCGCTTGCTGAGGCATTCGCCGCCGAGGACCGGGACGATGTCCTTGCGCAATGCGCCAAAGTGATCATGGGCACGGCACGGCGGGCGTCTCTTGAGACCGCACGCCTTGCGGGCGAGGGCCAGGGTGAGCGGACCATCGCACTGTTCGCAACAGCGATCGAGATCGACGGCGAAATCGGCGGGGTGACAATTCACGCCCTCGATACCACCAGTCGGCGGATGCTCGACGTCCGCTTTGCCCACGCGCAGAAACTCCAGGCGCTGGGTCAGCTCGCTGGTAGCGTGGCCCACGATTTCAACAATCTCATCGCGGCGATCCTCGGATTTTGCGATCTGATGCTGAGCCATCAAGATCTGCCGGACGGCCACTACGACGATCTGTCGCAGATTCGGGTCAACGCGCTTCGCGCTCGCGATCTCGTCCGTCAACTGCTCGCGTTCGCACGCAAGCAGCCATTACGGCCGGTGCCAATGAGTATCGATGATGCCATCGATGCGCTGGTGCCGATGCTACGCCGGCTGCTCGATCCGAACATAGCCATCCGCGCCGAGCACGGTGCCGGTGTTCCCCTGGTCAGCATGGACCCCGGTCAACTCGATCAGGTTCTCGTTAACCTCGCCGTGAACGCGCGCGACGCGATGCCGTCGGGGGGCGTCCTCACATTGCGCAGCCTATCCGTGGTTCTCGCCGAAGCGGTCCAGCGCGCATCGGAAACCATTGCCGCGGGGCGCTACGCGCTGATCGAGGTCGCCGACAGCGGCGACGGCATCGCCCGTGAGATCATCGATGATATCTTCCAGCCCTTCTTCACCACTAAACCGGCTGGTGCCGGCACCGGGCTTGGTCTTGCGACCGTCTACGGCATCGTTCGTCAGAGCGGCGGCTATATCGTTGTCGAGAGCGCACTGGGCGCCGGGGCGTGCTTTCGGATTTATCTACCGGCGTCGACCGAGGCGTCTCAGGTCGCCGATCCCGCGACCGCCGGCGAGACTGCTACTTCTCTTGCCGCGGATGCAGCTTGTCGTGGCGATGGCGCTGAGCTGGACGCGGACGAGCGATGCCAAGGTGGGGATGTGACGCCCTTGCCAGAAGTCAAGCCGCAACGACGTACCGTCCTTCTTGTCGACGACGAAGATGCAATCCGCAACTTCGCCGCGCGGGCTTTGCGTAACCGGGGATTCGAGGTGATGGAAGCGGCGGACGGCGAGAGCGCGATGCAAATCATCGCCGATGCCGCGCGCGAGCTCGACGTGCTGCTCACCGACCTTATTTTACCTGGCACCGATGGTCGGACGCTCGCCACAGAGGCGTTGCGCGCGCGCCCATCGATTAAAGTCATCGTCGCCTCGGCGCACTTCGCCGACGAGGTTCAGGATTTCGCCGTCGGCGAAGAGCGGCTGTCGGTCCTCTCCAAACCCTTTACCCTCGCCGAGCTTACCGCTCGGGTGAAGCGTGTCGTCGGCGACTGAAAACAGCGGGCGCGACCGTCACCGGATACCCGGCAGGAAGGCGTCGAGAACGGTTGTCGAAATCGACAACGGATGGCCCGATCAATCGCGGCCGCAGCCCTTCTCTTCAAAGTTTGAGCCCTGACGGACCGCTGGTCAACGTGCGCACCAGTTCCGCCTGACGGTCGGTTCCCGTCTTGCTGAAGATCTGTTTGAGGTGCTTGCGCACCGTCTCGTAGGTGAGGCCCAGATGCTGCGCCGCCTGCTCGAGCCGCAAGCCCTTGGCGAGCAGCACGGCGACGCGCGCCTCGGCGCGGCTCAGGCCGTACATCCGCACGAGTTGGCGCGGGTCGATGTCGACCGTCCGCTCCGGATCACCGATGAACAGAACCGCCGCCGGATCCCGGTCGGAACGACGCTGCGTGCGGTCCTTAACCGGCATCACCAGCAAGGTGATCGGGCGGCGTTCGCCCTCTCGTGGCACGGAAAAGGTGTGCAACTCGGCGTTCGGATCGTCGCGCATCTCGCTCATCGAGCCGGCAAGGAAGTCGCGGAAGCGAAATCGACCCGCGGCCAGGCGAACGCCAAGGCCTCCGCTGCCGAGATAGAGCGCTTCTTCGGTATCAATGATCTCGCGGGCAACACGATTGGCGGTCAGCACGATGCCCGAGCAACCGAGCAGCGCGATGCCGATGGGCATGACGTCGAGGGTATCAAGAAGGATGCGTTCCACATCCTGAACCCGGCGGAAGACCTGGCCGGCACGCAGCCCTTGCCGCAGGTTGGGCAGCAGGCGAAGGAGGATGTCGCGGTCGTCGTCCCAGAACGCGCCTTTCTCGCGGGCGCGCAGGAACATCAGTAACGTGACCTGCGAACCCTGGATGTCAAGGATGCCGACGAGGTTGTGATAGAAATTCTGCGGGCGCAGCCAGTAGCGATAAAAGTCGGTCTCGACTAGCTTGATCGATTCGGCGAGCTGCTGGCTTGCCAGGACCATGTCGGCCTGGGCGAAGGTTTCCCGATTCTGGAACCAGATGTTTTGCCGACTGTAGAATTCGCGATAAGCGGTAACGAACATCGCATCGATGCTTACCGAATGATCGAGCTGGCCACGGCCTTGCTCGAAGTCGTGCGAGACGACGGCGGCGGCATCGGCGTGCAACGCATCACGCATGGCCCCGAGCACGCCTGGCCATAGCTTCGGATCCATGCAGGCATCGTAAAAACCGGAAACGAGTTTGGTCAGGACCGTGCCGACGCCGGCGAGAAAATCGCGCATCGTCGCCGGGAACGGCAGAGGGTCCTGGTCCGATAAAACCCAGCTCCGCCCGTCGCGTGCAAACGGGGCGTCTAGCCTCAAATCCCGGTTACCCCGCATGGGCATGGGGCGTAGTTCGCTTCCTGTCCGGCGGCGGTCGTATCCGGAGCGTCGGTCGTCGTTGTTCCGATAGTCCTGCAACGTGCGGCGGTCGTGCCCGGAACGCCGATCGACAAACTGCTCTTTGTCCATGTTTATGAACCTCTTCCCTTATGGGGCGGTCATCCACCGCCGTGTCCTGCAAAATTGGCACCCGGCGCATTTCGCGACCCACGATGTTATCGTACGTCGAGCGAGGGACGCTGCACAAACCCCGCAAACACCTGCCTCATATGCGCCAGCGTAATGGCAAACGTAGGGCGCGTATAGCCGGTACCTGCAAAAAATAACCCGTTAGAGCCATAGCGGCCGCTGTTGCCACATGGACATCACCATTGATTATCAATGTGTTAGGGAAAAATGCTTGGCGCACCGAACAAACCATGTACATTGGCATCGGTTGCCAAACCCGAATGCCCGTGGAATAAGGAGAGCATACGATGCTGGTGAGCAGATTGCCCGTGGCCGATAAAGAAACAGCGGACAAGACGAGGGCGATCGATGCCGCCGTCAGCCAGATTGAGCGCGCGTTCGGCAAAGGCTCGATTATGCGCCTGGGCCAACGGGAGACAGTCGAGACCGAGGTGGTCTCAACCGGCTCAATTGGGCTCGACATCGCCCTTGGCATCGGTGGCCTGCCCCGCGGGCGCGTCGTTGAGATCTACGGGCCGGAAAGCTCGGGAAAAACGACGCTGGCGCTGCACGTCATCGCCGAGGCGCAAAAGAAAGGCGGAGTCTGTGCCTTCGTCGATGCCGAGCATGCGCTTGACCCGGTGTATGCGCGCAAACTCGGCGTCAATGTCGATGATCTGCTGATTTCGCAGCCGGATGCCGGCGAGCAGGCACTCGAAATCGCCGACACACTCGTCCGTTCGGGCGCGGTCGACGTGCTCGTCATCGACTCGGTGGCGGCTCTCGTGCCGCGCGCCGAGTTGGAGGGCGAAATGGGAGACAGCCATGTCGGCCTGCACGCGCGGCTTATGAGTCAGGCGCTGCGTAAGCTCACCGGCTCGGTGTCCCGCTCGCGCACGATGATTATCTTCATCAATCAGATTCGCATGAAGATCGGCGTGATGTTCGGCAATCCGGAGACAACCACGGGCGGCCACGCGCTGAAGTTCTACGCCTCGGTGCGCCTCGAGATCCGGCGAATCGGCGCGATCAAGGACCGGGATGCCGTCGTCGGCAACCAGACCCGGGTCAAGGTGGTGAAGAACAAACTCGCTCCGCCGTTCAAGATGGTCGAATTCGACATCATGTATGGCGAGGGTGTCTCAAAAACCGGCGAGCTTCTCGATCTCGGCGTCAAGGCTGGAATCGTCGAGAAATCCGGCTCGTGGTTCTCGTACGGCTCGGAGCGGATCGGCCAGGGGCGGGAGAACGCCAAGCAGTTCCTGCGTGACCATTCGGAGAAGGGCGCCGAGATCGAGGCGAAAATCCGGCAGAATGCTGGGCTGGTTTCGGATGCAATGCTCGTCGGCGGGGAGAATGACGAAATCGAAGCTGACGACTAGCAGCGGTTTCTCCCGAGCTCGCTCTTTTGCACAAATGGACGTGGTCGCCGGCCGATGCGGGTGACGCTGGCGTCACCCTTGCATGACGTGCGGGCAAAACGCGCAGCAAGGGTTGAGGCGAGTGAGCGAGCATACCGATACCGATCGCTACAAGACGTTCGAGGGAATCGACTGCGTCGGCAACAGTCTGCGCCTCGTGGCGGCAATCCGTTCCCACATCGACGATCCGACCAAGACAAACGCCTTTTGGGAAGTGTTCAAGGTCAAGCTGGCGGAGGCTGCCGACCAGGAGCGACACGCACCCGACGAACTGCGGTTGATCTGCTCCTATGTCTATCTCATCGAGGAACTGTTCGAGCGCTACGGGGATGCCGCCGGCCTGGCGCTGCTGCGGCAGATCGAAGAGGAATGCTGCTGACGATGATCCGATGCACGAGCGCCCTCGATCCCTGTCGGGCCATCGCCTGATCAACCCTGGATCGGCACCGGAACCCGCGTCAATTTCGTCGGCTTGAGGGCATCCGGCAGGCAATGGCTGACGAAAGCGGCACCAGGCAGCGCAGGGCGTGATCCCTCAACGCGGGTTGCCTCGCCGACGCGAAACGATTCGTTCCCTTTTTTGCTGCGCCGCCTTAAATAAGCCCGCATGCAAACCGTCAACGACATCCGCCGGGCGTTCCTCGACTTCTTCGCCAAGGAAGGGCACCGCATCGTACCGTCGGCGCCGCTGGTGCCGCGCAACGATCCGACTTTGATGTTCACCAACGCCGGTATGGTTCCGTTCAAGAACGTATTCACTGGCATCGAAAAGCGCGACTACATTCGCGCCACCAGCGCTCAGAAGTGCGTGCGCGCCGGCGGCAAGCACAACGATCTGGAGAACGTCGGCTACACGGCGCGCCATCATACCTTCTTCGAGATGCTCGGCAATTTCTCGTTTGGCGACTATTTCAAGGACGTCGCGATCGATTTGGCTTGGCGGTTGGTGACCAAGGAATTCGCGCTGCCCGTCGATCGGCTGCTCGTCACCGTTTATGCCGAGGACGACGACGCCTTCGCGTTGTGGCGCAAGATCGCCGGGCTGCCGGACAGTCGGATCATCCGCATTCCGACGCACGATAACTTCTGGCAGATGGGCGATACCGGCCCGTGCGGGCCGTGCTCGGAGATCTTCTACGACCACGGCGCCCACATCCCGGGCGGTCCGCCCGGTAGCGACGATGCCGAGGGCGATCGCTTCATCGAGATCTGGAACCTCGTCTTCATGCAGTACGAGCAGGTGACGGCGGACAAGCGCATCTCCCTGCCGAAGCCGTCGATCGATACCGGGATGGGGCTGGAACGTGTCGCCGCGGTCATGCAGGGCACGCACGACAATTACCGCATCGACTTGCTCCGCGACCTCATCGAAGCCTCGGCGCATGCCACCGGTACCGATCCCGATGGCCCGCACGCCATCTCGCACCGCGTCATCGCCGATCATTTGCGCGCCGCGACCTTCCTGATCGCCGACGGCGTGTTGCCGGCGAACGAAGGTCGCGGTTACGTACTGCGGCGAATCATGCGTCGAGCGATGCGCCATGCGCACCTCATCGGCAGTCCGGAACCGCTGATGTGGCGGCTCGTCCCTAAGCTGGTGGCGGAAATGGGTCAGGCCTATCCGGAACTCAGCCGGGCCGAGGCTCTGGCGACGGAAACTTTGCGCCTTGAAGAGACGCGCTTTCGCAATACCCTCGAACGCGGGCTGAAGTTGCTGGAAGAGGCAAGCGAATGCTTGCCGCCGGGCGGCGGGCTGGACGGCGAGACGGCATTCCGCCTCTATGATACCTATGGGTTTCCGCTCGATCTGACGCAGGACGCGCTGAAGGCGAAGGGACTGGGCGTCGACGTCGACGGCTTCAACGCCGCCATGGCCCGCCAGAAGGAAGAGGCACGTCGCGCCTGGTCCGGCTCGGGCGAGGCGGCGACGGAATCGGTCTGGTTCCAGATCAAGGATGACGTTGGCGCCACGGAATTTCTCGGCTACGACGCTGAGACCTCCGAGGGTAAGGTCGTGGCGATCGTCATCGACGGTGCGCGGGCAACCGCTGCCGAGACCGGGCAGAGTGTCGCCATCGTCTGCAACCAGACGCCGTTCTACGGCGAGTCCGGCGGTCAGGCGGGTGATGCCGGTCGCATGACCGGCGGCGCTGGTCTTGCGATTACCGTTTCCGATACGCTGAAGAAAGTGGGAGAGCTGCACGTTCATCTCGGACGGATCGAGTCCGGACGGCTCGCCGTCGGCGATGATGTTTTGCTCATGGTCGATCACGCCCGGCGTTCGGCGCTGCGCGCCAACCATTCGGCGACCCACCTGCTGCAGGCATCGCTACGCCGAAGACTGGGCGAGCACGTCTCGCAGAAGGGCTCGCTGGTGGCGCCAGACCGGCTGCGTTTCGACATCAGTCACCCGCGGCCCCTGACCACCGACGAAATCGCTTTGGTCGAGGCCGACGTCAACGCGCAGGTGCGTGACAACGCCCCGGTGACCACACGGCTGATGGACCCGGAGTCGGCCGTCTCAGCCGGTGCGATGGCGCTGTTCGGTGAGAAGTACGGTGATGAAGTCCGCGTTGTCTCCATGGGGGGTGCGGGGGGCGACGGGCGGACTTATTCGACCGAACTGTGCGGCGGCACGCATGTCAGCCGGACCGGCGATATTGGCCTGTTCAAGATCGTCGGTGAGACGGCGCTCGCCGCCGGCGTCCGGCGCATCGAGGCGACGACCGGCGAGACGGCGCGCCTGTATCTCGTGGGCGAGGAAGCCGCACTGAAGGAGGCGGCGCAGCTTTTGAATGCTCCTCTCGCCGACGTGCCGGCGCGCGTGGCTCAATTGCTTGAAGACCGCCGCAAGCTTGAGCGCGAGCTCAGCGAGGCGCGACGGGCGCTTGCCACCGGTGCCGGCAGCGGGGCGCCCGAGGCGCGCGACGTCGCCGGCATACGCTTTTCGCCCCGGCTTCTCGACGGCGTGCCGGCACGCGAACTGAAGAGCCTTGCCGACGATATCAAGAAGCAGGTCGGCTCGGGCGTCGTCGCGCTGGTCGCGACCGGCGACGGCAAGGCCTCGGTAGTCGTCGGTGTCACCGATGACCTGACCGCCCGCATCAATGCCGTCGATCTCGTGCGCATTGGTGCGAAGGCGCTCGGCGGTTCGGGCGGCGGTGGCAGGCCCGACATGGCGCAGGCGGGCGGGCCGGATTCGTCGCAGGCGCAGGCGGCGCTCGAAGCGATCGAGCACGCGCTCGCCGGCACCGCCTAGCCTCGCCGGCTCGAACGGATCAAGCGGGCGGCGCGACGATGGGGCCATTCCTGAGATCGGCGTCTCTGGCGTTCTCCGCCGGTGCTGTTGGCGCTTTGGCAATCGCGTTGATGTCCTGGGCTGCTGGCCGGCAAGGGATCGGCCGCGGGTTCGGTGTCTTTCTGGGCTCTGATCTCGCGCTCGATCGCCTCTATCCGCGCATCGTCGTGGGCGGGATGTGGGGACTCGTCTTCTTGCTGCCCTGGCCGCGGGCTCCGTTGTGGGTTCGGGGCGTCATTTTGGGACTGGCTCCGAGTCTTTATGCCCTGCTGTTCACCGCCGCGCGCCACCAACTCGGCGATCTCGTCTCGGGTGACCTGAGCGTCGTTCAGCTGATTGTCGTTAACATGCTTTGGGGCGTCGTCGCGGCGCTGTGGCTGCGCTGCATCGGCGGCTGACGGCAAGACTTGGTGAAGCGTGAGTGGCGGATCGCCGCACTGAAAATCCGTATTCAAACAACCAAGAACATGATAAATTATCGTCTTCTACTGTTAGTAGAAAATGGCACAGTGCTTTCGCGGGCGATAATCATAAACGGCTATCCGAGGGAGTTGGCGTAATGACTCGGGCGCTTTATTTCGCATTGTTAATTTTATTTACTCTTGGCTGCTTTCGGCCGGCGGCTGCCGACATCCGGCATGGTCTGGATCAACGGCCTTCGAACACGACCTGTCTCGCCCCCGCGCTGGCGCTGGCCAATCCGAATGTCGAAGCGGTCGTCGCATTTCCCAATTTCAAGTTCAATCATCCGATTTCCCTCGATCAACCGTCGGACAATCCCGATCGATGGTTCGTCGCGCAGCGCGGTGGCGTCATACGGACGTTCACCAACGATCCGAACTTGGCGCCGCGTGTCGCACTGAACATCTCGAGCTACCTCGACGCGACCGACCAGGTGGGATTTCGCGATTCGCAGGAATGGGGGATCACCTCGATCGCCCTTCACCCCCAGTTCTCAAAAAACGGCTACATGTACGTAGCCTATAACTACCGCCGCACCCCGACCTCGCCGATCACGTCGGTGGTCTCGCGGTTTACCGCCGGCGCCTCGAAAACAACATTCGATCCCGGCACGGACAAAGTGCTGCTGACCATCGAGCAGACGGCGGCACTCCATCACATAGGTCAGCTTCAGTTTGGCCTGGATGGTTATTTATACATCAGTTCGGGCGATGGCTCGTTGGTCCTTCCTGATACGCGCACCATGCGCGCGCAGGACCCGTTCGATCTGCATGGAAAAATCCTGCGGATCGACGTCGATCACGGCGACCCGTATGCCGTCCCCGCCGACAATCCGTACGCGAGCGGGACGCTCGGGGCACCGGAGGTCTACGCTCTGGGATTTCGCAATCCGTGGCGGTTTTCCATCGATCGAAAGACCGGCGAAATCTGGGAGGGGGATGTCGGACAGGACACGCGCGAAGAGATCAATCACGTCGTCAAGGGCGGCAACTATGGCTGGCCGATCTATGAAGGCAGCGTCTGCCGGCAGAAATCGTGCAATCCGGCCGGGCTCACGCCGCCGACATATGAGTTCGTCACGCGCGAGAACGGAGCAGCGGTGATCGGCGGGGCTGTCTATCGCGGCTCCGACATTCCGGCGCTGGACGGGGTCTACATCTTCGGTGCGGTCTTCTCGGCGAGTATTGCCGGGCTCGATCCGGCGAGCAGTTACGGTCGCATCGAGGTGGCGACGGTCCCGCGCTCGCTGAGCCCAAGCTCGTTCGGGCAAGACGCGCGGGGCGAGATCTACATCATCAACGGCCAGACCGGGAACAAGATCTTCAAACTGGTTCCAAAGTCGGGGACGACGGCAACCGCGGCAGCCAGCAGCCCTGTCGCATCGCGACTGTCGCAAACCGGTTGTGTTAATCCGGATAATCCGCAGGAGTTCGCGGCGGGGGTCATTCCCTACGACGTCAACATGCTTTTGTGGTCCGACGGGGCCGACAAGACCCGGGGCATGGCGCTGCCCAATAGCGGGACGATCGGCGTCAACGCCGACGGCGATTACGATTTCCCGGCGCGAACCGTGCTGATCAAAATGTTCAGCTTCGCCGGCCGGCCGCACGAGACCCGTCTGTTCATGCGCCATCCAAACGGTGAGTGGCGGGGCTATACCTATGAGTGGCGCGCTGACCTGTCGGACGCCGATCTGCTGACCGACGGCAAGACCAAGACCATTGCCAACGGTGCCGGCGGCACGGTGAATTGGACGTATCCCAGCCCGGCGCAATGTCTTGAGTGCCATAACGAGGCCGCCGGTTTCTCGCTCGGCCTCGAAACGGCCCAACTCAACCGGGATTTCGTTTATCCATCGACCGGCCGGTCGTCGAACCAGATCGCCACTCTCGATCACATCGGGATGTACTCGACCACCATGCCGCCGTTCGCGGAGTTGCCGGCTCTCGCCAGCCGCTACCTGACGAGCACCTCGATGATCCGCCGCGCCCGCTCTTACCTGCACGCCAATTGCGCCCTGTGCCATCGGCCCGATGGCCTCGCGCAGACGACCATTGACTTCCGCTATTCGACGGCAACGGATGCGATGAACATTTGCGACGCTGCGCCAATCGCCGGCAACCTCGGCGTCGCCGACGCCAAGCTGCTCGCTCCGGGCGATCCCGCGCATTCAATCATTCCGCTGCGCATGCGGCGGCTCAACACCTATCGGATGCCGCCGATCGGTACGGGTGTGGTCGATTCCTTCATCTTGCGCACGGCATTGACGCCGTGGATCAACCGTGCGGACGTGTGCGCCGCCGCGGTCGATACCGATGGGGACGGCGTGCCCAACAACGCCGATAACTGCATCCGTACCTTCAATCCCGACCAGGCGGACGACGATCGCGACGGCTACGGCAACGCCTGCGACGGTGACCTCAACAACGACCTGAAGACCGACGCTGCCGACCTTTCGATGCTAACGGCGGCGCTTGGCAAACGCCGGAACGATCCGGGCTTCATCTACCGCGCCGATCTCAACCACGATCTGATCATCGACGCGGCGGACCGGGCGATTCTTCAGGGCATGATGGGCAAGGCGCCGGGACCGTCGGCATTGCGGCCCTGATGGCGCACGTCGTCCGGTGACGGCAGGCCAACGCGGGTGGCCCATCCCGTCCGTGTTTGGCACCGTCCTTGAATGCGACGAGTGAGGCCCTTACCCTGCCGCGGTGATTTGAGGACGGATGCTCGATGAAGAGACGTTTCGAAGGGACGGACCGGTACGTCGCGACCGAAGATCTGATGGTCGCGGTCAACGCAGCGATCGCGCTCGAGCGGCCCCTTCTGATTAAAGGCGAGCCCGGCACGGGGAAGACGATCCTTGCCGAGGAGATTGCCCGGGCGCTTTCCGTGCCGTTGATCCAGTGGCACATCAAATCGACGACCAGAGCGCAGCAGGGACTTTACGAGTATGACGCGGTTGCCCGGCTGCGCGATTCCCAGCTCGGCGAGGCGCGTGTTCACGACATCGCCAATTACATTGTGCGTGGGCGGCTATGGGAGGCGTTCGTCAGTGACGTACGGCCTGTCCTGCTGATCGACGAGATTGACAAGGCGGACATCGAGTTCCCCAACGACCTGCTGCTCGAACTCGATCGCATGGAGTTCTACGTTTACGAAACCAAAGAAACGGTTGCGGCGCGGCAGCGGCCGATCGTCCTCATCACATCGAACAACGAAAAGGAGCTGCCGGACGCGTTCCTGCGTCGCTGCTTTTTTCATTACATCCGTTTTCCCGATCGCGAGACGATGCAGCAAATCGTCGAGGTGCATTACCCGGGCATCCACAAGCGGCTCGTTCAGGAGGCGCTGAACGTGTTTTTCGAGATGCGCGAGGTGCCGGGGCTCAAGAAGAAGCCATCGACATCGGAATTCCTCGATTGGATCAAGCTCCTGATGATCGAGGATATTCCCTCCGAAGCCCTGCGAGCCGGGGACGCACGCACGCTGATCCCGCCACTGCATGGCGCGCTGCTGAAAAACGAGCAGGACGTGCACCTATTCGAGCGGCTTGCGTTCCTCAATCGCCGGGAAGGGCGATAGCCGCCAGTCGGCAGGGCCGTTGCGGCCCATCTTTTCGCACAGCTTCGATCCAGCGCCCGACGAATTGTCCGAGTGCGCGGCTGCGCTTCGCGGTCGCCGCTTGATGGACAGCAGAACCGTCAAGGCCCTTTGAGCGTTTGTGCTGCGGTCGTTCGGCAGTGAGGCCGTGACCGAGGGGCGCATGGGGCAAACGCGCATGCGCGAGACCGCCATCTGGCGAAAGGGGCTCGAATGCAGGAACGGCTGATTTTCGAAGTCACGGCGATCGGTGTGCTCGGGATGATGGCGCAATGGATTGCCTGGCGAACACGCCTGCCGGCGATTGTCCTTCTCTCCGTCGCCGGTATCCTCGTCGGCCCGGTGTTCGGACTGCTTGATCCGGAGGCCGATTTCGGGAAAGCGCTGCGACCGATGATCGCCATTGCGGTCGCCATCATCCTGTTCGAGGGCGGCCTCAATCTGAACTTCCGTGAGTTGCGGGAAACGTCGATCGCGGTCCGTCGTCTGATCATTGCCGCGGTGCCGATCGGCTGGGTGCTTGGCACTCTTGCGGCGCATTTCGTCGCCGGCTTGTCCTGGCCGATCGCGGCTCTGTTTGGGGGACTGCTCGTCGTTACCGGGCCGACGGTGATCCTGCCGCTTCTGCGCCAGGCGCGGTTGGCCGCGCGGCCCGCATCCGTCCTCAAGTGGGAAGGCATCGTCAACGATCCGATCGGCGCGATGCTGGCCGTGCTGGTCTTCGAGTTTCTGCTCGTCCGCGGTACCGAGGACGGAGTGATCCGCGTCGGCTGGCTCCTCGCCGCCTCCGCGGTCGGTGCGGCGCTGGGCTTCGCCCTCGGCCGGGCCGCCGTATTCATTTTCGCCAAAGGGCTCGTGCCGGAACACTTGAAGACCCCCGCCCTGCTCGTCCTCGTTCTCGCCGGCTATGAAAGCGCCAACCTGCTGCAGGCGGAATCCGGCCTTTTCACCGTCACCGTCCTCGGTGTGACCATCGCCAATACGCGGTTCGCCAATTTCGAGGAGATCCGCCGGTTCAAAGAGAGCCTGTCGATTATCCTCGTCTCCGCGGTGTTCGTGCTGCTAACCGCCTCGCTGGACCGGATGACACTTGTGTCAATGGCCGACTGGCGGAGCCTCGCGTTCGTTTTTGCCATGCTGTTCGTCGTTCGCCCGGCGACGGTATGGCTGAGTACCATCGGCAGCGGGCTGACGTGGCGCGAACGCGCGCTCGTCGGTTGGATCGCTCCCCGCGGGGTCGTGGCCGTCGCGGTGTCCGGCTTCTTCGCCGGCCCTCTCATTGCGCGCGGCTATCCGGATGCGGCAAAGCTGGTACCACTGACGTTTCTGATCGTCTTCGCCACAGTCGTTGCTCACGGCTTTTCCATCCGCTTCCTCGCGCAGCGCCTCGGCCTTTCGGCGACGACACGGCCTGGCGTCCTCATTGTCGGTGGATCCCCCTGGAGCACCGCGCTCGCCGTAACCCTCACGGATCAGTCGGTGCCGGTGATGATCGTCGATACCAATTGGCGGCGGCTTCGCCCGGCGCGTCTCGCCAATATGCCTGTGCACTTCGGCGAAATCCTCTCGGAAGCCGCGAGCTACCATGTCGAGCTTGACCGGTTTTCGTACCTTCTCGCCGTGACCGACAATGACGCCTACAACGCCTTCGCCTGCATTCATCTTTCGCCGCACTTCGGCAAGGAAAACGTCTTACAGCTTGGCACGCGCGAAGATGACGAACACGAAATGCACGGCTACGCGGTGAGCACGCGAGGTCGAACCTTGCTGGGATCAGGGGCGGGTTGGGACGACCTCAATCAGCGCTGCGCTGCTGGCTGGGTGTTCCAAAAAACGAAGCTCACCGAGACCTACGGGTGGGAGCGCTATCTAGAAGACCGGGCGGAGGGAACGGAACCCCTGCTGTTGCTGCGCGGGAGCGGCGAGATTCGCTTCGAGACCCAACGCCAGCATCCCACTGCCCGTCCGGGGGATGTTGTTGTCAGCTTTGCACCGCCTGACGTGCGTCCTCGCGCCGTCTCCAAACTCGCGACCTTGCCGGGCTAGGGTCTGGTTTCGCCAAGCTCGGCGCCAGCTTAATCCCCTCCATTCTACGCAGGTGGCGGCGGCGGCGCGAACTGCGCTTTGGCACAGGCGGACGGTCCGCAACCAAAGCGCTTGACGCGCGGTAAATTCGAAGTTAGTCTATAGAACAAGTGGTAAATAGACGTAAACGATGAGCAGGGGCGCAGGTCATGGTGGTGCTTGAGACGACAACGGATGCGGGATCATACTTCTGTGTCGAGCCGCGCAGTGAGCGCCACAGCGTCGGACGGTTCCTCCGCATCGACAGCGGCTGGGCGCGCGTGCGTGGAATGCTCGGTTTTGTCGGCGCGATCGCGTCCGGGCTCATCGCTCTGCTGATCAGTAAGGGCGAGGGTCCTGATCCTTATACGCTCGATTATTGATAATCGTGTGAGGTGGTGCGCCGTTCGCGACGTCTTGGCAATGCGATGACCATCACAGCGCCGCCAGTATCCGTTTGGTACAACGATCCCTGCATCGGAAAATCCACGGTCCGCGCGGCCGATCGGACGGGGCGGGAGCGTACCATGGTTGCCCATCACCGAACGCAGAGCCCTATGGGCCTTGCGCGACTTGACGACGCCCGGGTCGGCCGTCGTGACCACAAATCCAGGCATACGACGTTCGAACTTCTTTGTCGTAGGATCGTGCGCTGGTGGGATAAATTTACGTTTGGCGTGCTTCTGGCTCTGATTATCGCTGCCGGAACCCTCGTTGGCTGGGTGGCCGGCGTCGGTTACGGCGAAGGCATCGATCCTCCCGAAGACTGACGATCACGATTGCGAGCGCGCTCGCCGGCTTGCAATCGCCAGACAGTCCCTGAGTTGATATCGACGATCCTGGCGCGCGCGCTTCCCGATAAGTCCGTCCGGCGACGTTGCCAATCGGCCCCTGGCGACAGACATGGGCTTCGGCGTATGCTGAGAATAGACGCTCTCGCCGTCGGCCTTGAGGCCTGTGGTGTTCCGAGCCGGTGGAAGGGATGGATCGGGGGCCAAAGCGAACCGCGCCATGTTCATCAATTTTTTTTTCGAGCTGCGCGAGGCACGTGTCCCGGTCAGCTTGCGCGAGTATCTGACGCTGATGGAAGCGATGGGCCAAGGCATCGCGAACTACTCGGTCGACGATTTCTACTATCTCAGCCGCTCATGCCTGGTAAAGGACGAGACCAACCTCGATAAGTTCGATCGCGTCTTTGGCCACGTATTCAAAGGTCTGGAAGCTCCTGAAGGCAGCAACCCCGTCGAGATTCCTGACGAATGGTTGCGCAAGATCGCCGAAAAGATCCTTACCGAGGAGGAGAAGGCGCAAATTGAAGCGCTCGGCGGCTGGGATAAGCTTATGGAAACCCTGAAGAAGCGCCTTGAAGAACAAAAGGGCCGACATCAGGGGGGATCGAAATGGATCGGTACCGGCGGCACGTCCCCGTTCGGGGCCTGGGGCTACAATCCCGAAGGCATTCGCATTGGCCAGGACCGAAACCGGAATAATCGAGCGGTCAAAGTCTGGGATAAGCGCGAGTTCGAGAATCTCGATGCCGACGTCGAACTCGGCACCCGAACGATCAAGATCGCACTGCGAAAACTCCGCCGTTTCGCCCGGCAAGGCGCCGCGACCGAGCTCGACCTGCCGGCAACCATTCGCGCCACAGCGAAGAAGGGCTGGCTTGACATCGAGATGGTTGCGGAGCGGCACAATGCGGTGAAGGTCCTCCTGTTCCTCGACGTCGGCGGCTCTATGGACCCATACGTGCAAATCTGTGCCGAATTATTCTCGGCCGCGCGCTCCGAGTTCAAGCATCTGGAATATTTTTACTTTCACAACTGCGTCTACGAGGGGCTGTGGCGCGACAACCGCCGCCGGCATGCCGAATTGACGCCGACGTGGGACGTGATGCACACCTATCCGCATGATTATAAGGCGGTTTTCGTCGGAGATGCGTCGATGAGCCCGTATGAGATCGTCACGCCCGGTGGCTCGGTCGAACATTGGAACGACGAGCCTGGCCTTACTTGGATGCAGCGCCTGCTCACCGTTTATCCGAAAGCCGTCTGGCTCAACCCAACGCCGGAGGAATGGTGGGATGCGACTCGATCGACGCAGATGATGAGACAGATCTTCGCCGGGCGGATGTTTCCGCTGACCTTAGACGGTCTCGACCGCGCCATGCGATGCCTGAGCCGCTAAATATAGCGGGGCCAAGCGGATACGGCGGGGAACGTTTGCCTCGATGGAGGCGTTAGGGCACTGCATCACGTCGAAATCTTTGCTGCCGTGCGTCAAATGGGCGATGCTGCGCTTTCGAGGGTGTTCCGTTGGCGGAGGCGGCTGCCCGTCGCCGACGAACGGTGAGGGAAGGGGTATGAAACGATGGACACGACTTTACGGATGTTGAGACTGCCGGTACTTGCGTTTTCTCTCCTCAGCTTCGGCCTGATGGCCTGCAGCGAGACGTGGGAAGGTGTCAAGGAGGACACCAAGGACAATGTCGAGACTACAGGTCAGGGCATTGAAAAGGCGGGCGAGAACATCAAGAAGCAAGCAGAATAGCGCTTCCCGCCTTCCGCCCGCCCGAAACGTTCGGGTGGGCGACGTCGCGCTATAGTAGCAACATGATAGACATGATGCGCATACGGGCGTAGAAACTGCGGACATCGCGAGAGGGGGCTCGGCCATTCCCCTTCGTTCAAGCGAAGGAGCCTTCATCCGTATGGCTCTCAGGCCTTTGTTCAGTGCATGCCTTGCGGTGCTCATCGGCCTGCTCGCCGCTTGTCATCCAGCGTTCAAGCCAGACCCTCAGGGGCTGATGGCGACCGAGGGCCCGTATACCTATCCGCGGACCAATCCGTATGCGGCGACCGTCGGCGGAACCCCTGAGCAAGAAAAGGTTATCCTGCCACGGGAAATCCCCATTGCCGAACGCGAACTTCGCGTTTTTCCCGAGCGACGGATTCCCGATGTCCTCTGGTATGAGGATACCTTTCGTTATTCGCTCGCGGCCCAGCCTGGCGAGGCGCCGCTGATTTTTCTCATTGCCGGCACGAATGCCGGTCATAATTCCCGGATCTCGACCTTCCTGCAGAAGGTCTTCTACGTCGCCGGATTTCACGTCGTCTCTTTAGCATCGCCAACCTATCCCAACTTCATCGTTACCGCGTCGTCGACCTCGGTACCCGGGCGGACGGGCCAGGACGCTGAAGATCTTCACCGGGTGATGCGCGTGATCCTGGCCGAGTTGAAGCATACGATCGCCATTACCGACGTTTCGCTCTCCGGATACAGCCTTGGTGCCTGGGACTCGGCGTTTGTTGCCGAACTGGATGATCACATCGGCGCATTCGGCTTTCGAAAGGTTCTGCTGATCAACCCGCCGGTCAGCCTTTACCGGTCTTCCCGGGTCCTCGATGCGATGCTGGAAAACAATCTGCCGGGTGGCATCGAGCACCTCGACGCGTTTCTCAATCACGTGCTGGCGCGCTTTACCGCTGTCTATCAACGCGCGGAATCCGTGGATCTGAGCCAGGATTTTCTTTATCGCGCCTATTTTGAAACCCATCCGTCCGATCAGGAACTGGCCGCCCTGGTCGGCATATCGTTCCGCCTTTCGTCGACGAACATCGCTTTTACCGCCGATGTCATGACCAAGTCCGGCTATATCGTTCCGCAAGACCGCATCCTTACCGTTTCCTCGTCGCTTTCCCCCTATTTTGACGAGGGGATGCATCGCGGCTTCGCCCGCTATCTGGACGATCTGTTGTACCCGTATTATGCCAAGCGCGTACCGGGGCTGACCAAGGACGACATGATCGCGGAATCAAGCCTTGAGCGGATCGAGCCGTTCCTGGCGCGCGCGCAGAACGTCGGTCTGGTGACCAATGCCGACGATATTATTCTCGCCAAGGGAGACATCGATTTTCTGCGTCGTACTTTTGCAACGCGGGCACAGATTTTTCCCGCTGGCGGCCACTGCGGCAACATCCAAGATGCGCACGTCATCGCCGCCATGGTTCGCTTCCTGACCGAGTAATGCGATGAAGCGGTATTCTCTTGTCCCGCGGCTCGCCTCCGGTTTGACAGGCGCGGCATTCGCGGCCGCCGTCGCAGGCTGCGCCGGAACGGCCGCGCCACCGCCCGATGGCGGAGAATCCGGACGCTCGGCCGCCACAGCCGACGAGGCGCCGGTGTCCCGGCTGATCCCCGTAGACGATCCGCTCGAAGGTGTGAACCGGCGTATTTATAAGTTCAACGCGCAGGCCGATCGCTACGTTCTGCTCCCGATCGTCGATGCCTATCAGTTTGTTGTCCCGCTGGTTCTGCGTGATCGCATCTCGGATTTCTTTTCCAACATCGGCAATCTGGTGACCTTCGCCAACCAGATCCTCCAGCTCGATTTTCCCGACGCGGGAAAAACGGCGCTGCGATTTGGCACCAACACCATGCTCGGCTTATTCGGTTTCGTCGACGTCGCCAGCGCAATGGGCATGCCCAAGTATCAGGAAGACTTTGGGCAGACGTTGGGATATTGGGGGCTGGATGGCGGCCCTTACATCGTCCTGCCTATCCTTGGGCCCTCGAACACCCGCGATACTGTAGGCACAGCGACCGACACGGCGGCATTCGCCATTGTCGATCCGTTCGGCTTATCGTCGCTGCAATCGCGCTATCCACCGATCGTCGCCGCCGATGCGATCAATTCGCGCTACGTACAGTCGTTCCGCTATTTTGAGAGCGGATCGCCTTTCGAATACGAACTCGTGCGCTACCTTTATACCAAGAAGCGCGAAGTCGAGATCGGCGACGTGCCAGCGGAGCGTGCTGCTACGGCGGATGCGCGCCCCTTCCCCACCGGCGAGGGCACAAGTGTTGGCCGCCAGCCACCGCCAGTGCCGTGAGCGCACTACGTGCCAGATATCGCGCCCTGAGCGCCCTGCTGCAGACCGGCTAAAGGCGGGATCGCCAACCGGCCGATCGATCCGCGACGAAGGGATTGGTCCGGCGCTCTTCACCGAAGGTCGATATCGGGCCATGTCCTGGAATGAAGGAAACGTCATCGCCGAGCGGCAGGAGACGTGTGCGGATTGTATCGATCAGCGTCTCATAATCCCCGCCAGGAAAGTCGGTGCGCCCCACCGACCCGGCAAAGAGTACGTCACCGACGAATGCAATCCGCGTCACTTCGCAAAAGAACGCGACGTGTCCCGGCGTGTGACCGGGACAGTGGTGGACATCGAGACTCACGTTGCCGAACTTGACCTGATCATTTGCGCAAAGCCAGCGATCGGGGGTGAAGGCCGGAAGCGTTGGCATGCCGAACACGCGGCACTGCTGCTCCATGCCGTCGAGCCAGTACTTGTCATCGATGTGCGGGCCTTCGATCGGGACTCCGTAACGCTTCGCCAGATCGCGGGCGGCGCCGACATGATCGAGATGGCCATGGGTCAGCAGAATTCGTTCAAGCGTGACGCGATGTTCGGCGATTAAATCGAGGATGCGCGCGACGTCGCCGCCTGGATCGATCACCGCGCCGCGCAGTGTCTCCGAGCACCAGACGACGGAGCAGTTTTGCATGAACGACGTAACCGGCACGATCTCGTAATGCATCATCCCTGAACCCTGACTTTCGCCGATGCCTTGAGCGAGCATGCGGAGTTGGTGGCGATGCGGCGCCACATGCGTTTCGCGCATTGTCGCCGCATCGCTCAAGCCGACGCAAGCCGTCAATCATTTAGAAGCGGCATCGCCGCCCCGCCGTCGCCGAACTGCGCGTGGGCGGGCGGTTGGTCGAAAACGCAAGGGTGGGCGGATGAATGCGGTGCGAAGCCGAGCCGAGTGTTACGATTTCACGTCGGCAGCGACCTGCATGCGAACGATGCGGTCCGGTGCGGTTACTTCGCCATTACGACTTTCGTCACCGCGTTTGATGGCGTCGACGAATTCCATTCCCTGAACCACTTGGCCCCAGACGGTGTACTGGCCGTCAAGGAACGGCGCGGGTGCAAAACAGATGAAAAACTGTGAATCGCCGCTGTTCGGATTCTGCGAGCGCGCCATACCGACGGTTCCGCGGATGAACGGCGTCTTCGAGAATTCGGCCGGAAGCTTGACACCGCTGCCACCCGTCCCGGTGCCGTTCGGATCGCCACCCTGCGCCATGAAGCCGTCGATCACACGGTGAAAGACGAGGCCGTCATAAAACCCTTGACGGGTTAACTCCTTGATTCGTGCCACATGCTTGGGCGCGAGGTCGGGGCGCATTTCGATAACGACGGTGCCGTCCTTGAGGGTCATCAGCAACGTGTTCTCGGGGTCGGGTGCCGCACCATCGGCGCCGAAAGACATTAAGGCCGTCATTAGGAATCCAATCAACCAAGCTCGAGCGAACATACGGTCACCTCACGTCCGTTCGACGAAACACGGCACGCACGCGCACCATAGAGGGATCAGGGCATAAAAAGAGACAGCGCACCCTAGACCAGCCACAACTGCGATGCACGCGTAATTCCTCGCTGGTCAGCCATTTGCAGCCTGAGTATGTTCTGCCGCATGCGTAGACTCACTCGCACTAAGATCGTTTCCACCATCGGCCCAAGCAGCAGCAGCGAGGAGCGGCTGGCGATGCTGCTCGACGCTGGCGTCGACGTGTTCCGCTTCAATTTCAGCCACGGCACCCATGAGGAACACGCCGAACGGTTTCGCATCGTCCGCAGTCTGGAGGCGAATCTGGGCCGCTCGATCGGCATCCTCGCCGACATGCAAGGCCCTAAACTGAGGGTTGGAAGCTTTGCTGCGGGATCAGTCGAGTTAATGACTGAAGCGGCCTTTCGCCTCGATCTTAACGCGGATCCGGGCGATGGTGCCCGGGTTAATCTACCGCACCCCGAGATTTTTGCAGCGTTGAAGCCAGGTGACGCGTTGCTGCTCGACGACGGCAAGCTGCGTTTGGAGGTGACCGACTGCGGTGCAGACTACGCGGAGACGCGGGTCACGGTTGGTGGCCGGTTGTCCAACCACAAGGGCGTCAATCTGCCCAACGTGCATCTTGATATCTCGCCGCTGACGGCGAAAGACCGGCTAGACGTGGAGTTCGCCCTGGAACTTGGCGCGACGTTCATCGGGCTCAGTTTCGTCCAGCGGCCGGAGGATCTCACCGAGGCTCGCGAGTTGGTCGGCGGAAGAGCACGAATCCTCGCGAAGCTCGAGAAACCGTCCGCCATCCAGCACCTTGAACGGATTATTGATCTTTCCGACGCGATCATGGTCGCGCGTGGTGACCTCGGCGTCGAGATGCCGACGGAAGATGTGCCGGTTCTCCAGCGGCGGATCGTCCGCGCCTGCCGCCGGGCCGGCAAGCCGGTGATCGTGGCGACGCAGATGCTGGAATCGATGGTGAAATCGCCGACACCGACGCGGGCCGAAGCGTCGGATGTCGCTAATGCCGTCTACGAGGGCGCCGATGCGGTGATGCTGTCGGCTGAGACGGCTGCGGGCGATTTTCCGGTCGAAGCGGTAAAGATCATGGAACGGATCATCATGCGCGCGGAACGCGATCCGGCTTATCACAAGGGCCTGCACATGGAAGAGACCGTGCGCGAGGCGACGGAAGCGGATGCGATCACCGCAGCGGCGCGCAGCGCTGCGGAGACGATCGGCGCCGCTGCCATCATCACCTACACCCGATCGGGGGGGGCGACCCTGCGTTGCGTACGCGAGCGTCCAGCCGTTCCGATTCTCGCGTTGACGACGGAAGAGGGCATCGCCCGGATGCTGTCCCTATCGTGGGGCGTCCATCCGGTGTTTGTCGGCATGTCCCGGACGTTTCGCGAGTTCATCGCTCGGGCGGAACAGGTTGCCATCGCCGAGCGATTTGCCGAATCGGGCTCGAAGCTGGTTTTCCTGACCGGCTTTCCGGTGGAGGCGACGGTGAACACTCTGCGCATTTCCGAGGTGAAGTGATTTCCCGCGGCGGGCCGGGCGGCAAGGCTCGAGGGTGAGATCACCGTCGGCCCGCGTGCAACGTCACGCGCCGTGACAGCACCCTTGGCGCAAACGATCGGCGATCGGCGCGAGTTGCGCTGGGGCATCGGCTATTCCGTCGCAGCCTATCTGTTATGGGGACTCTTCCCGATCTATTTCAACGCGGTGGCGACGGTCCCGCCGTTTCAGGTGCTGGCGCATCGCATCGTCTTGTCGTTTGTCCTTCTGTGTGCTGTCGTCGTCGTCCGCGGCAACTGGCGAGGCATCGTCGACGCCTTGAGATCCCCGCGCACGGCAGTGAGCCTTTTCGCCTCTGCCTCGGCGATCGCGGCCAATTGGGGGGTATTCATCTGGGCGGTCGACGCCGGACATGTGCTGGAATGCAGTCTCGGCTACTTCATCAGCCCGCTCGTCAGCGTCGTGCTCGGCGTCGCCGTGCTGAAGGAGCGTCTACGCCGTGTGCAATGGCTGGCGGTCGGCCTCGCTGGCGGCGCGGTCGTCTACCAGCTTGCCGAGTTCGGCGTCGTCCCCTGGGTGGCGCTCAGCCTTGCGGGGAGCTTCGCAACCTATGGACTGCTTCGCAAGACAGTGCGCATCGATCCTGTCGGCGGCCTCGCCGTCGAGGCGATGATGCTGATGCCAGTGGCATTTGCGTTTCTCGTCTCTGCCGGCATAGAGGGCAGCGGCGCTTTCGCTGCGCGAGGCTGGGAAACGGATGTGCTGTTGATGGGTGCCGGCCCGATCACCGTCCTACCGTTGATCTTGTTCGTCGCTGGGGCGCGGCGCAGCCGTCTCGCGACGGTCGGCCTCCTTCAGTACATCACGCCCTGCGCCCATTTCCTGCTCGCGGTCGCCCTGTTCGGTGAGCCTGTCTCCCGATCCGGACTGACGACGTTCGTCTGCATCTGGGCGGCGCTCGCGATGTATTCCATCGACTTGCTGCGCCGGGGCCACCGGTCGTGACCGCTCACCAATGGGAGCGAAACGGATGATGCCACCGCCGCCCTTGGGCGGCTGCGGGCGGAGCCGCCGCCGTACCGCGCGCGTCGCCCGTTCGTCGGCGAAGCGCACGAGGTTCGCCGGCACCTGCGTCGACCAGCCGGCATAATAGCTCGCTTCGTCCGGCGCCGGCGACTGGCCGGTCGAAGGTCGGCGGTCATTGCCGCTCCGCCGGTCGAGCGAAGTACCGGCAACGTAGCTCAGGAGGCAATTCGGACGAGGAGATCCCCGCCGCCGGTCACGACCGCTTCGCTGGTCGATCGGCGCCGGGGTAACCGCGGGTTTCTTCACAGCGCCCTTGGGGTTCGTGCCGTAGAGCGCGCTCCAGCGATCGAGGAGCAGTTGGACGACGTTTTGAATCGCCCGCGCATCACCGCTCGAGTGCGCAGGCAGCGTGCCGGCATCGACCAACGCGCGCAGATGCTCATCGTTGATCCCAATGGTAATAGCGTGCTTCGCCGGACGAGTAACGTTCGGCACGGGGGGGACCGGCGGTGTGTTGCCGCCGGCCGGGCCAATGCGCGGGGTGGAGTCGATCGGCCCCGGCTTCGCCGGCGATGCCATTTGGACGAGGTGCGCGAACGCTTCCGCGAGGCGGTCCGCCGTCAGCCGCATGCCGTCCAGGCGTTCGATCAGCGCAATCCGTTGTTCGCCTGCCTCGGCGGCGGAATGTTCGAGAAGGCGAATCTGTCCGCGAAGCAGCGCCAACAGCGCGCAGAGGCGGACATCCGCATCGATTCGAGGCGATAGTGCTGCGCCGTTCGTCCCAACGTGCGCGGCATCACTCTCCGTGCCGGACGAGCCGTCAGCGGTCATCCGCCACCTCCGTATTCTGTGCTTCGAAAAACGTCATCGCCTTCAACAACTGACACCATCCTACCAGATTTCCACGCTTCGCGCGATTAAAATGTCGCGACAACCCGCAAAGGTAGTGACCGCCAAAGGCGACGAATGTCGCGATCGATGGGCTAGACGATGGCGAGGGACAGCATTTATGTATTGACCTGTTTTGGTCAGAGGTGGACGCCCCATCCAGCGGGGTCTCGCACGACCAACCACGCGCGTCGTTCCGTAAACGAAAGAGAGTTCCGTCATGGCTGTTCTGGTGACCGGCGCGGCCGGGTTCATCGGCTCGCATGTCGCGCACGCGCTGCTCGACCGTGGCGAAGCCGTCATTGGTCTCGACGACCTGAACGACTACTACGAGGTCTCATTGAAGGAAGCGCGCCTGTCGCGTCTCGAGCAGCGCGGGGGATTCCGCTTCCGGTGTCTCGATATCGCCGATCGTGAGGCGATCACCGCGTTCTTTTCCGAATACGCCGACATCGATCGGGTGGTGCATCTCGCGGCGCAAGCGGGAGTGCGTTATTCGCTGGTCAATCCTTATGTCTATCTGCGCAGCAACATCGATGCGCATGTGGTCCTGCTGGAGCAGGTGCGCCGGGTCGATCGGTTCATTCACTTTGTCTATGCGTCATCGTCATCGGTCTATGGCGCCAACCGGACAATGCCGTTTTCGACCGACGATCGCACCGATCATCCGGTTTCGCTCTATGGCGCGACGAAAAAGGCGATGGAGGTGATCAGCGATTCCTATGCGGCGATGTACGGGCTGCCGATCACGGGGCTGCGATTCTTCACCGTCTATGGGCCTTGGGGGAGGCCGGACATGGCGGCGTGCATTTTCACGCGCAAGATCCTCGCCGGCGAGCCGATCCCGGTGTTCAATCACGGCGAGATGAGGCGCGACTTCACTTACATCGGCGATATCGTGCCGGGCGTGATTGCCAGCCTGGACCGTCCGCCCGATCCCGGTGCCGGCACGCCTCATCGCCTCTACAACCTTGGCCATCACCATCCGGAGCGCCTCACCGATTTTATCGCCATCCTCGAAACGGCGCTTGGCCGGACCGCCGTCGTCGACTTTTTGCCGATGCAGCCGGGCGATGTGCGGGAATCCTACGCGGACATCGCCTCGGCGCAGCGGGATCTGGGATTTGAGCCGAAGACGCCGATCGCCACGGGCATTCCGCAATTCGTCGACTGGTATCGCGCGTACTACGGCGTGTGATTATTTCGCTTTGGGCGCGACCGGCACGTCGTAGAGCGCGTCGAGCTGCGAGCGATACTCGCACAAAATGGTGTGCCGGCGGATTTTCAGCGTTGGCGTCAACTGTCCGTTGTCGATGCTGAACGGTCGGGGGGTGACCGTGAAGCGGCGGATCTTCTCGATTCCGGACAGGCTGCGGTTGACTTCTCCGACCGCGGCGCCGAGTGCCTGGAGGAACGACGCGTCGCCGACAAGGTCCTCAACTTGGTCCGGCCGCTCCTGCACTTTGGCCCAATGCCTCGCCCATTCGGGGTTGGGCACGAGCAAGGCAACCAGGTGCGGCCGGCGGTCGCCGTATATCATCGCCTGGGCAATCTCCGGGCGCAGGCTGAGCAACCCTTCGATGCGCGCCGGCGAAAGATTATCGCCGCCGGAATTAACGATCAGGTCCTTCTTGCGATCGGTAATGCGCAGATCGCCATCGGCATCGATCTCGCCAATGTCACCGGTATGCAGCCAGCCGTCGCGGATCGCTTCACGGCTTGCTTCCTCGTTCTGCCAATATCCTTGCATCAAGAGGTTACCGCGGACGAGGATTTCGCCGTCCTCGGCGATGCGGACTTCGGCGCCCTTGATTGGTGGGCCGACGGTATGCAGCTTGGGACGCTTCGGCCGATTGACGCTGATCAGAGGTGCCGCCTCGGTCTGGCCGTACCCTTGAACGACCGGCAGACCGATCGCCCGGAAGAAAATGGCGACATCGATATTGAGCGGAGCGCCGCCGGAGACCATCGCCTTCAGCCGGCCACCGAACCGCGCGCGCAATTTCTGGCGGACCAGCCGTTCGAGCGCCAGATCGATGATCCGCGCGCCAAAACCGAATGATTGCGGGTCCAGGTAGCGCCGCCGGCCGTAGGCGAGGGCGGACAGGAACAGCCGCTCGCGCACGCCGCCCTGCTTGCGCACGCCTTGCGTGATGCGTTGCTGCAGGATTTCGAAAAAGCGCGGGACGGCGGAGAAAATCGTTGGTCTCGCCTCGGCGATGTTCGCGGCGACACGGTCGATTCCCTCAGCGTAATAGATCTCGGCGCCGATCGCCACCGGCAGGAACTGCCCCACGGTGTGTTCGTAGGCGTGCGACAACGGCAGGATCGACAGGAACGCCTCGTCATCGAGGTCGACCTCGGACAGCACGTCGATGGCGCCCTCGATGTTGGCCAGGATGGCACCATGATTCAGCATCACCCCCTTCGGTGCGCCGCCGGTGCCGGAGGTATAGATGATGCAGGCCGTCTCGGCGCAGGTCAGGGCGAGCGCCGCGGCGCGGATGTTCGTGTGATCGCCCTCGCCTCGCGCCATTACCTCCCTCCAGGTCAGTACCTTGAAGTCCGGTTGCTGGCCGAGGGCGAGTTCGTCGATTGAAATGATGAAACGGATATGCGGACAGCGCATCACCGCCGGCAGAAGGTTTTGCGCGAGCTTGCGAGACGAGACGATGACGGCACAGGCGCCGCTGTCTTCGAGGATGTGAAGATGATCGGATTCGGTGTTGGTCGCATAAGCCGGCACGGTGATCGCGCCGCTGGCCATGATCGCAAAGTCGGCGACGAACCAGGCGGGGCGGTTTTCCGAGACGAGCACGATGCGTTCGCCCAGCCCGACCCCGAGGCTGCGCAGGCCGCGCGCCAACATGCAGATCTGAACGGCCACCTCGCGCCATGTCAGCGGGGCATAGCGTCCGTCCCGCTTGAACCAAAGCAATGGGCGTTCCCCGGCCCGGTCCGCTTGACGGAAAAACATCGTAACGAGGTTAGGCCAGCGTGCGTCAGCCATGCGTGTCTTGCCCTCGTATTGATTGATACGGCGCGGGACTTGCCGTTTCGCGAGGCCGCGTGCACCTTTATAGGCGGCAGAGCGGATTGGAGGAACACCGATGACACACGCAAGCGCGGCGGCGGTCCGCGAGGAGAGCCGTTCTGGTTCTGATGCGGCGACGTGGAACCTTGATGACCTCTACCGTGGCTCCGATGATCCGCAGATAACGCGCGACCTCGAGTGGACAGCGGATGAAGCCGCGCGCTTTCACGCCGACTTCGCCGAACGACTGGCGATGCTGAGTGGTGCGGAATTCGCAACGGCGATCGCTCGCTACGAGACCATTCTCGAGCGGCTCCATCGCATCATGAGCTTTGCCCAGCTGCATTTCGCCGCCGACATGTCGGCACCCGAGCGCGGTCGTTTCCTCCAGGACACGCAGGAGCGGTGCAACGACATCTCCACCCAGACCTTGTTTTTTACGCTTGAACTCAATCGCATCGACGATGCGGTCAGCGCTGCGCAGATGCAAGATCCGCAGGCGCGGCGCTACGCGCCGTGGATTCGTGACAGCCGGATGTATCGCCCGCATCAGCTCAGCGACGAACTTGAGCAACTACTGCACGAGAAGTCGGTGACCGGCGAGGCAGCATGGATCCGGCTGTTCGATCAAACGCTCTCGGAACTGCGCTTTCACATTGATGACCGTGAACTGACGCTCGCCGATACGATGAACCTGCTCGATAACCCCGAGGCGAGCGTTCGTCGCTCGGCGGCGAAGGCTTTGGGGACCGGTTTGGGCGAGCGGATCGGCATGTTCACGCTGATCACCAACACGCTAGCCAAGGAAAAGGAGATCGAGGATAAGTGGCGGCACTATCCGCGGCCGGTCTCCTATCGCAACCTGAGCAATCGCGTGGAGGACGAGGTCGTCGATGCGATGGTCTCGGCCATCCGCGGAGCGTACGGCGAGCTCGCCCATCGTTACTACCGAATCAAGGCCGGCTGGTTCGGCCGCAGCGAGCTCGATTATTGGGATCGCAACGCACCGTTGCCGGGCGAGGACACGCGCCAGTACTCCTGGAACGAGGCATGCGCCATCGTTCTGCGTTCTTTCACTCGCTTCGATCCGCGGATGGCGGACATCGCCAAGCGGTTCTTCGTCAATTCCTGGATCGATGCCGAGCCGAGACCGGGGAAGGACGCCGGCGCCTTTTGCCATCCCGTGGTTCCGTCCGCACACCCGTTCGTGCTGATGAATTTCTACGGCCGGCCGCGCGACGTCACCACGCTTGCCCATGAACTCGGCCACGGCGTCCATCAGATTCTCGCCGCCGAGCAGGGTACGCTGATGTCGGATACGCCGCTCACGCTCGCCGAGAGCGCTTCGGTCTTCGGCGAAATGCTGGTTTTTCGCGCGCTGCTCGATGAGCAGCGAGATGCTGCGGGACGCCGCCGGCTTCTCGCCGGCAAGGTCGAAAATATGCTGAACACGGTGGTCCGCCAGATCGCCTTTCACGCATTTGAGCAACAGGTTCATGACGAGCGACGCCAGGGTGAACTCTCAGCCGAACGGCTGGGGGAGATCTGGTTCGGCATCCAGCGGGAGAGCCTCGGACCTGTGTTTAAGTTTGCCGACGAGTACCGCTATTATTGGGCCTATATTCCGCACTTCATCCATTCTCCATTTTACGTCTACGCGTATGCGTTCGGCGATTGTCTGGTCAATTCACTCTATCAGGTGTACAGCGAAGGACAGCCGGAGTTCCAGGACCGCTACTTCGCCATGTTGCGGGCGGGCGGCACATTGCGGCACCGGGAGCTTCTTAGCCCCTTCGGTCTTGATGCCAGCGATCCCGCGTTCTGGCGCCGGGGGCTCAACGTGATCTCGGGATTTATTGACGAGCTTGAAGCCGCCGGCTGATTCGCTCGAGTGCGCTCCCCGTGATGCCCGCCCCGGCTGGTGAAATTTGGCAATGTCCTTGCGGCGCCTTATATTTGAGGGCGAACGAACCCGGACTCAGCCCGGGATCTGGCGACGGCACCCGCCCTCGCCTCGGACGAACGAACAGCGGCAGACGACGCGATGCCCGAATCCGGACGTTTCGACGGCGAGGATCGCAGCGAGGGCGATTCCTTCGGCGGCAGGCTGAAGCGTTACGCGCGCGTCGGCACGACCGTGGGCGGACTTGCCGCGCGCTTCGCCGGCAACCGCCTTTTTGGGTTGACCATCGATCGACCGGAACATGCGGCGGAACTGACGGCGGCGCTGGGCGGTCTCAAGGGACCGCTAATGAAGGTGGCGCAAATTCTCTCCACCGTGCCCGATCTCCTGCCCGAGGAATACACGCGTGAGCTTGCCCAGCTTCAGCACAACGCCCCGTCGATGGGCTGGACGTTCGTCAAACGGCGAATGCAGGCGGAACTGGGCGTCGGCTGGGAACGGCGATTTGCCAGCTTTGAGCATACGGCCGCAGCCGCCGCGTCGCTTGGTCAGGTTCACCGGGCGACCGGCCTCGACGGCCGCGCGCTCGCCTGCAAGCTTCAGTACCCCAATATGGCCTCGGCGGTCGAGGCGGACCTGCAACAGCTTCGCGTCATCTTTTCGATCTATCGCCGGTACGACAAGGCGATCAATCCGTCGAACATCCATACCGAATTGGCCGAGCGCCTGCGCGAGGAGCTGGACTACCGGCGGGAAGCCAAGCACATGCGCCTTTATGGACGCATGCTGGCAAGCGAGGCTGGCGTTTTCGTGCCCGAGGCGTTCGCCGAACTCGGCAGCGACCGGTTGCTGACGATGAGCTGGCTCGACGGCGCGCCGCTTCTGCAGTTCGTCGACAGCCACCTCGATCTGCGCAACATCCTCGCCCGCAACATGTTTCGTGCCTGGTACGTGCCTTTCTACGAATACGGCGTCCTGCACGGCGATCCCCATCTCGGCAACTATACGGTTCGCAGCGATGGATCGATCAATCTTCTCGATTTCGGCTGCATTCGTATCTTCCGTCCGGAATTCATCGGTGCCGTCATCGATCTGTATTGGGCACTGCGCAACGACGACGACGACCTTGCGGTGCATGCGTACGAGACCTGGGGATTTAAATCGCTCGATCGCAACATCATCGAGATCCTTAACCACTGGGCCCGCTTTCTTTACCGACCGCTGATGGAGGACCGGGCTCAGCCTATCCAGGAGGACGGCGGAGCAATGTATGGCGCGCGGGTCGTCGGAAAGGTGCAGCAGGACCTGCGTAAAGCAGGAGGGGTGACGCCGCCGCGCGAGTTCGTGCTCATGGATCGCGCGGCGATCGGTCTCGGCAGCGTGTTTACCCGGCTCCGCGCCGAAGTGAACTGGCATCGCATGTTTCATGAATTGATCGAGGGCTTTGACGCATCGACGATCGCGCATCGCCAGGCAGCAGCGTTGGTCGCCGTCGGACTGCAGCCGTCGACCTGATCGTCGAACCGGGAGAGCGCGGATGATTGTTACGACGACCGATTGTATCGAGGGGCGCCGTGTCGGCGTTTATCTTGGCATCGTCGCCGGCCAGGCGGTGATGGGAACTAACTTCTTTCGCGATCTGTTTGCCGGAATTCGCGATATCGTCGGCGGCCGGTCCGGCAGTTACGAAAAGGAACTGCGCAAGGCGAAAGAGCTGGCACTTGACGAGATGACCGAGGAGGCACGGAGCATCGGCGCGGATGCGATCATCGGCGTCGATCTCGACTACGAGCACATCGGCTCGGGCGAGCGCTCGATGCTGATGGTCAGCGCCAACGGCACGGCAGTGAAGTTGGCATAGACTGGTCTCGATGCCGATTGGGGATGGCGGAGCGCCGGTTTGTCTGCTTCGCCGTTTGACTCACGCCTTTTGAACATCCGCATGACTCAGAAGCTGTTGATCGAGAGCCGTCTTCATCAGAGGCGTTCGGTGCCGGCCAAATGTTCAAGGATTGGCATTGCGCCGACCGCGGGCAAATCCCCGCGATGATCCGCAACAAAGAATCGCGCTCGGATTTCTTGCCTTAGGCACCCGTTAACCCTCCTTCGAGTAGTACTTTTCTGATGAACCGGGTACGATGAAAAAATGCAGATGTTGCGGAGACCCATAACCGATCGTAGTGCGCCGGCTCCGATATGCCCGGGCACCTTGTTTGACGAGGCGGTCCGGCTTCACCATTACATTGATGCGTTGGACGCGGACACGGACGCTTATGCCCTTTGCATCCTGCTGTCTCGTGTGCCGTCGCCGCATCGGCGGCCCGCGCTGCTGCTTCTTATCAAGTACGAATTTTCCGGGCTGACCAATAGATCCGACGTCCAGTCTTTCGTTAATGCCGGGAATGATTTTATCATCACTGTCTCTAGTGATCGCGTAGCACAGCTCAACGCCGTGGAAGAGCGGATCCGATCGCTGCTCGACGACTTGGACAGTGAATGGTGGCACCGCAGGGAGCCATTGGTTCGGCGATTCGATCTCGCGCTTCCCAGCGAGGCTGCGGAGTTCCGTGCCCTCTTTTCGGAACCCTCCGCCGGGCAGACAAATCCGTGTCCTTCTGGCGCGCTGATGCGGCAGCTCGAGCCGTGTCTCGTTTCCGAAATCGCACAAGAGATCGAAAAGCGCGGCGTCGTCGATCTCATCCGTCGGCAGACGATAATGCAGCTCGGCGTTGGGTTGGCAGCGCCGTTGTTTGAAGAAATCTTCGTCTCAATCGAGGATTTGCAGCGGGCCGTTGCTCCCAGTGTCGATCTGCGTGCCAATAGCACGCTGTTCCGCTTTCTGATGCAGTCGCTCGATCGGGCGGTGCTGAGTTGTCTGTCCACCCGAAGTGAGTTGAGTACGGTTAAACCGCTCAGCCTCAATCTGAGCCTGAGTGCGCTCAGCAGCGCCCATTTCGCGACATTTCTCCGCTCTCGTTCTGACGGCGCGCCCCCCCTGGTCGAAGTGCAACTGGTCGACATCCTTGCCTTGCCCGCGGCCTACCAGCGAGCGCGTGCGCAACTGTCACCTCACGGCGTTCGTTTCGTTATCGACGGGATCAGTCTACGCGACGCAAGGCAGGTTGACGTCAGGGATCTGCAGCCGGATTTCGTTAAGTTGATGTGGGATGACGAACTCGACGCCGATGTCTGTGCCGATCACAGCCGGGCGTTGATCGGCATCGTCACGGCGCTCGGACGGGAACGCATCATTCTCGCCAATACGGATTCAGAGGCCGCCCTCGCTTGGGCGATCAGTATGGGGATTACCCGGCTGCAGGGGCGCTACATCGATCTGCTGATCACCGCACTCCAGCGTGGATCATCGCGGTGAGCGCGGCCATGAATTCGTTGACCTCGACGACGGCAAGAGCGGCAGGCTGGTCGGGTGAGCAGTTGCTGCGCGAATACATGGATCACCTCGGCGAGCATCGCGCCGGCCGCCTAGCGCTCTTCGTTGCGTTATCGCGGCTACAGCCGAGTAACAGGCGTGAGCACCACATTCGCGCCGCAGTGGAAATATTCTCGGATGTCATACGGAGTCATCAGGCGGAATTCTTCTCGCTGCCGAACGAAGACTTTCTGCTGTTTTTCAACGAAGACGTGCGTGGGCTGATGGAAAGTGCCGCGGCGAAGATTTGCTATCTGTTCACCGACGATCCGCTGATTAACGGCGCTCGGCAATCGAAGCGCTTCGCTCAATGGTATTCGCTTGATGTAGACTTCGATGATGTCGTCAAGTTGATCGCGCAGCTCAAGGCGCGATGCACCACCGCCGCAGGTGCCGAGGGCGGGTCGGCAGCGGCGCGGGCGTCTGTGGAAAAGCGTCGGCGATCCTACGTTCTGACGCCGGAGTGGCTCGATAGCCTGCAAAAGAATCTGGCCCAGACCGATATTTCCAATTTCATCCGACGGCATCGTGTCTGTCAGATAATCGCAGACGAACCGATCAGGACCCTGTTCGGCGAACTCACTGTCTCGGTGGCTGACCTTGCCTCGACCGTGCTTCCCGGAGTTGATCTGCGTTCCGATCCGTGGCTGTTCCAATATCTGACCGAGACGTTTGACCGGCGAATGTTGGCCTTACTGGCGAAGCCGGACGTTCAGCAGTCAACGAGCAGGATCAGTATCAACCTGAACATTTCGACCCTGCTTTCGGACGAATTTCTCTCATTTGAGAGAAATCTCTTCGCCGCCCGGCGTGGCACCATTGTCATCGAACTCAAGGCGATCGATATATTCGATGATCTTGAAGCATATCTGCTCGCCAGCCGTTTCGCGCGGTCGCGCGGCTACGAGATCTCCATAGACGGGCTCACGCATCGAACGATGGGGCTGCTGGATCGTGAAAAGTTGAACGCGGACTTTTTGAAGGTCGATTTTACCGGCGATCTCTTCGAAGGACGCGAGATGGCGCTTGAGCGACTCGCGGCCGTCGCGCGGCGTCATGGACTCGACCGCTTTATTCTCGCGCGCATCGAGACGAGGCAGGCTCTGAGCTTTGGCCAACAGGCAGGCGTTCGGTTATTCCAGGGACATTACGTGGAATCCGCCATCAGTAATGAGCAGCAGGGGCGATTCGCCCGCCCGCATCAGTCCCGTTCGCGGCGATGAGCGAGGAGGGGCCGTCTCGCGTCTGCGCCGCGGTTTCCACGTTCTGTGATATGTTACTGGCGCTTAACCACAGACAATGATCACGCACCTCACCGAACCGGTGATTCGTGTCGAGTCTCTCGGCAAGCGGTATGGCGGCGTAACCGCACTCGATGACGTAAGCTTTACAATCACGGCGGGTTCGACGACGGCGCTTCTGGGAGGCAACGGCGCCGGGAAGACGACGACCTTGTCCATTCTCCTTGGGCTGTTGACGCCGACGTCCGGCACCGTCCGCGTGCTCGGCGAGGATATGCTCAAGAACCGCTATCGCGTCCTGGGCGAAATGAACTTCTCGTCCCCTTATGTCGATTTGCCACGCCGTCTCACCGTCAAGGAAAACCTCGTCGTCTATGGTCGGCTTTACGGCGTCCGCCGTCTCCGCCAACGCATCGGTGAACTGGCCGACGCTCTTGATATCGCGGATCTTCTCGATCGCCCCACCGGCGATCTCTCTTCTGGGCAGCGCACCCGTGTCGCCATCGCCAAGGCGATGCTTAATCGACCGCGCCTGTTGCTGCTCGACGAGCCTACCGCTTCGCTCGATCCTGACTCTGGCGATATGCTGCGCGGCTTCCTCGAGCGCTATCGGGCGGACAGTGGCGCTACGATCCTACTTGCCTCGCATAACATGGCCGAAGTCGAACGGTTATGTGACGATGTCCTGATGATGCGCGCGGGACGGATCGTCGATCGCGGCGCGCCGCGCGCGTTGATCGCTCGCTACGGCCGGCAGACTCTGGAAGAGGTTTTCCTCGATATCGCCCGCGATCGCGCCTTTCCTTGTCACGCGAGCGGCGGTCGCGCGGTGCGATGAGGGATCGCGCCCGGGGCGCCAAATGGTGGGATTTGGTGTGAACGACTTTTTCTCATGGCGACGCGTCGCCGCGATCGTGCTGCGCCATCTCTTCGTCCTGCGTCGTTCATGGCCACGAATCCTCGAGCTTGCCTATTGGCCGCTGGTTCAAATGGTATTGTGGGGCTTCATCACTCTGTTTTTCGTTCATCACAGCTCCTGGGTGGCGCAGGCGAGCGGGGTGCTCATCAGCGCGGTCCTGCTCTGGGACGTTCTGTTTCGCGCCAATCTCGGCGTATCCGTCTCGTTTATGGAAGAGATGTGGGCGCGTAACCTCAGCCAACTGTTCGCCAGCCCGCTGCGTCCGCACGAATTCGTAATCGCTCTGGCCCTGATGAGCCTGTTGCGCACATTGATCAGCGTCGTGCCGGCGATGGTCCTGGCATTACCGCTGTTCGGTGTGTCGGTGTTCTCTCTCGGTCTGCCGCTTGCCGCGTTCTTCGCCAATCTGCTCCTGTTCGGCTGGTCGATCGGGCTAATCGTCTCGGCGCTGGTGTTGCGCCTTGGCCTGGGAGCCGAGAGCCTGGCCTGGGTCGCCGTGTTCGCAATCGCGCCGCTGAGCGGAGTCTATTATCCGGTGAACGTGTTGCCGGATTGGCTCCAGCCCATCGCTTTGTCGCTGCCGTCCGCCTATGTGTTCGAGGGCATGCGATCGATCCTGTTCGATGCGCGCGTGCGCTACGATCTGATGGCCGCGGCGTTTGCGCTCAATGCGGGGTTCATGGTGAGCGCAGGGGCGTTCTTTTTGTATATTTACCGCATCGCACGGGAGCGTGGACTGCTTGTCCAGCAGGGCGAATAAGCGGACCGGAGCATATCACTGTCCTGCGTTCGTCGGCTGCCCGCCGTCTGTCAGCTCAATTTGTTCCGGCAGCAGGGCCTCGATCATCGGACCATTGAGGGTTTCCACCCAGCCCCGCACGCGCACGTCTCGTCCCTTGAGCGAGTAGGGCTTCATGCCGGCCGCTTCAAACAGCTTCAGCGCCTGGACGGGTATAATGACGGTGAAATCGTCGCGCCAGTCATCGCCGAAGTTAATGTACCAGCGATTGCCATGGCGCGAGGCATCGGTGACGCGTCCCTCGACAATCTGGTAGGAACCGTCGATGGGTCCGGGGTCGGTCGCCCGCCTGACGGCAAATTCCGGCTCCCGCCACAGTCCGACGCCCCGCGCACGGGCGCCCGCTTCGATCGAAAGCATCTCGGCGATAAAGGGCCGTGAATCGGCGGTCGGGCGAACCCTGGCAAGCCCGAGGCGCAGCAGGGACGCCTGCAGCCAAGCTCCGTCGCGGGCGAAGACCTGCACCGGTAGCCGCCCGTAGCGGTCCGTATGCGCCTCCCGCGGCTCTAAGCATGCCGAGTGCTGTTCGATCGCCGCCATCACGGCACGTGTTTCGTCAATCAGCGGCGCACGCTCGGCCGCGAGGCCTGAATCGCCCAACTGAGGCAAATCAACCCCGGCCAGGCGGATGACGCTGGCGCCGTTCACTGTCGCGACTAGGCGCAAGTCCGCGTTCGGTTCGACACGGTCGATGTGAACAAGTGGATCGCACGCCGTCATGAACGCATGGCCTGTTGCCATCGGCGCCGCGATCGGCGCCGCTTCTTGAACGGGCGGCACCGGCGCGCTTGCAGCTGCGGGATTGGCCAACTCGGTTATGGCAAAGGCTGAGGCAAAAAGAAGCGCGCCCGCGCCAGATCCGTGTGGCCGAGTGCGCCGCTGCGATCGACTTCTCTTCTCAGCTGAGGTACCATCCAGTGAGGCGATCGAATGTGGTCTTGAAGCCCGATTCATACGAACTCCATTCTGAGTTGAGATCGTCGGTCCATTCTAGCAAGCGGATCTCGCCGGAGGCGCCACCTCGCAATGGATGCTCGCCATTATCGAACCGATCTCTTCCCGGAAATCGAGCCCTATTCGTCGGGGAGACTACGCGTCGGCGGGCCTCACTCATTGTATTGGGAGCAGGCCGGCAACCCACGCGGTGTGCCGATCGTATTCCTGCACGGTGGACCGGGTGCCGGCGCTGCGGCCGCGCATCGCCGCTTCTTCGACCCAAAATCGTACCGAATCGTCATTTTCGATCAGCGCGGCTGCGGTCGTTCGGTCCCGCACGGGGAAGTGCGCGAGAATACGACCGAGGATCTCGTCGCCGATATCGAAGCTCTGCGCTGTCATCTTGGCATCGAACGCTGGATTTTGTTCGGCGGCTCGTGGGGATCGACGCTGGCGCTGGCCTATGGCGTGAGGTGGCCCGAGCGGTGCGCCGGGTTCGTCTTGCGCGGGATCTTCCTTGGCGGTCGGCGAGAGGTGCAGTGGTTTCTTTATGGGATGGGCACGATCTTTCCCGAGGCGTGGCGGGCGTTCGCCGGCCACCTGCCGGCCGTCGAGCGCGACGATCTTCTCGCTGCCTATTACCGGCGTTTGATCGACAAGGATCCGGCGGTGCACATGCCGGCGGCAGCGGCTTGGAGCCGGTACGAGACGGTTTGCTCGAATCTGATCCCGCGTCCGGACGAGCCGCTACTGGGCGGGTGCGACAGTGCGGCGTTGGCGCTTGCGCGAATCGAGTGTCACTACTTCGTCAACGACGTCTTCCTCACCGAGGATGAACTCTTGACCGGAGTGCAGCGCATTCGACATGTGCCGGCGATCATTGTTCAGGGCCGTTACGATATCGTCTGTCCAATCGTCACAGCGGACGCGCTCCTGCGCGCATGGCCGGAAGCCAAGTACGTCGTCATCCCGGATGCCGGCCACTCGGCGATGGAACCGGGAATTCGTGCCGCCCTGGTCCGTGCAACCGAGGCAATGAAATCGCGGTTTGCATGACGACGCATCGAGGCCCGTCACGGCTTAGCCTTGCCGCTGCGGCGGCAGGATTTCAGGCATCAGGACATCGTCGATGACGTGGCTGCGGCCGATGTCGGTCAGGTGCGCCCGCTTCTCGTCGGCGGTCAGTCGGGTGCCGATTCCCTTCGTCATGACCAGGATGAGCGATCGGTCGCTCAGGTCGAGCCAATAGGTGCGGCGAATCAATCGGTCCGCGCCGTCACGCATGAAGGGATCATCGATCCCCGCATCGAGAGGCGGGCGATAAAAGGCGGTCATCGTACGTCAGTCCTCAACGTTTGCTGTCTGCGGTGGATGACAAATCGTATGTGACGCCATCTGGAGCGCCAAGTGCCTGTGCTGGATGTCGGACGTCTTTATCGTTGCAGATGTGTTGCTAACCCGACGGGTTCACGCCTGACCCTTCGATCAGAATGGCGCGGAAATCGTTGACGTTGGTCAGCGTCGGGCCGGTGACGACGGCATCCCCCAGGGTCGCGAAGAAACTGTGTCCGTCGTTATCGGCGAGGCTGGCCTTCGGATTGAGGCCCTGGTGCCAGGCGCGCGCGAGAGTGTCCGGGGCAAGGTAGGCGCCCGCAGTCTCCTCCAGGCCATCGACGCCGTCGGTATCGCCGGCCAATGCGTGAATTCCCGGATGTCCGTCGAGGGCGACGCCAAGCGCGAGAAGGAACTCGACATTGCGTCCACCCCGACCCTTGCCGCGCACAGTGACCGTCGTCTCGCCCCCGGAGAGCAGGACGCAGGGCGCGTCGAACGGCTGATTGCGCCGGGCCACTTGCAGGGCGATGCCAGCCAGCACCTTGCCAACGTCACGCGCCTCGCCTTCGATACTGTCACCTAGAATATGGACGGCGAGGCCGGCATCACGGGCAAGCGCCGCGGCGGCCTCCAGGGCCATTTGCGGGGTGGCGATCAGTCGTATCTCAGCCGAGGCGATCCTCGGGTCTTCGGGCTTGACCGATTCACCGCGACCGGACGACAGGATTTCCATCGCCACGTCTGGCAGGCGCATGCCGTATCGCCCAACGATCGCAAGCGCGTCCGCACAGGTCGTCGGATCGGCCACGGTGGGGCCGGAAGCGATATTCATCGGATCATCGCCGGGGACATCGGAGATCATCAGCGTGATCAGCCGGGCCGGATGACACAGGACGGCGAGCCTTCCGCCCTTGATCGCGGACAGATGCCTGCGCACGCAGTTCATTTCGCCGATCCCGGCGCCGGATGCGAGCAGCGCGCGATTGACGGCTTGCATGCCTTCGAGCCCGAGGCCTGCCTGGGGTGCGACCAAGAGCGAGGAGCCGCCGGAGATCAGGCAGATAACCAGGTCGTCTTCGCTAAGGTTCTGGACAATCTTCGCGATCCGATCCGTGGCGATCATGCCGGCCGCGTCGGGGACTGGATGCGCCGCCTCGACGATCTCGACGCGTCGGCATGGGACCGCGTAGCCGTAGCGCGTGACGACCAAGCCTGAAAGGGGGCCGGGCCAGTGCGCTTCCAGCACGCGCGCCATCTCCGCAGACGCCTTGCCTGCGCCGATCACGATGCAACGGCCGCGTGGCGACTCGGGGATGAGTTGCGGCAGGCAGCGCGCCGGCTGTGCCGCAGCGATGGCGGCATCGAACATATTTCGCAGCAGGTCCTTCGGGTGCATGATCGGGCGATGTCCTTTCGCCAACTTCGCACGCTCAGACGACGACATTGCTGGGCGTGCCGCGCATGAAGTTCTCGATGTTGTCGATCAGTTGATCGGCGAGCGTCCGCATCGCTTCGTCGCTCGCCCAGGCAACGTGTGGCGTTAAGATGAAATTCGGCAGGCTGAGGAGGCCAAGAAGGGGATTGTCCGCCGCGGGCGGCTCTTGGGTCAGCACGTCGAACGCGGCGCCGCCGATCAGGCCGTCCCGAAGCGCCGCTGCGAGGTCCGCTTCGTCAACGAGGCCTCCGCGCGCCGTGTTGATCAGCAGCGGGCGCTGCCGCATCGCCTGGAATTCGGGCATCGCGATCATATTGCGGGACACCGAAGACAGCGGCGTATGCAAGGTAAGGATGTCGCTCGTCGCCAGTACCTCGTCCCACGGCGTGTAGAGCGAGCCCTGTCCGGTGCGCCCCTTGTGTGCGGCGAATACTGGCCGCATGCCGAGCGCCCGCGCGATTTCGGCGACCCGCTGTCCGAGGACGCCCTCGCCGATGATCCCGAGCGTGCTGCCGTGCAGATCGCGGATGGGATAATCGAAAAAGCAGAACTGGCCGCTTTGCTGCCAACGGCCGCGACGCACCGCGTCGTGATAGGCGAGGATGTTGCGACGAAGCGCGAAGATCAGCGCGAATGTATGCTCCGGCACCGAATTGACAGCGTAGCCGCGGATGTTCGATACGGTGATGCCGTGCCCGCGACAATACGCAGTGTCAACGATATCTGTGCCAGTTGCCGCGACGGCGATCAATCGGATCGAGGGAACCTGTTCCAGTATCGCGGCGCGCAGGGGCACCTTGTTGGTGACGACGATCTGGGGGTCTTGGGTCAGTCGGGCAAGGACGTGCTCGGGCGGCGTGCGGTCGAATTCAACCCATTCGTGCTCCATGCGGGGACGCCGCAGATCAATCTGCGGTGCGATCGCATCCCGATCGAGGAAGACAATGCGTGTGCTCATCGACCCTCCGCAGCTCCCGACGAAAGCATCAGTCGATCCCAGACCTTAGCGGCTCGACAGCGGAAAAAGCATGGCAAAAGCGAAGGGTAGCGCTCCTACGCGTGAGCTGTGATCCAACGGAACGGAACGAGCGGCGGCAAGGCCGATCCCATCGGCTGGGGTTAGTACGACAGCAGAACGGGCACGGTCGCTTGAGTCAGAATTCGCCCGGCGACACTCTTTTTAGCCGCTGCGCGGCTCTGCTGCTGGCCGGGCGCCCCCATGATCAGAAGGTCGCCACCAACATCGACGAGGTAGGAGAGCAGGCGTTCGGCCGGATGGATTGTGGACGGATCGAAAGTCAACCGGTCTTCCCGGGCGCGCACACCATGTTCGATCAGATGACGGACAATGCCGTCCGGTGGGGAATGCTCGACGTCGTCTCGCATCGTTGCCACTGGCGTCAGCGCCAAAACGGTTACCTGATCGGCGACCGCCAAGAGCGGCAGCGCGTCGTGCACCGCGCGGGTCGCTTCGCGGCTGCCATTCCATGCGATGACCGCGTGCCGGCCGAACGCGGCGAAATGTCCAGCGAAGGGGACGACCAGCACCGGCCGACCCGCGTGAAGGACGGTATCATCGATCAGCGTCGGGGGAACGCTGCCGTCGGCGCTCGAAGGATCGATCTGGCCGAGCACGACCAAGTCCGCCTCGCGGGATCTCATGACCACCGCCCGGCTCACCTGCACGTCCGACGAGCCGATATCGGATTGCCACTCGAGGTCAATACCCGACGCCGCGGCGTGAACGCGAAAGGCAGCTTCGGCCTTTCCGGCCGCGCGTTCGACGAACACGTAGCGGTCGCGCGAGGCGGCGCTCGGAACATCGGGATCACATACGGCGTAAAGGGCGGCGAGGCGCGCGCCAAAGCGTTTGGCCAACGCAATCGCGACGTCCGCCCGTATCCCGGAGGCTTCGCTCTTGTCCAGATGCACCAAGAGGTAGCGAAGCGTCATTGTCCTCGTGCTCCCGATCCGTGCCTGCCCCGCAAAACCTGATACACCTTTCACCGCAGCTTCGGAACGGGAAAACAGCCAGAACCTGGGTACTTGCGCTGAAGCGATAAGCTTTGCCCGCTGTGTCCTCGGCGTTCTGCGACTGACGGGCGCGGCCAGCCTGGCGAATGGCCCCGCCAGGGACATCTCATCGGGGACGGTTTAATTAGCGCAGCGTTTGTTCCGCGCGCCGTTGAAACGCTCCGACCATCGACTGCGCTGCCGACGGCAGCAGCGCGTCGATCGCCTTTTGCAGCAACTTCGATCGCATCTGCCAGTCCAACATCACCGAAGCCCGACAGCCGGTATCTTCGTCGGTAAAATCCCAGCGGATGAGAAACGAGCGGAACATCGTATCGCGTGAGGTTATGTCGATCCGCTCCGGGCGAATGAGCTCCGTGCGCGTGTGAAATCGCTCACGCACGGGACCCAGTCCAATTTCCTGATGCGTATAATAGACATTTCCGTCGCGGCGGAAGACTCGCGCCTGGCGCCATAGACTCAAAAACTCGGGATAGCGCTCGACGTCGGCCACGAGGTCGAATACTCGCTCTGCCGGCGCCAGGATCGAGCGACTGTCACGATGCGTGGTCAAGGGTTCTCTCTCCCTGCGCTGCCTCGGCTCGACGTATGAACGCCGTCGGCTGCTCTGCCGGTTGATTTGGTGGGGCTATTCGGCTGCTTTGCCGATCTTTGAAGCGGTCACCGGATTCGAACCCGGGCGCCAGCGCAACACCGGATTGCGCGCCGCACGCGTCTCGTCGAGCCGGCGGCGGGGCGCCATTCTCGGCGCTTCGTGAAAATACGTGCAATGACCTGCTTTCGCCCGTTGCGCGAGACCGCGCAGCGTTCGGACAAACTGGTCAAGCGACGCTTTGCTCTCCGTCTCCGTCGGTTCGATGAGCATCGCTCCGTGTACGACCAGGGGAAAATAGACGGTCATCGGATGAATCCCCTCATCGATCAGCGCCTTGGCGAAATCCAGGGTCGTCACGCCGGTATCCTTGAGGAAGCGGTCGTCGAACACGGCCTCATGCATGCAAGATCCGGGAAAGGGCGCCGAGAGGTCGTCCCGCAGTTCGGCCAGAATGTAATTGGCGTTGAGCACAGCGTCTGCAGAGGCTTGCCGCAGACCGTCCCCGCCCATGCTCATCATGTACGCGAGTGCTCGGACGAACATGCCGAACTGCCCGTGAAACCCCTTGATCCGCCCGATCGGCTTGCCGTCGGAATGCATCTCGTGTTCGACGAGAGAAAAACCGCCGTCATCCTCGACGACATAGGCGACCGGGGCGAAGCGGGCAAGTTCCTTCGACAGCACCACTGGGCCGGAGCCGGGGCCGCCGCCGCCGTGTGGTGTCGAGAACGTCTTGTGCAGGTTGATGTGCATGCCGTCGATGCCAAGGTCGCCCGGCCTGACCCGCCCGACGATGGCGTTGAAATTCGCGCCGTCGCAATAGAAGAAGGCGCCGTGGGCGTGTACCGCGTCGGCGATGTGCTGCATGTCGGTCTCGAACAGGCCGCAGGTGTTGGGATTGGTCACCATGATCGCGGCGACGTCCGGCCCCAGCTTGGTGCGCAGCGCCGCGAGGTCGACGCGTCCGCGCGCATCAGCCGGAATCGCTTCGACGACATAGCCGCAGGCGGCGGCCGTTGCCGGGTTTGTTCCATGCGCGGATTCCGGCACGAGAACCCGCTTTCGCGGGTCCCCCCTGCTTTCCAGAGCCGCGCGGATCGTCATCAGACCGACCAACTCGCCATGGGCACCCGCTCCCGGCGACATCGCCACGGCCGGAAGACCGGTGAGGGTTTTCAGCCAGTGGGCAAGCTCGTGGATCAGCGCCAGCGCTCCCTGCACCGTCGAGACCGGCTGCAACGGATGAAGATCACCCAGGCCCGGCAGGCGCACCACGCTCTCGTTCAGTCTCGGGTTGTGCTTCATGGTGCACGAGCCCAGCGGAAACAACCCGGAGTCAATCGAGTAATTCATCTGGCTGAGACGTAGATAGTGGCGAACTGCCTCGGGCTCGCTGAGGCCCGGCAAACCGATCGGCCCGCGCCGCCGGGCGCTGCCGAGGCGATCACTCCCCTTCGGGGGATTTGCCGGTGGCAGGTCGACGGCTGTCTTGACGGGGGAGCCCTGCTCGAAGATCAGCGGCTCTTCAATCTGCAGTCCTCGGTTGCCACTGATCGTGCCCATCGGTTCGGCCATATCACAGTGACTCCCTCAACGCCGCGACGAATGCGTCCATATCGCCGTCGCTGTTCGTTTCCGTCGTGGCAACGAGGACGAGCCGATCCACTTCCGGCCAAGCCGGCAGCAGGCGGGAGACGGGAACGCCACCGAGCACGCCTTTTCCCGCCATGCGTTCGACCACGTCTGCGGCTGCCGTCGGTAATTGCAAGGTGACTTCATTGAAGAATGTCTCGTTGAGGAGGCTGACGCCTGGAACCTCTGCGAGACGCTCGACCAGCGCACAGGCGCGCCCATGGTTTAATTCGGCGAGACGCGTGAAGCCTGCTTCCCCCAGCAAGGTCGCATGGATGGTGAAGGCCAGCGCGCATAACCCGGAATTCGTGCAGATGTTACTGGTCGCCTTCTCGCGGCGGATATGCTGTTCGCGCGTTGACAAGGTCAGCACGTAGCCTCGCCGACCGTCGGCGTCGACCGTCTCGCCGACCAGACGGCCCGGCATCTGGCGGACGAAGCGCGCGCGCGCCGCGAGAAGGCCGACCGTAGGACCGCCGAACGAGGGCGCGTTGCCGAGCGACTGGCCTTCGCCGGCAACGATGTCGGCCGCCATTTCGCCGGGCGATAGCAGAGCGCCGAGGGAAACGACCTCATTGACGACGATGACAAGCAAGGCACCTTGACCATGGCAGGCTTGCGCCAGATCGGAGTAGTCGCGAACGCGCCCGAAAACGTCCGGATTCTGCACCACGACACACGCGGTATCGCCGTCGATGCGATCGGCCGGGTCCTCGTCCCCCGCCCAGGACGGCGGCAGGGAGACGCTATGGAAGCCGAGAAACCGGCAATACGTTTCCGCCGTCGCGCGGTAGTGCGGGTGCAATCCGCCGGACAGCACGACGCGTTTGCGTTTCGTGATCCGGCCCGACATGAGGACTGCTTCGGCGCACGCCGTGGCCCCGTCGTAGAGCGACGCATTGGCAACGTCCATCCCGGTGATCAGCGCCACCTGAGTTTGAAATTCAAACAGGTACTGGAGCGTTCCCTGGGCGATCTCCGGCTGATAGGGCGTGTAGGCGGTCAAAAATTCGCCGCGCTGAATGAGATGATCGACCGCTGCCGGAATGTGATGGCGATAGGTGCCGGCGCCGAGAAAGCATGGCGCGGCCGACGGGCTGAGATTGCGTGCGGCGAACGCGCGAAACGTCCGTTCGACCGACATCTCGTCTTGATGAGGCGGCAGATCGATCGGGCCTTGCAGGCGTGCCGTTGGCGGTACGTCGCCGAACAGATCCTCGATCGATCCGACGCCGATTGCCGCCAACATCGCATTACGATCGTCGTCAGTCAGCGGCAGATAGCGCATTAATCAAGGCTCCTGAGAAACGCTTCGTAAGCGGCCTGATCCATCAGTCCGTCCAACTCGGAGGGATCGGAAAGGCGGACCTTGAAGAACCAGCCGGCCCCTTGCGGGTCGCCGTTGACTTGGCCGGGCTCGTCGGCGAGGGAATCATTAATCGCTATGACCGTTCCGGAAACCGGGGCGTAAACCTCGCTGGCGGCTTTGACGGATTCGACCACCGCCGCCTGAACACCGCGAGCAATCTCGGTGTCGATCGCCGGCAGCTCGACGAAGACAACGTCGCCGAGTTGACCTTGCGCAAAGTCGGTAATGCCAATGGTGCCGACGCCGTCCTCGACGCGTACCCATTCGTGTTCGCGAGTGAAGCGGACCGGGAGCATGAGCTTTCGATCTCCGTGCCTAGCGTTGTGATTGTCGCGCTGCTCGTACTGACGCTATTTGACGTACCGCTGTTCGATGAAGGGCATGAGAACGACCTCTCCTTGCAGGGGTTTATCACGAACGACGAGTTGGACCGACGTTCCCACGTCTGCCACTGCGGGCGTAACGTATCCCATAGCGATCGGCCCGCCGACCGAGGGCGCGTAACCGCCGCTCGTAACCACACCGATATCTCGTCCGTCGCCGTCGAGGATGCGGCTGCCGCGGCGGGCCGGCACTTTGCCCGCAAGCCTGATGCCGACGCGCTTGCGTGGCGCGCCGTCGAACAGTTGGCGCAGAATGATTTCGTCCCCGGGAAATCCCCCTTCCTCGCGACGACGACGGCTGATTGCCCAATTCAATCCGGCTTCCACCGGCGTCGTCGTCTCGTCGATATCATTGCCCCACAGGCAAAGGCCCGCTTCCAGACGCAGGGTATCGCGCGCGCCCAGACCGGCGGGCATGACCTCCGGTTCTGCGAGCAGCATGCGGGCAAGCGCTTCCGCCTCGCTCGCCGCGCAGGAAATCTCGAAACCGTCTTCCCCCGTATACCCCGTGCGCGAGACAATGCACCGGATGTCTCCGATCTTCAGCGCCTCGCTGGTCATGAACAGCATCACCTTGCTCGCCGGAGCGAGGCGGCTGAGAACGCTGGCTGCCGCCGGTCCTTGCAGCGCCAGCAGCGCCATGTCATTGAGCAGATGAATGTCGAAGCCCGGCAGCCGATCGCGCAGGTGCGCGAAATCGACGGCCTTGCGCGCGGCATTGACCACCAGCATCAAGTAATAACCGCCCTGGGTGATCATCAGATCGTCGATGATCCCGCCGGCCGCGTTGGTAAACAGGGTATAACGAACCTTGCCGACGGGCAGGCCCTTGACATCGGCGACGACGAGACTCTCGAGTGCGTCGGCGGCTTCGCCATCGATTCGCATCTGGCCCATGTGTGAGACGTCGAACAGCACGGCCTTTTCGCGCGCATGCAGGTGCTCGCTGAGGATACCCTTGAACTGTACCGGCATCTCATAGCCGGCGAAGGGCACCATTTTGGCGCCAAGTTCGCAGTGCAGATCGTAGAGAGGGGTGCGCTTCAGCGGTGCGTCGGCCTGCTCGCCCATCTGGCCCTCCCTGGCTGTTTCGCTCGCGGGAAAAACGCTGCTGTTATACTGGCTTGGAGCGATCGGTCAATTGCGTCGCGGTTTCAGCAGTAGGGGGGCGCTCGGTTCTCAGCGCCCGCGAAGGCCAGGCCATGCACCAAAGCCGCCCATGGCCTGGCCTTCGCCGTCAAGACAAGGCGTGCGGGCATCACTCTCAAATGGCCCTTTTCTAAGGGCAAAGAAAGACAGCCTCGCGCTTCAGTCTGCGTCGCTCGGCGCGTTCTGGTTGTAGTTGAGTTCGGCCTGGGTGAGTTGGAAGCTGACGAGAATCTGGTATTCGTATTCCGCGCCCTTGTATGGCAGCGGGACGTCGACAACGATGGGTGGAGCGTCGTCCGGCAGAACCATGCGCGAACGATTGCCCACAAACGCCGTCGTTATATCGAACGCTTGCTTATTGAGAATGACGCCATCACGGACGACGCCGACGAAATAGCTGAATGCGACTTGACCATCCGGATTCGCCGCCCCACGGCTGAGGATGAACACCGGAGCCAACTGCACCGCGACCTGCCGCTGGTCGTCCTTGAGTTTTGAATAGGTGCAGGTCGCGACGACGTCCCCGATCTGGGCATGGAAGACGATATCGAGAATGTCGCGCCCTTCTCCCGGCTGGAACCGGGTCAGGCTTTCCCCGTCCGAAAGCACGGCGACGCGCGGGCAGACGTCCATCTCCTTCGACGAGCAAGCCGCGAGAAGCAGCAAGAGCCCACCGGTGGCAACATGCGTGACCCAGGGTTGCCGCGTTGTAGGCGCTCCAACCCGCCCGCGACACGCCGTCGCGGCACCCTTATTCACAGCGTACCATGGGTGCCGTCACACATCGGCGGCTGATGGGTACGTTTGCAGCCGCACAGCCACACCGTCTCGGTTGCTTCGGCGGTGAAAATGACCGGTGCAAACGCCGATCCCTTGTGCGTGCCGTCACAGAACGGCTGTGTGGCGCTGCGCCCGCAGGCACACCACGCATACTTTTTGCCTGCTTCGACCGCCACCGGAAAGGGTGACTTCTGGGCAATGACGGCTTCGGTCATGAGGGCGCAATTCCTTTTGCCAGCGACGGTCCGATCGGCGCGGCGTGAGACTATCGTCGCGGCAGCACCCGTGACAAGATGCCGTCATGGCCGTCTATACCGAAATCGCCGACGAAGAAGTCCAGTCCTTCGCCGAGGAGTACGACATTGGTCGCGTTATCGCCTGCAAAGGCATCGCCGAGGGAATTGAAAACTCAAATTTTCTGCTGGTCACCGAGCAGGGACCGTTCATCCTGACGCTCTATGAGCGGCGGGTGAAGGAGAGCGACCTGCCGTTTTTTCTCGCATTGATGGAATACCTGGCCGCGCGGGCAATCCCGTGCCCGACGCCGGTGAAAGGACGGGATGGCCAGGCGCTGCGCCGACTCGCGGGTCGATGTGCCGCGATCGTCACCTTCCTGCGCGGAATGTGGCCGCGCCGGCCGACCGTCGCGCACTGCCAGGCGCTGGGGGACGCGCTCGCGCGAATGCATCTCGCGGGGGCGGACTTTCCAATGTTTCGCGCGAACGATCTGTCGGTCGCCGGCTGGCGGCCGCTTTACAACGCATCGGCTCAACGGGAAGGCGCGGTGGCGCCCGATCTCGCCGCGGAGTTGACGAGCGAACTCGAGCTTTTGGAGCGGCGCTGGCCAACCGCGCTGCCGCACGGCGTCATCCATGCCGATCTATTTCCGGACAACGTGTTCTTCGAAGCGGAGCGGCTCTCCGGGTTGATCGACTTCTACTTTGCCTGCACGGATTTTCTCGTCTATGACGTCGCCATATGCATTAACGCGTGGTGTTTCGAGGCGGACGGCAGCTTTAATGTCACCAAGGCCCGCAGGCTTATTGGTGGCTATCAAGCCGTCCGGCCGCTCGTGGCCGAGGAATTAACGGCGCTACCGCTGCTATGTCGAGGGGCGGCAATGCGATTTCTTTTGACCCGGCTTTTCGACTGGTTGAACACGCCGAAAAACGCGCTGGTCACGCCCAAGAATCCCATGGAATACCTGCGACGGCTGCGCTTTCACCGTAGCGCCCGCGGGCTCGCCGCCTATGGCCTGGATGCTTTCGATGCCTGCTGACGACGCTAACACCGACCAGATTGATCTTTTCACGGATGGCGCCTGCCTCGGCAATCCCGGTCCCGGAGGCTGGGGCGTGATCCTGCGCTGGCGCGATCACGAGAAGGAGCTGTCCGGAAGCGAGGCGTTTACCACCAACAACCGGATGGAAATGACGGCGGCGATCGAGGCGCTGGCGTCATTGAAGCGGCCGAGTGTCGTGCGTTTATTCACCGATTCGACCTATCTGCGCGACGGGATTACGCGCTGGATGGCCAATTGGAAGCGAAACGGCTGGCGCACGGCCGATAAGAAGCCGGTGAAGAACACCGACCTATGGCAGAGGCTGGACGCGGCGAGCGCCCCGCATCGGATCGACTGGCAGTGGGTACGCGGCCACGCCGGACACGTCGAAAACGAGCGGGCGGACGCCCTCGCGCGCGCGGCCGCACGCACGGTCACCGCTCGGCACGGCATAGGTCCGTCGACGACATAGATTTTTCTGCCGCATCCCCGCCATTTGTGCGGGTCCTGACGGACTGACGGACCGTTGTGTGTGTGTGGCCGTCGCATCGCTGGGCAGCTAACCAGCCAACATCAGCGTATCGGTTCAACGGCGATTCGTCCAAGCACACGTGGTAAGCGCGAGCCGGTCGGGGCGGCGCGAGCGGGCGATCGTCACCGCTTTCGGCAGGCTGCCGCAAAAGCGCCACGAAGGCAAAATCCGTTACGGAATTGTCAGTATTCCGACGATGGCCTATTTGATACATTATTTTATCTGGGGGAGGCGTTACTCCGCGTTTTCTAATTTGCGGGGAGTGCATGAGGAATTTCGATTGGACTGAATCAATGGCTGTGGGGGTGCCAGCTCTGGATGCCGACCACCGCTGTCTTATTCGCATCATCAGTCTGCTGAAGGATGCCGAGGGCGAAGAAGCGGAGCGAATTGTTCAGGTCGTCCTCGATACGCTCGTCGTCTATTGTCGCTATCACTTCGCCCGCGAAGAGACAGGGCTGGGCGCTCGCAACGCTCCGACGTTCGGCGGCCAACGATCCGAACGCGAGGGCTTCGCGCGCGTGATCGCCCAGCTGCGAAAGTGCGTAGGCGACGAGACGCAACCGGCCAACGGCGCCGACAAATCCGCCATCGCCCAAGACCTTCTTGACGATCTGACGGCGTGGCTCCGCCATCACATCTTCGTCCAGGACATGGCGTATCGGCCCTACGCGCCCCGTGCAGACGCCATCGTTTTCGGCCCGCCGCTTCCCTCCAGCAAGCCTACGCTCAGTTCATGATCCGTCATCGCGAACGCGCCCACCCACCGGGTCGCGCCCGCACCGAAGCGTCGCGACCCGGTGGGTGGGGAATCAGCGAACGGCGACGATCAATCGGAAGACGGATCGAGAATCTAGATCGCGGCGAGAAGGCTCTCAGCGCTCGTCTTCTCAAAGGCGCCTGCCGGATCGATGTTGAGGACAGTGACAACCCCGTCGTCGACGACCATGGAAAACCGCTGATTGCGCAGGCCCAGGCCCTTTCCGGTCAGATCGAGTTCGAGTCCGGCAGCCTTGGTAAAGGCGGCGTCGCCATCAGCCACCATCATAACTTTATCGCCGCACGCCTGATCCTTCCCCCACGCGTTCATGACAAACACGTCGTTTACCGAGGTGCAGATGATTTCGTCGATCCCTTTCGCCTTCAGCGCTGCGGCCTGTTCGACGAAGCCTGGCAGGTGCTTTGCCGAGCAGGTCGGCGTGAATGCGCCGGGGACGCCGAACAGTGCCACCTTTTTTCCCTTGAACAGATCATCGGTGGTAATCGGCTCGGGACCGTTGGTGCCCCAACGCATGAGTTTGACCGAAGGAATCTTGTCGCCGACTTGGAGCGTCATTGCCGTCCCCCTTTTCCCTTATCTATCTGTCGCGAAACGGGCGCATCATACGCCTCGCCGCGAGTGACATAAGGCCGGGCCCGGCGAATTGCAAAGACCATCGCGCTCCGCTCACCGGGCATGGGTCGCCGCGCGGATGGCGACATGCCGGGCAGCCTTGACATCGCCGGCGTCAACGTTGTGCGATGCCCCCTTCGGCGCGCGCCAGAGCCTCTTCGACGGCGCTGTCGCTCAGCAATTCTGGGAGCGCCAGTCCCTCGGGCGCCGCGGGACCGTAGACGGCGTCGAACGGGATGCCGTAGCGGCCAAACCCAGCGAGATAGCGGGCGATGCGATCGTCCGGCGCGGTCCAGTCCGCCTGCATTGCCACGACCCGTCCAAGGGCGAGGCTGGCGCGCACCGGATCGCGTGAAAGCACCAGCCGCTCGTTAAGCTTGCAGGTCAGGCACCAATCCGCGGTGACGTTAACGAAGACAATCCGGCCCTCGGCGACGAGACCGGGGATGCGCTCAGGCTCGAACGGCACCCAGTTCACCGCCGGTGCGGGTGCGCCAGCCACCGGTCGCGATCCAGCCGCATCGCTGCCGATCGGCACCCGTGCCGGCACGGCAAACGCCGCTGCTGCGAGCACGGCGGCACCGGCCAGGCGAAAAGGACGCAGACGATGCGCATGATGGCGGCTCGCGCCCAGTAGCGGCAGGACAGCGACGGCAATCCCACCGACCGCAAGGGCTGCCGGCCAGCCAATCCGACCGGAAAGAAGGACGATCAGCCAGACGGCCGTGCCCGCCAGTGCGACGGCAAGGACGCGGCGAAGCCGGGCCATCCATCGTCCTGGGCGCGGCAACCGCGTCGCAAGACCCGGGAACGCGGCGATCGTGAGGTAGGGAAGGGCCAGTCCGGTGGCGATTGCGGTAAACACGACGAAAATTTCGCGCGTCCCGCCGGCGAGCGCAAACCCGATCGCCGTTCCTAGAAATGGTGCGGAGCAGGGGGTGGCGAGCAGCGTCGCCAGCGCCCCGGTGAGAAAATGACCGGCCATGCCCCGGATCCGGCCAGCGCGACCATCTGCCGCGGCCACCGCGCGCGGCAACGGCACTTCGAATACGCCCCACAGATTCCCGGCGAAGGCGGTGACGATCAGAACCATCGCCGTAAGGAACCACGGCTGCTGGAATTGCAGACCCCAGCCGATTGCCGCGCCGGATGCCTTAAGGGCTGCCAGTGCTACCGCCAGCACCATGAAGGAGAAAAGAATGCCACACGCGGAGGCGACGAAGCCGGCGCGGACGGTCCGCCTTTCGTCTCCACCATACCCGACGATCGACAGCAGCTTGATCGACAACACCGGCAACACGCATGGCATCAGGTTGAGCACGAGGCCGCCGAGAATTCCGAGCGCCAGCATAAGCGCCAAGGTGGACGGCCCGGCGTCACCCGGCGACAGGTGGCGGGCGGCAAGGTCTTTCTCGCCGGGCGGGCTCGTTGACCGGCTGCCTTCGACCGCAATGGTCTGCGTCGTCTCGATCGCACGCGCGCCGTCGACGATCGTGACCGTCACCGCAAGCCCGACCAGCAACGGGTCCGATTGTTGGGCGGCGTTGATCGGCAAGCGGAACGTCGTCGCGCCATTGGCGCCGTGTGAAACCATGGGTGCGTCCAGGGAAAGCGGCGATGCCGCTTCGATAAACACATCGGGCTGTTCGAGCGGCGGATCGGCGTGAACGTCGACGGCGAGGACAGACGGAGCGGCGGCGCTGTCGATGCTGACCCGATCGATCGTGAAGGTCGGACCGGGAGGGCCCGGGACCGCGGCGCGCGCCCGGGCGAGATCGTGGGCAAACATCGATGGTGCCGGCGTTCCAGCCGGCAGGTCGAGCGCGAGATCGGCGGTATACGGAACGCAAATATCGGAACACGTCAGGTAGTCGATCCGTGCCCGCAGGTGAAGCGGCTCGCCCGGTTTCGCTAGGTGCGCCGTGACTGGCAGGATGACGGCCCCCGAATAGCCGACGGTCTGAAGGTCGAGCACACTGAATCGCTGCGGTGCCGGCCACTCGATCTCGGCGGACGCGAGGTTTTCCGATGCCGACCAATCCGCCCGCGGCGGAAATCCGGCATCGCCGGGTGATCGCCAGTAGATATGCCATCCCGGAAGCATGCGGAATTGCAGACCGAGGAGCACTATGTCGTCGCGACCGACGGCGTTCTGCGACGAGATCAGGCGGACGCCCCCGTGATCGGTTTGCGCCCACTCAGAGGCCGGCTCCACTGAACCTGCGGCATTGGCGGTGCGCGGCGCAGCAAGCAGAACGGACAAAGCCAGCGCAAGCGGCACGGCGATAGTCAGCCAACGCAGCATGCGCATCACCAAGCCATCTCCTTATGGCAATCACAAAAAATCACCCTTGACCGAGAGATGATTTGGACACGATCCGGTTCAAGGCGCAAGCGCACGTGCTGCCCCGCGGAGGTAGGATCAAGGGGAGCGGGTAATCCATTCCTCGCGAAACGGTGCGGAAGCGTGGACAATTCGAGTTCCGACTGTCTAGATTGAACCACGAACCGCGAGACGAACATGGCACGTTCGACGAATTTCGATAGCGACCTTGTCGGCCAACTCCTGATCGCGATGCCCGGAATGCGCGATCCGCGTTTCGTCAAGTCAGTCATCTATATATGCGCTCACAGCGCCGAGGGCGCTATGGGGCTCGTCGTCAACCGGACGATCGACTCGCTATCTTTTGCCGATATGCTGAAACAGCTCGGCATCGAGGCCTCCGACATCCAGCCGACGATCCGCATCCATTGCGGTGGGCCGGTCGAAACCGGGCGTGGCTTCGTCCTGCATTCGCCTGATTACAAGCAGGACGGCACCCTCGTCGTTGCCGCCGATGTCTCGCTGACCGCGACCACCGATATCCTGCGGGCGATCGCCGGCGGCGAGGGACCGCGCCGACATCTGCTCGCGCTCGGCTACGCCGGTTGGGGGCCGGGCCAGCTTGACGGCGAAATCCGTGCGAACGGCTGGCTCCACGTTGCTGCCGACGATGACTTGGTTTTTGATCAGGACCTTGAGTCCAAGTGGGAGCGGGCAATGGCCAAACTCGGCATCGATCCGCGAATGCTTTCCGAGGAGGCGGGTCACGCCTGATGCCGGTTCGTTTGCGAATCGTTGGTCGAGCCCATCCTGGTGTTCGAACCGCACGGGCACGATGTGCATAGTTTGACGGCAATTCGGGCGATCGACACGCCACGAACGAGAGCGGTGGCGGGGATCGGCGCCGTCGGCTGCGTCTGATGTGCGCTCGATGCCCGTAATTACAATCGCTTGATGAGCGCTGTAACAATAAATACACGTATCCACAGTTTCGGTGGATAACCCTGTTGATGGAGCGTCGGGGAGCGACCTAAGCACTGCCGTGCGGCGATAGTTTCGCTGAATGCCTGCCGATGATGCGCCGTACGTCCGGCTGCCCCGATTCGCCAGGGCTGGACTCGTCGCACCCAAGGGCTTAGGTGCTAGGCGCGGGACAAAGCGACAGGGAGCGGTTTCGAGAGTGTCCGAAAAACAGTTGATCCTAGCCCTTCCCAAGGGCCGAATCCTCAAAGAGGTCATGCCCGTACTGCGCGCCGTCGGCATTGAGCCGGAAAGCGCGTTTGCCGACGAGGACGCGCGCCAATTGCGCTTCACGACCAACATACCGAACATCAACATCATCCGGGTGCGCTCGTTTGACGTTGCCACGTTCGTCGCCTTCGGGGCGGCACACCTCGGTGTTGCCGGCAATGACGTGCTGATGGAATTCGACTATCCCGAAATCTACGCGCCGCTCGATCTCGACATCGGCCACTGCCGGCTATCCGTGTGTGAGCCGGAAGGGCTTTCGGCCGAAGACGACCCGCGTACCTGGAGCCATATCCGGGTGGCGACGAAATACCCTCGCCTCACGGCCCGGCATTTCGCCGGTCGCGGTGTCCAAGCCGAATGCATCGTCTTGAACGGTGCTATCGAACTCGCGCCGGTGCTCGGGCTGAGCCAGCGTATCGTCGACCTCGTCTCATCCGGAGCCACGCTCAAGGCCAACGGCCTCGTCGAGGTCGAGCAGATCACGGCGATTTCATCGCGTCTCGCCGTCAATCGCACGGCGTGGAAAACGCGCCCGATCGAGATCGGCGGCTGGATCGAACGTTTTCGCGGAGCCATTCATGCCCGTGCTGCTTGACCTTGCGAGTCCCGACTTCGAGCGGGACTTCGCTGCGGTTTTGAGCGCGAAGCGGGAGTCTGCGGAAGACGTCGATGCCGTCGTCGCCGCGATTATCGCCGACGTGCGGACGCGTGGAGATGCGGCCGTCGTCGATTATACTCAGCGTTTCGATGGCGTTGCCCTTCAACCGTCGCAGGTACGCGTGAGCGAGACGGAGATTTCCGCCGCGCTTATGGCGTGTCCCATCGCAACGCTGGAAGCCCTCGAACGGGCCGCCGCGCGGATCCAGGCCTTCCACGCGCAACAGCGTCCGGCAGATCTCGATGTCACCGACGACGAGGGCGTCCGCCTCGGCTGGCGTTGGACACCCATCGAATCGGTGGGGCTTTATGTACCGGGTGGGAGCGCCGCTTATCCTTCCTCGGTGTTGATGAACGCCGTGCCGGCCCGCGTTGCCGGATGCCGCCGGCTGGTGATGGTGGTGCCCGCGCCCCGTGGACATCTCGCGCCCTTGGTCCTGGCGGCGGCGCATATCGCCGGGATCGACGAGGTCTATCGCATTGGCGGTGCGCAGGCGATCGCCGCCCTTGCCTACGGCACCCAAACCATCGGCGCCGTGGACAAGATCGTCGGTCCAGGGAACGCTTATGTGGCCGCCGCCAAACGGCGGGTGTTCGGACAGGTCGGCATCGATATGATTGCCGGCCCGTCGGAGGTGCTGATCGTCGCCGATGCGGCCAACGATCCGGCGTGGATCGCCGCCGATCTGCTGGCGCAGGCGGAGCACGATGCGGCGGCACAGTCGATTCTGATCACCGATGACCGAGCCTTTGCCGAAGCGGTCGATAAAGCCGTGATCGGTCATCTCGCAACGCTCTCCCGCAAGGCCATCGCCGAGGCGAGTTGGCAGGCCAATGGTTGCATCATCCTCGTCGATTCGCTGGATGACGCGCCAGCGCTGATCGATCGCCTCGCGCCTGAACACCTGCAACTCGCGATCAATGATTCGTCGTCATTTTTGACGCGCGTCCGCAATGCCGGATCGATCTTTCTGGGCCGGTTCACTCCGGAAGCGCTCGGCGATTATGTCGCTGGTCCGAATCATGTCCTGCCGACGGCGCGCAGTGCCCGCTTTTCCTCCGGGCTCGGGGTGCTCGACTTCATGAAACGCTCGACATTCCTCGGCTGTGACCTGGATGCTCTCTCCCGGCTGGGGCCGACGGCAATCACGCTGGCAAACGTGGAAGGCCTTGACGCGCACGCCCGATCCATTTCGATACGTCTCAACCATCGGTAACGAGGCTGTGGCGGAAACATCGGCTTCGTTGCAGAAAGATGAACAGGGCGAGCGCATCGTCCGTATCGTGCTCGAGGAAAGTGCGCACGTCCGGCTCAGTCCGGCGGTTGAACATGAGCGCCGTGCGGCGCTTTACGATTTGATTGAGGACAATCATTTTTCACTGAGTGGCCCATTCAACGGCCCCTACGTTTTGCATCTTGCAAATGACGGGGAGCGGTTGAACTTTGTCGTCTGTGACGATCTCGACCTTCAACTCACCCGATTTTCCCTCTCGCTCGCGATCATGCGCTCTGTCATCAAAGAGTATTTTCTAGTGTGCGAAAGTTATTTTTCTGCGATCAAGACGATGACGCCCAGTCGTATCGAGGCGATCGACATGGGGCGACGCGGTCTGCACAACGAGGGCGCTGAACTCCTGCGCGAGAGGCTGGCGGACCGGGTGAAGATGGACAAGGATACATCACGTCGCCTGTTCACGCTGGTCTGTGTGCTGCACATTCGGCGCTGACGAGGAAACCCGCCCGCATGTCCGCGCCCGCCCCGCAACGCTCGACTGAACAGCCCCGGTTATGCGGCGAGCCAGCGAGCATCCTGGCGGGTTCAGCGCCGCTAGAGGCGTGAGCGTGCCGTGGCGACAAACTCGACCGCTGTGCTGTTCGCCTGCACCCACAATGCGGTGCGCTCACCGATGGCGGAAGGAATCCTCAAACACTTGATCGGACATCGTATCTACGTCGATTCGGTGGGGGTGCGACCGGGCGAAATCGATGGATTCGCCGTCCAGGTAATGGACGAGATCGGCATTGATATTGCCCGGCACCGACCCAAAGCCTTTGATGACCTGGAAGACGATTCGTTCGATGAGGTCATCTCGCTATCTCCGGAAGCGCAGCACCGCGCCGTCGACATGACCCGGGTGATGGCGTGCGACGTCACCTTCTGGCACACATTCGATCCGTCGGTCGTCGAGGGTAACCGGGATACGCGGTTGGATGCCTACCGGCAGGTGCGCGATCAGCTCATCCGTCGGATCAAGGAACACTTCTTGATTACCCCGATGGCGGACCTTTAAATCCTGGCAAGAGGATCGGACAGGAGGCCGCAAGGGGTGTCACCCTAAGACCGATACCTCCGAACGTTAAACTTGAAAGACAGGATTCCCGCTGCTTATTTGTGTGATATTACCGCTGAGAGGGGGTATTCGGTGTCTCTGTTGGCGACGCCGCTGATGTCCTCCGGTATTTCGATGCTGGTCGCACTCGTGACGAACCTGGAGGGTAGGGTAAAGGGTGCGTACGTTTGAACGACCCCGAGAAGTGGGGCAGAGCGTATCGCCCGACCGGGCGCAAGGATCAATCGCCGACCGAGGCCAGCACCGATGACCGAGGCGACTGCAGGCGGAGAACCGGCCGAGAAACCGGTGGAGAAATCGAAGGGGGGATGGGCTAAGGCCCGATTGCCGAGGCCGACTTCCACCACCACCGCGGAAGACGCGTTGGCCGCCATCGTCCTTGCGTGCGTCGAGCACATGCGCGCCAACGAGGCGTGCGTGCTGGCGCGATTGCATGAAGAAGGCGTGCATCAGACACGTGTTGCCATCCGACGGCTGCGTTCGTGCCTGGCCCTTTATGAGTCCTTCATCCCGACGGAACAGCGAGACTATCTGACCGGTGAATTGAAGTGGCTGATTGGCGAACTCGGCCCGGCACGCGATTGGGACGTGTTCGTGGCCGATGTTTTGGCTCCAGTCGAAAAACAGCTCGAGGGAAACACCGAGTTGGCGCTTCTGCACGAGCGGGTAGAGGCGCATCGGGATGAGGCCTATGCCCGCGCGCAAGTGGCGGTCGCATCTCACCGTTACCTCGGTCTGATCCTGCTGTTACAGTCTTGGGCGGATAGCCGGCGGTGGAACGGGGCAGGCTCGGCCGATCGAGCGGCATTGCTGCGAGCGAGTGCGCTCGATATCTCGCGCGACATGTTCGATGAAATCTACACGCAGCTCTGTGCGACAGCCGAGGACTTCGCCCAACTCGAGCCGAAAGACCGGCACAAAGTCCGAATTCAGCTCAAGAAGATCCGCTACGCGACGGAGTTTTTCTCCTCGCTCTATCCGGCGCGTCGGGTCACGCCCTATCTTGCCGCGATGAAGCAATTGCAAGATGACCTGGGCGCCAGCAATGATATCGCCGTTGCGCGCAAGCTGTTGAAAAATGTAATCAAGCAACACGATGGGAAGGTGCGCACCCGGCTGTCATACGCTGCGGGTCTCGTTGTCGGCTGGCATAGCCATATCAGTAACGACCGCGAGCAAGATCTCGTGCGCGACTGGGCGCGGTTCTCCGCCCGTCGCCCGTACTGGGGGACGGCCTCGATCGCCGCACGGAATGCCCGCCCTATCGCGACATCAAAACCGCCTTCGGCCGACACGCTTGACCCACCGCCCGAACTCGATGACGCTGAGACAAGCTCGGGAGACGGTCCGAACGCCGAAACGCCGACAGCCATTGAGGAAACGGCCCGACGCCGTCCGGGTAATCGCCGCACGCAAATGGGATGAAGCGCGCGGCAGTCTGTTTTATCGCTTGGTGACCTCCCTCGCTGACCGGTCATCATTTCTCGATACCATTAATTTCGGGTGCTTTGTTGCGGCTCCAGTGGGTTGCCCACTTGGTGTGACCGACGCCGTAAGAACTGGCACTTTCTGGGTGGGAGCGCGATTGTGGATCCGGTTCCGCGAACTACCGGTCGATTGGATGGCCTTGGAGAGGAAAGGCCGCAACGCCGTGTCTGGCTCGTCGTCGGCGACAAGCTGGGGGATAACGCGCAGGTCGAGATCGTCGCCGATGCTCTTGGCTGGCCGGTCGAGCGTCGGACGTTGCGCTTTCTCCCGCGATACATCACCGGGAAGCCGCCGTTCAAGGCCTCTCTCTACCATGTCGATCTGCAGGCGTCGGATTCGCTGTCACCACCGTGGCCGGACCTCGTTCTGACGGTCGGCCGTCGGCCGTCGATGGCGGCGATGTGGATCAGGCAGCAATCGTCGGGCGGCACGAAGGTGGTGATTGTCGGCCGGCCGCGCCGAATGTTACGGCAGTTTGATCTGGTCCTGGCGACGCCGCAGTACCGTCTGCCCGAACGCGAGAATGTGCTGCGCCTCGACTTACCGTTGATGCGAATTGATCCGAAGAGGATCGCCGCGGGCACCGCGGCCTGGCGCGAGAAGCTGGCGGCGTTGCCGCGACCGTTGACCGCCGTTCTCGTTGGCGGCCCGACCAAGCCGTTCGTCTTCGACGCCGCGGTCGCCCGCACATTTCTGGATTCGCTGCGCAAAACCTGTGGAGAAGACGGCACGCTGTTTATCACCACCAGTCGGCGTACGCCGGCGCCGGTCATCGAGGCGCTCGAATCCGGCCTGCCACCTGGCGGGTGCATTTTCCGCTGGCGGGCCGATGTGACCGACAACCCCTATCAAGGACTGCTGGGCCTTGCTGACCGGTTTGTCGTTACCGGCGACAGCGTCTCGATGCTTGTCGAGGTGGCGCGAGTCGGCAAACCGCTCGCGATCTTCGCGTTGCCGGTGGCGGAAGGGATCTGGCATGGGGTGAAAACGCGCCTCGCCGACCTGTTCCAACCGGCGCCCGGCGACGGGCGCGCCGGCCCGCTGGTTCGACTGGGCGACACGCTATACGATCTCGGGATCGTTGGCTATTCGCGAGAATTTGAGGCCGTCCATGGTGCCCTGATCGACGGAGGGTTCGCCGTGAGGCTCGGACAGCCGTTCGCAACGCCGAAGGCGCAGCCGCCCGACGACGTGCCACGCGTGGTGCAGCGGATCCACACTCTGTTCAACGATCGGTGAGGACGTCTTGTTCTCACAGGGTCGTTCTGTTAATTCCAAATCAGGTCTTTGTTGGGTGACAATGGACGTGCAGACGTGAAACCAACGGTTTTCATTCAGACGAATCACAAACAGATCGTGGGCGCGCTCGTCGCGGAGTATTCGCTGAAGCGCAATTCCAGCCACGCCGATGCGTTTGACGTGCGGATCATGCACACGAAAGACTATCCGTTCCTGTTGGCGCGGGAAGGCCAGGAATACCTCCGCGACGGTGTCAGCCGTAGATGGCACATGGAAGACCTGCAGTCGTTCACACCGACGCGCTTTCTGCCGCCGCAGCTCATGGGCTATGAGGGTCGTGCGGTTTCCATCGATCCTGATGTTTTTGCCGTCGCCGACGTCTGGGACCTGCTGACGCGCGACATGCACGGCAAGGCGATCATGGCGCGTCCCCGCTCCGGTTATAAGGAGAAGAAGGGGGTCATGGCGACGAGCGTCATGCTGCTTGACTGTGCCAAGCTGCGGCATTGGACGGTCGAGGAGCAATTCGCCGAGCTGTTTGCGCGCAAACGGGACTATGCCAAGTGGATCGGCCTGCTTTACGAACCGGCGGATACCATCGGCCTACTCGAAAACGAGTGGAACGACCTCGACAAGCTGTCGCCGGCGACGAAGATGCTGCATACGACGAAGCGCAAGACCCAGCCGTGGAAGACGGGGCTGCCGGTCGACTTCATGCTGCCGGAAAAGCCGTCCGGCTTCGCTGTGCTGGGCTGGCTTAATCAGGTCCGTCGCCGAGTCTTCGGTGATTACGCCTTCCTCGGCCATTACGTTCCCCACCCGGACCCGAACCAGGAGCGGTTTTTCTTCGGTTTGCTGCGCGAGTGCGTCGACAAAGGAATCGTGAGCGAGGACCTGTTGCGCGAGGAGATGCGTCAAAACCACATTCGCCATGACGCGTTCGAGGTTCTAGAAAAAACCATACCGCTCGCCGCTTGAGAGACGATGTGGCGCCTTTATCCGATGACTTGGGTGTGGTTGCTGGTTTATCGCAGGTCACGCGTTCGTATCGCGCCGATTTTCCAATCTTCGGACGCGAGGTAAACGGACGCCCGCTCGCGTATCTCGATACTGCGGCAAGCGCGCAGAAGCCCCGTGCCGTGCTCGACGCCATGCACGAAGCCTACGCCTATCACTACGCGAATGTTCATCGTGGCGTACATACGCTCGGCTACGAAGCAACCGCCGCCTTCGAGGCCGCCCGCGGCACTGTCGCACACACGATCAACGCGCGTAGCGCCGACGAGGTCGTCTTCGTTCGCGGCGCCACCGAAGGGATCAACCTGCTCGCCGCGAGCTTCGGCAGTCGGCTGGTCGCGGGCGATGCTGTGGTGATTTCCGAACTCGAGCACCACGCCAACATCGTCCCCTGGCAGATGTTGCGCGAGAAGTGCGGTATCGATCTGCGCATCGCGCCAATCGGCGATGATGGGGCGCTGTGCCTCGAGCGGTTCGCTGCATTGCTCACACCCGGTGTGCGGCTGGTTGCCGTCACCCATGTTTCGAACGTTCTGGGGACGGTTGTTCCGGTTTCTGAGGTCATCCGGCGCGCCCATGCCTGCGGATCGTTGGTTCTCATCGATGGATGCCAGGCGATTGGCCACCGCTCTGTCGATGTCCGGGAACTGGACGCCGATTTCTATGTCTTCTCCGGCCACAAGGCTTATGGGCCGACTGGCATCGGTGTGCTTTGGGGCAAACGGGAGATTCTCGAGACGCTGCCACCGTGGCAAGAGGGCGGCGAGATGATCGAGAGCGTGAGTTTTGCGCGGACGACGTTCAAGAAGCCCACATACCGCTTCGAAGCGGGCACGCCGGCGATTGTCGAGGCGATCGGACTGGCCGCGGCGCTCGAGTACGTCTTCGCCATCGGCGTTCCTTGGATCGAGGCACACGAGCGTGCGTTGACGACGTATGCGATCGAGCGCCTCGGCCGAATTGACGGGGTGCGCGTCCTGCCCGGAGGAACAGGACAGGCGGGAATCCTGTCGTTCGAGATGGCAGGTGTTCACCCGCACGATATTGCCACGGTCATCGACCGATCGGGCGTCGCCGTGCGCGCGGGCCATCATTGCGCCCAGCCGTTGATGTCCCGGTTGGGGGTAACGGCGACCGTCCGCGCCTCGGTTGGCCTTTATACGCATGAAGGAGACATTGACGCGCTCGCAGACGGGCTGGGCTGCGTGCGGGAGATGTTCGGCTGATGCGCCGGGACCTACAAGAGCTTTATCAGGCGGTCGTGCTTGATCATGCACGCTCTCCACGAAACTTCCGCCGGGTGGAAGACGCGACCTGCCATGCTCATGGCAGCAACCCGATGTGTGGCGACGAGGTGACCGTCTATCTTGCGGTGGGCGAGGACGGCGTGATCGACGACGCCGGCTTCGAGGCGAAGGGGTGTGCTATTTCCCTCGCCTCGGGGTCGATAATGACCGAAGTTCTTGTCGGTCGGACACCAGCGCAGGCCGAGCGGCTGTTCGAGGCGTTTGAGCGACTGTGCACGGGCGCCGACGACGGCGATTTGGCGCCAAGCAACGCCGCCAGCGCCTTGACCCCGGACGGGGCCGCAGCCCTGGACCGGCTAAGGGTACTTGAGGGTGTGCGCTCGTTTCCGGTTCGGATCCGCTGCGCAATCCTCCCCTGGCAGGCGATGCACGCCGCGCTCTCGGGTCGCGGGCGCACCGACTAGCCGTTGTTTCTGTTCACGAGGTCAGGATCAGGCGAGCGTCGGCGCCGCGCGGGTCAGCTCAGATCAAGTGCGTACCGCTTCAGGTCGTCGAGTGACACGTACTCGAGGGCGCGTTCATGAGTCGCCGTCAGCGAGACTTTCGGTGCCATGCCGGCGTCGAGCGCCTCACGCCAGCGCGCGGCGCAAAGACACCAGCGATCACCCGGCTGCAGGCCAGGAAAACCGGATGCTGGAACCGGCGTCGAGAGGTCATTGCCGCATTGTTTGCTGAAGGCGAGAAAATCCGCCGTGACCTGAACGCAGACGACGTGCGCCCCATAATCGATCGGCGATGTCTCGCAACTGCCGGTGCGGAAAAAGCCGGTTTTCGGTCTGCAGCTGCATTCCGACAGTTGTTCGCCAAGGACGTTGCGCTGGCCGCCGGATCGGCCTGAATCGCCATCACGCACGATGGAACTCTCCCGCTATATAATCGCTCATCCGTGGTTTCGCGGCTCGCCGATCATAGCTCCTGCGCTCAGCAGGCCTGTCGCACCGCAACCACTTTCTGGTAAAGCCCCCCGAAGTAGGTCTCTTTTGTCCAGTGAAAGCGCTCGGGTTGGGAGGCAAAATCGACGATCTCGCGCTCGATCAAGCCCGTGGCATAGGGTTCCAGGAGGCGAAAGACGAGATGCATCGGTCCGCGCAGCGGATGCCACCGACCGACCCGATGGTAATCGACAAACACGACCTTGCCGCCCGGCTCGACCTTGTCAAGCAGCGCATCGACGACCGCATGCTTTTGTGCGTCGGGAATCTCGTGAAGGAGAAAGAAGCAGCAGACCCCGTCGTAGACACCACCGCCCGGTGCCGCGGCATCGGCGACCCGCGCGTGCGCGTGCGGGTACTCGGAGATCTTGCGCTGTACGTGTGCCACCTGTAATGGCGCGATATCGATCACGTCGAGGTGGCCTTGCGGGCCGACCTGTGCGGCGAGCTCGGGCGAAAGGTTGCCGTAGGCGCTTGCCGCCTGCAACACGCTCTGGCCCGGTTCGAATTCGACGCGGGCGGTGCGGATCAGCCGGGGAAGGTTTCCCCACAGGATGGCCGTTAGCACCACGCGGTTATCGAGCAGTAACAAGCTTGCTGGTGTGAGGTACGCCCATGTGTAGGTGTTGACCAGATAATCCGGTAGACCCGGACGTTCCGCTTCGAGTGCCTCGATGCGTTTCGCTTTGATCCCGCCGTCCATTCGGCCTCCCGGTGCCTTCGTTGTGCGCGGGGGATACACTGAATCTGCCTTTTGTGCAAAGCGCAAAAGCCCTGATTTGGACGATTAGTGCAATTCATTCGCAGTCTGCGCGGAGATTGATGGTGGTGGCAGCACGGAAAAAAGCAGCGCGGGCCGCCGCCGCTTGCGGCGAGCGTGGACAGGGACGCCCGTGGCAGCGTACTGTGCGGCGCATTCACACCCGTGCGTGCCGCGCGGGTATTAGGCATGTTCATGCGTCGTCTTTGCTTTCTTCTCGCAACTTCGCTGCTGGTCGCTTTCGCCCCGGGACCATCGTCGGCTGTGGATTTGCAGCCGCATCGAGCCGTCTATCGCATGGTGCTGGCGAACACCACGCACAATTCCGACGTCGTCTCCGCTGATGGCGTGATGGTGTATCGCTTCGCCCGCGGTTGCGACGGCTGGACGGTGGAAAACAGGACCTTCCTACGGCTGTTGCGCGATAATGAGACCGAGTCGGACTCCCTGTGGTCGTTTGCCAGTTGGGAATCCGTCGATGGGCGGAGCTTTCACTTTCACGCACGCTACGAACAGGACGGTAAAACCATCGAGAAGCTGGAAGGAGAGGCGCAGCTGAAGCGTTTCGGCGCGGGGCGCGCCCGGTTCTCCGAGCCGTCCGGCACGGAAATCCGGCTGCCGATCGGGACACTCTTTCCCACGGAGCACATCCGCCAGGTGCTCGCCGCAGCGGCAAAGGGCAAGCATTTGCTCAGCCGCACCGTTTTTGACGGGGCCAGTCTCGATAATCCCTACGAAATCAGCGCTGTAATGCGCCCGCTCAGTCCGACGGATGCCGAGACATTGGCAAAGAACGTGGGCCTCGCTGTCGAGCCGTCGTTCTGGACGCGGATGGCGTTCTTTGCGCTTGACGATTCGTCGCCGGAAGCGGAATTCGAAATGGATGCGAAATACCGGGCCGATGGGATCGCCGATCAGATCATTCAGCAGTTCGACACCTTCTCGCTGGACGTTCGCCTGAAGGAAATCGAGCTGCTGCCGCCACCGGATTGCTGATCGCCTTCCGTCATTCCGTCTCGTTCTGCGGCCACAGCCACGCGGCCCCCCGCACGCCACTGGAATCACCATGGTGGTTGGGTCGGAGCGCCGTTTCGATGCGATCGGACAGCACCCACTGCTGCCAGATCTTCGGTACGTCCTCATAAAGTTTTGCGATGTTCGACATGCCACCGCCCAAAACGATCACGTCCGGATCGAGAACGTTGATGATCGTGGCCAATGCCCGCGCCAGGCGGTGTACATAGCGTTGGAGGGCGTGCTCCGCCTGAGGCTCGCCGGCTGCGGCGCGCGCCGCGATCTCGGTGGCGGCGAGCGTCATGCCTGTGGCGGCGCGATAATCGGCGGCGAAGCCGGGGCCGGAGAGGAAGGTTTCGATACAGCCGCGTTTTCCGCAATAGCAGGGCGGGCCCGGTCGTTCGTCATCCTCGATCCATGGCAGCGGGTTGTGGCCCCATTCGCCGGCGATGGCATTCGCGCCAGCGAGCGGCGCACCATCGATGACGATGCCGCCGCCGACGCCGGTGCCGAGGATGACGCCGAACACGACGCCGGCGCCCGCTGCTGCACCGTCGGTCGCCTCGGACACCGCGAAGCAGTTGGCATCATTGGCGAGGCGGACAGGCCGCCCCAGGCGATCCGCGAGGTCGCGGTCGAGCGGATGGCCCATCAGCCAGCCGGCATTGCTGTTCTTGATCCGGCCGCTCGCCGGCGAGATCGCGCCTGGAATGCCCACGCCGATACTTCCAGTCGTGCCCACCTCTCGCTCGAGGCGCTCCACCAGGGCGGCAACAGTATCGAGGGTTGCCGCATAGTTGCCACAGGGGCTCGGCACGCGCACTCGGGCAAGGGTCGCGCCGTCCTTGCCGAGAGCAATGCCTTCGATCTTCGTGCCGCCAACATCGATGCCGATGCGCATACGCTCAACCTCCGTGATCACGACCACCACGTAAAGGAAAAGGGCACGTAAAGAAAAAGGGGGCGCCTTCGAAAAAGTGGTTCGTTCGACAAAATGCGATTGCCCCGACCCTGAGGGCATTTGCCCTTGCCTGCGAACGGCAGGCCTTCATAGTGTTAACGACGCCACGAATGCGATGCCCTGTGTTCCGCCAGACGATGACCCACGCGTCTTCCACCGCCGCAATCGCCGACCTCGTGGCTCCCGCCCCTGGAGAGATGCGCGCGATCGCCGCCGGTGTGTACTGGCTGCGTATGCCGCTGCCCTTCGCGCTCGACCATATCAACCTTTGGGTGCTGGATGACGGCGAAGGCTGGGTGATCATCGATACTGGCATTGCCACCGTGGACGTGCGCGACGCTTGGCAGCGCTTGTTCGTCGGCCCCCTCGCCGGCCGGCGGCCGCGGCACCTGATTTGCACCCATTTTCATCCGGACCACATGGGGCTCGCCGGCTGGCTGTGCGATCGCTGGGGTATGCCGATGTCGGCGACGCTTGGCGAGTGGGCGTTCGGGCGGATGCTGGCGATTGAAGACGACGAGACCCTGCGCGGCACGGCCCTGGCGTTTTACCGACGCGCCGGCTTCGATGACGCGCGCCTGCAACTGGTCGCCGAGCGCGGCAACGCCTATCGCCGCCGGGTCGAGCCCATTCCGTCGTCGTTCCGTCGTCTGCGCGACGGTGATGTGTTCGATATTGATGGGCGATCCTGGCGCGTCATCGTCGGCCTCGGCCATTCACCGGAGCACGCAAGCCTTTATTGCGCCGAGACCGGCGTGCTGATCGCCGGCGACCAAGTGTTGCCACGGATCAGCCCGAACATCAGCGTCTGGCCGCAAGAGCCCGGCGCGGATCCGTTGCGGCTCTACCTCGCCTCGCTGAAGCGATTTGCTGATTTGCCTGCGGAGACGCTGGTTCTGCCCAGTCACCATGCGCCGTTCATCGGTCTGCGCGGGCGTCTGGCCGAGCTTGCCCACCACCACGATGCCCGCTTGGCGGACACGCTCGCACTGTGCTCAACCCCACGCACCGCGGCCGACCTTCTGGAACGCTTGTTTCGCCGCCAACTCGACGACCATCAGGTTTTCTTCGCCGTGGGCGAAGCATTGGCGCATCTGCACTACCTCGAGCGCAACAACACCCTTCGCCGCTTCGCCGATGCAAACGGACGTGAGATGTTCGTGCGCGACTGACCGCAGAAGCGTTACTCAGCGTAACGATGCGCGATGAATCGACGGAGTTGAGTAGTCTTCAACGGGCGACATCGGCGATACGCCGTTGACCTGACCGCCGGCACAATAAATTTCGTAAAGCGTCGCCATGATCATCGACGCCTCACTTCCGGCGAGGGAATAGAAAATCGTTTGAGCCGATCGGCGCGTCTTAACCAAACTATCCCGTCGCAGGCGGGCGAGATGCTGGGATAGAGCGGATTGGCTCAGTCCAACGATGCGCTCAAGTTCTCCTACCGACCGTTCACCGTGCACCAGTTGACATAAGATCATCAGCCGATGCGGGTTTCCCATCGCTTTGAGCAGGGCGCTAGCGCGCCGTGCGCTCACGTGCAGCGCTTCAACATTCACCGCTTTTCACCGAATTCCAGACTGTAACAAACTCCCTGGGTGCCCGCCAATTTTTGTCTGACGAACTTGCGCGCTCTATTCCGGCGCTCTCTCCCAAGATATACTAGTCATGCTCGGCGTCGGTTGCCACCGTTTATTTTGGCTTGGTGCGGTCAATCGGGATCAGCACCCCAACTCGCGCGAATACGGCGCAGGAGTGGGGTGCAAGGAGGGCAAAGACGATCGTCAGACGTTTACCGCCCCGCCTTCGATGGCGGCCAACGAGGAGGTGGGAATCGCAGATACGTCGATGACGACCTTGCCTGTGGCTTGCCCTGTTTCAAGCCGCCGATGTGCTGCTGCGATATCCGCCAGCGTGAACCGCACAGAATCAACGATTGGCTTCAGCCGGCCGGAATCGGCCAGCGCCGCCGCCGCGGCGAGGATGCGCCCGTGCTCGTCCCGTCCCTCGCCGGTCAGCATCGGCAGCAGCATGAAGACAACATGCAGCGACAGGCCTTTCGCGTGCATCGGTGAGAGGTCGGCCGTGTACTGCGAGACGATGGTGACGACCTGACCGCTGGGGCGCGCTGCGGCGAAGGACGAGGCGATGTCGCTCCCGCCGGTGGCATCGAAAACGACATCGAAGCCGCGACCCTGCGTAAGGCGTTCTACATAGTCGTCGACGGACTCGGCACGATAGTCAATCGTTTCGTCGGCGCCGAGCGAACGCGCGAGGGTGGCCTTGAATTCGTTTGACACCGTCGCTGCGACCCAGGCGCCGCGTGCCTTGGCGAGTTGAATTGCAATATGCCCGACACCGCCGGCGCCACCATGAATGAGCACGGTCTGGCCCGAGCCGACTCCGGACCGCTGCAGAGCATCCGAAGCGGTGATGGTGACCAGCGGAAGCGCGGCGGCGTCGCGAAACGGCAGCTTCGCCGGCTTTTTCGCCACGAGCCGCGCGTCCGCGGCAATCATTTCCGCGTAGGTGCCGGGCATTCCCTTAACGCCGCCAGCGCATCCGAAGACCGCATCGCCAGGCGTGAAGCCTTCAACGCCTGTTCCGATCGTTTCGACGATGCCGGCGAAGTCGCAGCCGAGAACAGCCGGCAGCGCTGGTGCGATGGCTGGCCCGGCCCGGCGCAGCTTATAGTCGACCGGGTTGACGCTGGCGGCGACGATACGGACGAGGACCTCTCCGGCTTTGGCCGAGGGGTCGGGCAGGAGCGCCTCTTCAAAAACCTCCGGCCCACCGAACGTCCGGATCATTTGTACCTTCATGGTCTCCTCCTTATCAATTCCTGTGATAGCGCGGACGTGGGAGATATGTGCCAGCTTTACCAGTACGGTCATGTTTGTGTTATAGTATTGTTTTTGATACTATAAAGGCTTCATGCGGCACATATGTTACGATATCAACCGGGGCTGTCCCGTCGAGGCCACGCTTGAGGTCATAGGCGGCAAATGGAAGGGCGTGATCCTCTATCATCTCCTGGAGGGCACCCGCCAGTTCGGCGAGTTTCGCCGTCTGCTGCCAAACATCACGCAACGGATGCTGACGCTGCAACTTCGCGAGCTCGAGCGCGATGGGCTGATCAATCGCAAGGTCTACGCGCAAGTGCCGCCGAAGGTAGAGTATTCGCTGACCGACGCTGGTCGCAGCCTGTCGCCGATCATCCTTTTGATGCGCGAATGGGGCGTCGCGTTTCTCGCATCACAGGCGCAGGCCAACGCCGCCGCCGCTGGCTTGCTGCGGCGGCCGGCGACCCCTCAGGGGGCAGGGAACGGAGCGGATCAGGCCCGTGTCGCAGTGCAGTCTGTGCCGGTGTCCGTGCCGCGGTGAGGAGTGATGATCGATCGTGGGGCGGCTGTCTAAAGGGCCGTAGGAATGCAACCTGCCCGCTTGGCGCATGTCCTACCGGAAGTTCTGCCCCCGCTCTGAACGCAAAAGGGCCGCAGCATTGCGCTGCGGCCCTTCGATGATCGAGTGCGACGGGCTGGACTAGAAGTCCATGTCGCCCATGCCGCCCATGCCGCCCATGCCGCCGCCCGGCATCGGCGGGGCCTTCTTCTCCGGCTTCTCAGCGACCATGGCTTCGGTGGTGATCAGCAGCGAGGCAACCGAAGCTGCATCCTGCAAAGCCGTGCGCACGACCTTGGTCGGGTCGATAATGCCGGCCTTGAACATATCGAGATACTCTTCGCTCTGCGCATCGAAGCCGAGATTGAGGTCGTTCTTCTCGATGAGCTTGCCGGCAACGACGGCACCGTCCACACCGGCGTTCTCGGCGATCTGCCGCACCGGAGCCTGGAGCGCCTTGCGGATGATCTCGATGCCGTGCTTCTGGTCGTCGTTGTCGACGGTGAGGCCGTTCAGGGCGCGGGCTGCGTAGAGCAGCGCAACGCCGCCGCCGGGAACGATGCCTTCCTCGACCGCGGCGCGGGTGGCGTGCATGGCATCGTCCACCCGGTCCTTCTTCTCCTTCACCTCGGTCTCGGTGGCGCCACCGACGCGGATCACGGCAACGCCGCCCGCCAGCTTCGCCAGCCGCTCCTGCAGCTTCTCTCGATCGTAGTCCGAGGTGGTCTCCTCGATCTGCGCGCGAATCTGCGTGCAACGGGCCTTGATGTCGTCGTGCTTGCCGGCGCCTTCGATGATCGTGGTCTCTTCCTTGGTGATGACCACCTTCTTCGCGGTGCCGAGCATCTCGAGCGAGACGTTCTCGAGCTTGATGCCGATGTCTTCGGAAATCACCTGGCCCGAGGTCAGGATGGCGATGTCTTCCAGCATGGCCTTGCGGCGATCGCCGAAGCCCGGCGCCTTGACCGCCGCGACCTTGAGGCCGCCGCGCAGCTTGTTGACGACCAGCGTCGCCAGCGCCTCACCCTCGACGTCCTCGGCGATGATCAGCAGCGGCCGGCCGGACTGGACGACGGCTTCGAGCACCGGCAGCAACGGCTGCAGACCCGACAGCTTCTTCTCGTGGATGAGAATGAACGGGCTCTCAAGCTCGCAGTTCATCTTCTCGGCATTGGTGATGAAGTAGGGCGAGGTGTAGCCGCGGTCGAACTGCATGCCCTCGACCACTTCCAGCTCGCTGGCGAGGCTCTTCGCTTCTTCGGCGGTGATCACGCCTTCCTTGCCGACCTTCTCCATGGCGCGAGCCAGCATGTCGCCGATCTCTTTTTCGCCGTTGGCGGAGATGGTGCCGACCTGGGCGATCTCGGCGTTGGTCGAGACCTCGCGGGAGCGCGACTTGAGGTCCTTGATCACGGCTTCGACGGCGAGGTCGATGCCGCGCTTGAGGTCCATCGGGTTCATGCCGGCTGCGACGGCCTTGGCGCCTTCGCGGACGATGGACTGGCCGAGAACGGTCGCGGTGGTCGTGCCGTCGCCGGCCTCATCGGAGGTCTTGGATGCGACTTCGCGCAGCATCTGCGCGCCCATGTTCTCGAACTTGTCGGAGAGCTCGATCTCCTTAGCGACGGTCACGCCGTCCTTGGTGATGCGCGGTGCGCCGAAGCTCTTCTCGAGCACGACGTTGCGACCTTTGGGTCCAAGTGTTACCTTCACCGCGTTGGCGAGGATATCCACCCCGTGCAGCATGCGCGCGCGCGCATCAGATCCGAATTTTACGTCTTTAGCGGCCATAATGGCAGTCTCCCAAGAAGCGGATGATCAGTTATTGAATGACGCCGAGAAGGTCGGATTCCTTCATGATCAACAGGTCTTCCCCGTCGATCTTCACTTCCGTTCCCGACCACTTGCCGAACAGCACACGATCACCGGCCTTGACGTCGAGGGCGACGATTTCACCCGCCTCATTGCGCGCGCCGGGTCCAACAGCAACCACCTCGCCTTCCTGCGGCTTTTCCTTTGCCGTATCAGGAATAATGATGCCGCCCTTGGTCTTTTCTTCCTGCTCGACGCGTTTTACGACCACACGGTCGTGCAGCGGCCGAAATTTCATTTTTCGTCCTCCTTATAAGACTCGGAATCTGCAAATCCACCCGGATTATTAGCACTCGGTTCGGGTGAGTGCTAATCAGATAGCTTCGCGTCCTGACTCTGTCAAGGGACGCCGTTTGATGACGAGCGGGTTCGCGAGCTCGATTGCTGCAGGCGATCGAATTGGTAGCCGGCGCCGTGGCACCCATATCGTGACAGCGATATGATGCGGTGGATGTCCGGTTGCGCGGCGGGCGTCGGCTTTGCGAAGGAGGTGACGGTGGTTCCCGACGAGTCCGCAGGCTTCCGTCACAAAGGTGACGCGGTTGTCGATAATGAGCTTATCGCCGTCCGCATGCCCGCGGTCCATTCTTGTCCGGCCGTCTTCGCCTCACCTCATAGTGGCGCTTACTATTCGCCGGCGTTTCTTGCTGCGGCACGCCTCGATCATTTGCTTCTTCGTCGTTCCGAGGATGCGTTCGTCGATGAAATTTTCGCTGCCGCCCCGGATTTTGGCGCCCCTCTGCTGAAGGCGTGCTTCCCACGCGCATACGTCGATCCCAACCGCGAGCCATTTGAGCTCGATCCTGCAATGTTCGATTCGCCGCTGCCCGGCTATGTCAACGTCTCATCGCCGCGCGTCGTCGCCGGACTTGGCACGATCGCGCGTGTCGTCGCCGATGGCGAAGAAATCTACCGCGCGAAGCTGCAGTGGGATGAGAGCAGGAAACGCATCGAGACGCACTATTTTCCCTATCATCAGGCGCTGCAGGCACTGCTTGCGCAGACACGCGAGCGTTTCGGCTGCTACCTGCTTATTGACTGTCATTCCATGCCGTCGATTGGCGGGCCGATGGATGCCGATCCGGGCTCGCGGCGCCTCGATATTGTATTGGGCGATCGCCATGGCACCTCATGTGCGCCGGCGATCACCGCGTTGGCCGAACGCGTGCTCAAAGGGCACGGGTTCAGTGTCCGTCGGAATATTCCTTATGCTGGTGGATTTACCACGCATCACTATGGCCGTCCGCTGGACAGCCTGCACACATTGCAGATCGAGGTAAATCGGGCGCTGTATATGGACGAACGACGCATCCGTCCGATCGCTGGCATGGAACGTGTTCGCGCGGCAATCACGGATCTGATCAAGACCATATGCGCGCTCGATGCGGCGGTGTTGACGGGGTGGCGCTGATTGCCGGGTCGGCAGGAGTGATTCTGGCGAATTCATCCGGCTGAATTCGGGGTATCCATTGTACATCACCGGCAGTTGCCATCCTGTGTATTTGTAGTCGGCCACCGATCGCAACGCTTCATTGAGGATCGCGTCTCGACGCTTGGTTTTGAGAGCAACGGCGTCGACGGCGATTGCGACACTCACCTCTAGAGCGGTTTCCACTCACTCTGGCTCATATCCTGCGGGGGTGAAGAAGTTTGCGCATTCGGCTGGTGTGAATAGATCGATGAGCGAGCCGATGGTGCGCCAGAGGCCGTCGACGGTGCGTTCGGCGGCTTTTCGGAGCAGGGGGCTTCAGCTTGGCGAACGCGTTTTCGATCGGGTTGGAGTCCGGGCTGTAGGGGGGCAGGAACCGCAACTCAGCGCCGGCGGCTTTGATCGCCGTGCGGACGGCGGGCGATTTGTGGCTTGAGAGATTGTCCATGATCACGATGTCGCCTGGCTTGAGCTCGTGCACGAGGATCTGGTCGACATAGGCATCGAAGGCCCGCTGGTTGATCGGGGCGTCCAGCACCATGGGCGCGACGATGCCCGACAGCCGCAGACCGGCGACGAACGTCGTCGTCTTCCAGTGGCCAAACGGCACGCCTATGCGCAGCCGTTCACCGCGCGGGGGCGCGGCCATGGGTGCGTGCGATGGCGGTGGACGCCCAGGTCTCGTCGATGAACACCAAGCGGTCCGGATCGAGATCGGGCTGCGCCTCGAACCATGCCAGCCGGCGCATCAGGACATCCGCACGGTCCTGCTCGGTCGCGTGTCCGGTCTTTTTTTGCGCGTGATGCCGCGGCGCTGGAAGAAACGGTGGACGGTACCGATGCCGACCGGCGTGCCCCGTTCGGCCAACTGACGCTGCACTTCGACCAGCGTGATGTCACGCTGCTCTTTCCACAGGCCCAGGATGAAGCCCGCCTGCGCTTCAATCCGGTGCGAATTCTTGTCGCCGCCCTACACACCGCCCGGCGTCGCCGGCCTCGACCGCGCCGGATCGATCCCCATGCCGAGCCGCCCGAAAGCGGTCTCGGACCACCAGACGCAGCAACAATCCCCATAGCTCGGCCATCCGCGGGTTCGTTCAATCCGGCTTCGATGAGGTCGCGCCGGCGCACGCCGAAGACCTCGTCCGCGACCTCACAGAAGCCTCCAGATTCAAGGCTGGCAAACGAGATGGAGTTTGCATGGGGTCGGCGATAGCGCTTCGCGCGGACTTCGACGGGATCACGCTGCGCAAGCTGGCGCGGCAGAGCCGGGACGCGAACCAGAGCCGGCGGTGGCGGGCGCTGGCGCAGCTCAGCGAGGACGGACCGATCCCTGCGGTGCACGGCGTCGTACGCTGGCGGCTGGTGGATTTGATCGCGTGGGTGTGGGAGGAGTTCCGGATCGTCGTCGCCAAGCAGACGCTGAGCCGGGTGATCCGGTCGATGGGCTATCGCAAGCTCTCCGCCCGGCCGCGCCATCACGCGCAGGACCCCGCAGCGGCGGTGGCTTTTAGAGCGTTTTTCGATCAATCTGGGTCATATCCGCATGAACTGAAGTAGTTGGCGCATTCGTCTGGCTGGAAGATGTCGACGAGTTTGCCGATGAGGTTCCACAGGCCCGTGACGGTTCGCTCTCCGGCCTTTCTGAGCATGGCCTTAAGGCGTGCGAAGGCTTTCTCGATCGGATTGAAGTCGGGGCTGTAGGGCGGAAGGAAGCATAAGGTTGCACCTGCTGCTTCGATGAGGTCACGCGCCGATGCCCGCTTGTGGCTCGACAGGTTATCCATGATGACGATGTCGCCGTGCCGCAGTTCGGGCGCCAGAACCTGGTTCACATAGGCCTCGAAGCAGTCGCCGTTGATGGGGCCATCAAGCACCATGGGCGCGACCATCCCGGTCATGCGCAGCCCTGCGACCAGCGTGGTGGTCTTGCGATGCCCGTGCGGAAAGCCCATCCGCAATCGTTCGCTCTTCGGGCAGCGGCCATGACTGCGGGTCATGTTGGTGGCGGTCCACGTCTCGTCGATGAACACGAGGCGCTCGGGATCAAGGTTGATCTGGCCATCGAACCAAGCTTGGCGCTACCTCAGGACGTCCGGGCGGTCCTGCTCGATCGCGTGGCCGGTCTTTTTTGCGAGTGATGCCATGGCGCACGAAGAAGCGGTGAAGACCCGCCTTGGAAACGGCCGAACCGGCTTCGGCTAACGCAATACGCAGTTCGTCGAGCGTGATGTCCTTGCGGGCTTCCCACAAGGCAAGGATGTCCTCCCGCCGCTCCTCGACCCGGCGCGAACGCATGTCTCCACCCTGCGGCTTGGGGGCAAAGCTCCCGGTGTCCCGCCGCTGCGCCTGCCATCGGATCGCCGTCGAAGGCGCTACCCCGAACCTGACCGCCGCCGCTCGGCAACTCATCCCACCATCAATAGCGGCCAAAAGCCGCGAACGCAGATCCATCGAAAGAGGCTGACCCATCCATGCTGGCCTCCTGCCCCAGCATGCACGATGATCACATTCGAGCCCCCGTGGGAATCCCCCCGCGATTCACGCCGCTCGAAATCCGCTCTAATCTGACGCGTTCGTCGGCCAGGCCCGATCAGGTTGGGTGCGCAACGTCAAGCGGATAGTGGCGTGAATAATTGAAACATAATCCGCTCCCGCCAGACGCAATGAAGAAATCTTCGCTTGCGATATTTTTCCTCGCGACATCAGCGAGACGGCGTAGTGCGATATTCTTAAGAGTATAAGAGTTAACCCAAGAGTGAAATTGCCATTTTTTGCATATCTAAACGCACTAATTATAAAATAATAATTTGTCATACAGTAAATATTATCAGTGCTACGTGCGACAGACACACATATGTGATTATCACTTATAAGCAAAAACATATTTATGTTGACTGTTTATGATGCGTAATACACGCGCCGTCATGATCAAAAAACTAGAATTTGTGTAAAAAACTAACGCTTCGTTACTATGAAAATACGTGCATGGAGGAGGATGTTAATATGACAACGACGCCAACCCTGTGGGGGTCTGAGGTAACGTTTTCAAATTTTCTATTTGATTCTGCGCCTCATGTGGCCGCGCTCAGTGACAACTCGTTTTCTATCGCGTGGGAGCGAGATAGTGTCGACCTCGTTGGGCGGCATTTCAATGAACTTGGCAGCTTCACTGGTGGTGATTTCCTGTCCGTCCTGTCTAATTCCACGACCAAAGAACTATCTGGCCCGCAGATCTTTCAACAGATCGATGGCCGGGTGGTGGTCAACTATACGGAGGAGTTCAGCACTGGCGACCACGACATCCGCTGGCACAGCGTGAACGAGGCCAATCCGGACGCGAATTCGTTTGCGACCGAGTTTACGTCCAGCGAAGAAATTCTGCTCGACAGCACGCCGCGCACCGGCGGGGGAGCTGCCAACGTCTTTATCTTCTCGAATGGCGTCTCTACGAATCTCGTGCTGCGGTTTACCGATCCGATCGGCAACCAAGCCAGCAATGCCATTTTCGTCGGTCCCCATGCCGGGGAAGTTCAACAAAATGCAACCGTCGCCGGGCTGCACACCGGCTTCGTCGCCGTTGCCTATGAGAACGTCAATGTGACGTCGGGTGCCCGCGATGTTCGTTTTCACACCTATACGCCCGCAGGGGCCGATGTCTCCGGCGAGGTGATTGTCAGCAATTCCGGCGCAAACGCGGCATTCCCGGATATCACCGAATTGCACGATGGTTCATTCGTGGTGGCATGGCAGCAGAACGACGGGATTGCCTTTCGAAGGTACATCGGCAATGGCACTCCGGTCGATTCGGGCCCGCACGTGATTTCTGGTTCCTCGGGTTTCCTGCCGCAGATCACCGCGCTTAATGATCAGGGGTTCATCATTGCTTGGACAACCATCGACGGTACGGAGAGCGACGGCTCGCCGGATCTCGACATCGTCCTGCAACGCTTCGACGTCAGCGGCAACGCCATTGGCAACCGTGTACATTTCGATGATCCGGGGGACCAGGGGCTGTTTGGAATGAGCATCGCCACTCTCGATGACGGCCGCGTTATCATCGCCTACAACAGCGAGACTGGTGATGCCACCAATGTGACGACGCTCAACTATCGGATTGTTGATCCGCGCGACGGAACCATTTTCGGCACCAACGACGGCGATCATATCGTCAGCCGGGAAGATGGCGCACACATCATCAGCGGCCTCGGCGACGACAGGTTAACCGGCCGGGAAGCTGCCGATGTTCTTGACGGTGGTGACGGCCTCGATACCCTCATCGGTAACGGCGGCAACGACAGCCTCCTTGGCGGCGCGGGCCGCGATTCCCTGGACGGTGGTGCCGGAAACGATACGCTGATCGGCGGTGGCGGTCCCGATACGCTCGTTGGCGGCGCAGGCAACGATATCTACCGCGTTGAAAGCCCGGGCGATGTCGTGACCGAGGCCAATGGCGGCGGTGTCGATCGGGTCGAAAGCAGCATCACCTACACGCTCGGTGCCAACGTCGAGAACCTCACGCTCACCGGCGGAGCGGCGATCAATGGCACCGGTAACGCGCTGGACAACACCATCGTCGGCAACGGCGCCGCCAATATGCTCTCGGGCCTGGACGGCAACGATTCTCTGGTCGGCGGTAGCGGCAACGACACCCTGATCGGAGGACTTGGCAACGATACCATGCGAGGCGGCCTCGGCGACGACGTCTTTCGCGTCAACGTCGCCGGCGACGTTGTCACCGAAGCCAGCGGTGGCGGTCACGACCGGGTGGCCAGCAGCATCACCTATCACCTCGGAAATAACGTCGAAGACCTCACGCTGACCTTCGGTGCTGCGGTCAACGGCACCGGAAACGCGCTGGACAATACTATCGTCGGCAACGGCGCCGCCAACACCCTCTCCGGCCTGCAGGGCCGGGACCTGCTCGACGGCGCCGGCGGAAGCGACCATCTCCTTGGCGGTATCGGTAACGATACGCTTATCGGTGGCCTTGGCACGGACGTTCTCACTGGCGGCGACGGCGCTGACCGCTTCGACTTCCGCACCGCGGGCGAGGCCGGACTTGGCGCCGCGCGCGACGAAATCACCGACTTCGTCTCCGGTGTCGATCGCATCAACGTTGCGAACATCGACGCCAACGTCCTGACTGCCGGCCATCAGCAGTTCGTGTTCATCGGCAGCGCGGCGTTTACTGGTGCCGGGCAGATCCGTTTCGCGAATGGCGTGATCGAAGGCAACATCGACGGCGACGCCGCAGCCGAATTCCAGATCGCTCTCGATCACGGCCACGTCGTCGCCAGCGACTTCATCTTCGCTTCCTGATGGGCCGGAGGGGCGGCGCACCTTGTGCAGGGTAGGTCGCCCCACTTTTCGCCCGCCAGTGGATCGAGTCTAACGCTTGGTCAGGGTCTTCGGTTCTCGCTGACCTGACGTTGCTCCCGAATTTCCTATCCATCGCGCCATTCTGTTAAAGCCCTCGGCTACCTTCAACACAGCCTCATTTTCTCAAATGCGATTCCCTGGATATTAGCTCGCGAGAGCCTTGCAATGTTTTGGTCAATCCGTAATATGCGGCTCCTTCGTAATCGATAAAGCATCGAAGCGGGCGTAGCTCAGGGGTAGAGCACAACCTTGCCAAGGTTGGGGTCGAGGGTTCGAATCCCTTCGCCCGCTCCAAGTTTCCTTAATGAAATCAGAGCGTTATGACAGGGCCGCCGTTTGGCGGCCCTTCGCTTTTCGCGCTTACATTTCTCAGTCGGGAAAAATGTAAACACTATGTAAGCAGTTGAGAGAAAACGCGGGGCGGTTCCAGCGTGTTTGGGCGGGCATCCTCACCTGTCGTGCTCCCAACCGCCTGCGCTTGTGGGCGCGCGTCACGCCGGAAGCCTTGAATTAGTCCCGGTCTCTATTAAGATATAGAGTGGCATGCTTTAATAGCGGGCTAAGCTAATTAAAGGATCGCTTGTGACGAACGGAGTGAACCAAAGGCTCGGGGCCTATCTCGAAACGAGCGCGGGAGGCGAGCGCGTGCGGGCCTATGTGCCTGCCCCACTGCCGCCGAATCCGCCGCTCGAACTCGGACGGTTCATGCAGGTCTACGAACGCGCCATTGCCGCGGTCGGGCGTCTCGACGGCGTGACGACGATCCTGCCCTCGACGCCTTTGTTCCTCTACATGTACGTCCGCAAGGAAGCCCTCCTGTCCTCGCAGATCGAGGGGACGCAATCGTCGCTGACGGATCTGCTGCTGTTCGAAAACCATGAGGCGCCGGCGGTCGAACTCGACGACGTGACCGAAGTCTCGAACTACGTCGCGGCGATCGAGCATGGCGTCTCCCGGATGCGGGGCGGATTTCTCCTGTCGCTCCGGCTGATCCGCGAAATGCACACCATCCTGCTCAAGTCGGGACGGGGCGCTGCAAAGCAACCGGGCGAGTTTCGCCGCTCGCAGAACTGGATCGGCGGAACCCGGCCCGGCAACGCGCTGTTCGTGCCGCCGCCGCCGAACCGGCTGGGCGAATGCCTCGATGCGCTCGAGCGCTTCCTGCACAGCGATGATGCGGCGCTGCCCCCGCTCATCCGGGCAGGCCTGGCCCACGTCCAGTTCGAGACGATCCACCCTTTTCTCGACGGCAACGGGCGCCTGGGCCGGCTGCTCATCACGCTGATCCTGTGCGAGGCGGGGGTGCTGCGCGAGCCGATCCTCTATCTCAGCCTGTTCCTGAAATCCCGGCGCGACGACTATTACCGGCTCCTGCAGGAGGTCCGCCAGGCTGGGACGTGGGAGACCTGGATGGAGTTCTTCCTGACCAGCGTCGCGGAGACCGCTGAACAAGCCTCCGCGACGGCGCGCGATCTGATCTCCATGTTCGACGCCCATCGCCAGACGATCGCCGGCCTCGGCCGCGCGGCCCCATCCGCGCTCCGCGTCCACGAATTGATGCAAGCCAGCCCGATCGTAACCATCCAGACTGTCTCCGAGAAACTCGCCGTCTCTTTCCCGACGGCCAGCACGGCGCTGGAAAATCTCGCCAAGATCGATGTGGTGCGCGAGACCACGGGACGGCAACGCGGCCGGATCTACGCCTATTCGGACTATCTGGCCTTGCTCGATCGCGGCACGGATCCCTTGCCGGCCTGACGCGCCGGGGGAAATCGAAACCATGCGCAACGTATATCGTCAGATGGAGGCGACCAGGGCGGGGAGGCAAAGTTTATAGGAGGCGTCGGCGCGTATGCAGGCCGACGATGTGAATGGCGTGGATATAGAGCTTCGTGATTTGCGTTTGGCAGTCGTGACGTCACAGCGCCGGATAACGTATACGATCTTTCGCACAAGATGAGGTGTGTGGTGTCGTCCTGGTCTGGATATGTTGGGAGTGCGAAGCGCGTGCGGCGACAGACGGAGGGAGCGACGATGAGCGAGGATGGGGAGTCGAAGGTCTTGAGCACCGTGGTTCGGATCGACGAGGAGCAGATCCGCGATCACCTGGGCAAGATCGTTCGCAGCAGCGTCGATGACACACTGAACGCATTGCTGGACGCGGCACCCTCGCGGTTATCCCGCCCAAGGCCAACCGCAAGCACTCCATCCCGTGCGACCTCGCCATGTACCGCTGGCGCCATCTCGTGGAAAATTTCTTCTGCAATCTCAAAGAGTTTCGCCGCGTCGCGACGCGCTACGACAAAACCCACACCAGCTTCAGAGCCATGATCCATCTCGCAGGCTCCTATCTGGCGCTCAGGTGAATGTCCACAGACCCTAGCGAGACTGATCTCCACAGGTCTCAGATCGTCTCGGGCAAGAGGACAATGCCCTGTCCGCCGCCAATGCACAGCATGCGACTGTCGCACTTCGCCGAGACCGTCAGATGCCTTCGCGATTGAGGAAGAGATTGACATGCTCCCCATTTTCCTGCCGGTCATAAGTTAGGTCCGGCTGGGTTTTGGTCCTTATGGGGCCGACTGGCGAACATCGATGGCGTGAGGTCGCCGAAGCTCGTACGGGGTCTGACGGTGTTGTAGTCGATCCGCCAAGCCTCGATGATCCGCCGCGCCTCGGCAAGCGAGGAGAAGGCGTGTTCATTGAGGCACTCGTCGCGCAGGCGGCCGTTGACGCTTTCCACGAAGGCGTTCTGGATCGGCTTGCCCAGCGCGATGTAGTGCCACTCCATGGCGGTCTCCTCGCAGAAGCCCAGAATGGCTCGGCTGACCAACTCGGTGCCGTTGTCCGACACGATCATGCAGGGTCGGCCGCGGCGGACGATGACCTCAGTGAGCTCGCGCACCACGCGGGCGCCGGAGAGCGAGGTGTCCACCACCGCCGCCAAGCACTCGCGGGTGAAGTTGTCGACGATGTTCAACACCCGGAAGCGCCGGCCGTCGTTCAGGGCATCGGACACGAAGTCGAGGCTCCAGCGCTGGTTCGCTCCCTGCGGGACGGCCGCCGGTGCCCTGGCGCCGAGCGCCCGCTTGCGCCCCCCGCGCCGACGCACCACGAGCCGTTCCTGCCGATAGGGGCGGTAGACCTTCTTCAGGTTCATCCTCACGCCTTCCCGCTTCAGCAGGATCGCCAGCCGCCGGTAGCCGACCGACGGCGCTCATTGGCAAGCTCCCGCAGGCGCGCGCGGACGGCCGCATCACCCGCCTCGCGCTGGTACTGGAAGCTCGATCGATCCACCCCGATCAGCCTGCAGGCCCGGCGCTCCGAGTAGCCGTGATCGTCGATCACACGCTTCACTGTCGCGAACCGCGCCGCAGGCGAGATCAGTTTTTTCCCAAGAGGTCCTTCAGCACCGCATTGTCGATCGTACGCATCCGGTGATGGCCGCCTTGTGGTGAGGCGGGATTTTGTGCGGCATTTGGCTCGGATTTGGAGCTAGCGGCAGCGCAAGATCGATGTCTTATCGTCAGGGTGAGGTACTGGGACGGGTCGAGCGGCGGCGTCGGTTCTCGCTCGGGCAGAAGCTTGCGGTTCTGGCGGAGGCGTCGGCGCCGGGAGTGGTGATCTCGGCGGTGGCGCGGCGGCATGGGCTGCTGCCGGCACAGGTGTTCAAATGGCGGCGTCTGGCGGCGCTGGTCGTGATCGACATCCCCGGTGCTTCGGAATTGCCATCGTTCGTCGCCGTCGAGGTCGCGGAAGACGCGGCCGCGAACGAGGTGGCGGCGACGGAGGCCGTCGCGGCGGGGCCTGCGGGCAGGGGCTGCGGGTGTGCCGGCGATGATGCCGCCCGCGAAGCCTGGGCAAGGTCGGTCGGGGGTGATCGAGATCGAACTCGGCGCGGGTCGCTGTGTCCGCGTGGTTGGCGATTTCGACGCCGAGGCGCTGCGGCGGGTTCTGGACGTGCTGGATCGGCGATGATTCCCGTTCCGACCGGCGCCCGGGTGTGGCTGGCGACCGGACACACCGACATGCGGCGCGGCTTCGATGGGCTGGCGCTGCAGGTGCAGGAAAGGCTGAAGCAGGACCCGCACTGTGGTCATTTGTTCGTCTTCCGCGGAAGACGCGGTGACCTTTTGAAGATCCTTTGGCACGACGGCCAGGGCCTGTGCCTGTTCGCCAAACGTCTCGAACGCGGTCGGTTTCTGTGGCCGTCGGCGGCCGATGGAACGGTGACGATCACGCCGGCGCAGCTCGCGTATCTGCTCGAGGGCATAGACTGGAGGATGCCGCGGCGAACTTGGCGTCCGATCGCCGCCGGATGAGATAACAGCTTACAAAGGTGTGCGAATCTGATTCAGTTCGGGTCGTGATGACGACGCCCGAGCCGCTGCCCGCCGACCTCGCCGAAGCGCACGCGATGATCCTCGCCGAGCGCGCAGGCCGGCTCGCTGCCGAGGCCGAGGCGGCGATCGCGAAGCAGACGAAGCGGGTTCTCGACCTGGAGATCGAGCGCCTCAAGCTGGAGATCGCCCGGCTGCGCCGGCAACGGTTCCGGCACGTCGTCCGAGCGCAGCGCCCGGCTGGAGCAGCTGGAGCTGGCGCTGACCGAGCTGCAGGAGACCGTCGCCCAGGCCGATGCCGCGGCCGAGCTGCGGGCGGCGGAGCGCAGCCCGACCCCGGCGCGCAGCGCCGCGACGCCACGCAAGCCGGCGCGCCGTGCGTTGCCGGAACACTTGCCGCGCACCCGCGTCGTGTATCCCGCGCCGGCGACGTGTCCCTGCAGCCGCTGACCGCGGCGATCGAGGCGCACGTCCGCGCCGCCGCCCGCATCCACGCCGACGAGACGCCGGTGCCGGTGCTGGCGAAGGGCAAGACGCGGGAAGGCCGGCTGTGGACCGTCGTCCGCGACGACCGGCCGTTCGGCGGTCCCCACCTGGACGGAACAGGCCCGCCGGCCGCCGTCTTCTTTTATTCGCCCGACCGCAGCGGCGTGCACGCCGAACGCTTCCTCGCGGGCTGGACCGGCATCATGCAGGCCGACGCCTTCTCCGGCTTCGGCCGGCTGTACAAGAGCGATCGCCGGCCTGGCCCGATCACCGAGGCCGGCTGTTGGGCACATGGCCGCCGCGGCTTCTTTGAGCTGGCGGAGCTGCAGCAGGGGCCGATCGCCATCGAGGCGGTCAAGCGGATCGACGCGCTGTTCGCGATCGAGCGCGAGATCAACGGCGCCTCGGCCGAGCAGCGTCTGGCCGTCCGCAACCAGCGATCCCGCCCGCTGATCCTCGACCTCGAAGCCTGGCTGCGCGACCAGAACGCGAGGCTGTCGGCGAAGTCGAAGACGGCAAAAGCCATCGACTACCTGCTGAAGCGCTGGACCGCCTTCACCCGCTTCCTCGACGACGGCAGGGTTTGCCTCTCGAACAACGCCGCGGAACGCGCGTTGCGTGGCATCGCCGTCGGCAGACGGAATTGGACCTTCGCCGGCTCCGACGAAGGCGGTCGTCGTGCCGCGGCCATGTACACCCTGATCGAGACGGCGAAGCTGAACGGCATCGATCCCCGCGCCTGGTTGGCCTCCGTCCTCGCCCGCCTTCCCGGCCACCCCACCAGCCGCATCCACGAGCTGCTGCCCTGGAACTGGCAGGCACCAGAGCCAATCAGCGCCGCCGCATAGCCGCTCACAACTGCGCCGGTCCGGCAACCCACTCCAGCCGCGGCCCTCGCCGGATGGGTACTGTCGAGCATCTGCTCGGCCAGTAGCTTCTTCAGCCGCCGATTTTCCTCCTCAAGCGTGCGGAGGCGCGCCGTCTCGGAGGCCATCATGCCACCATACCCGGCCTTCCACTTATCGCGGGTGGCGTCCGAGATCCCGTGCTTGCGGCACACGTCGCCGGTCTTCATCCCCGCCTCGTGCTCCTTCAGCACCGAAATGATCTGCTCCTCGCTGAAACGGCTGCGCCGCATGGTCCTTCTCCTGATCGAAGGACCCAACTTATCCGTGGCAGGAAGTCAGGGGAGCATGTCAACACCACCAAAATAGCGTCAGATGGGGTATTCGGCCTGCCGCCGCTTTCCCCAACCCTCGGAGAAGGCGCTGCGCTTCAGGTTGATGATAGACGTGGTGTGGATTGAAACAGCCACAGCATCAGATGGAGAAGCGCAGCATGAAGCACTATGCCGGTCTGGACGTTTCGGTCAAAGAGACCTCGGTGTGCATTGTCGACGAAGCGGGCGCGATCTGCTGCGAAGGGAAGGTGCCGAGCCATCCGGAGGATCTGGCGCGGTTACTCAGGATACAGCCTGGCGGCTTGTCCGGGTCGGTCTCGAGGCCGGACCCTTGTCGCAATGGCTGTTCAGTGGGATGGCGGAAGCCGGATTGCCGGTGGTCTGCATTGAAACCCGGCACACGAAGGCGTTCCTCAAAGCCCAGGTCAACAAGAGCGACCGCAATGACGCCCGCGGCATCGCCCAAATGATGCGTGTGCAGCTATTCCGGCCCGTGCATGTGAAGACCCTGACCAGCCAGAAGCATCGCGCCCTGCTGACGGCCCGTAAGCTGCTGCAGGAGAAATTCATCGCCATCGAGAACGACATCCGCGGCCTGCTGCGCAACTTCGGGCTCAAGGTCGGCGTCGTCGGCGTGCTCAAATTCGACCAACGGATCCGGGAGCTTGTTGAGGGCTTGCCCGACCTCGTCGAAATCATGGAACCGCTACTGGCATCCAGGAAACAGCTTCGCGAGGCGTTCATGGCACTCCACCGCAGGCTGCTCGCGATCGTTCGAGATGACGCCGTCTGCCGGCGGTTGATGACGATACCCGGCGTCGGTCCGGTCGTATCGCTGGCGTTCCGAAGCACCATCGACAGTCCAGCACGGTTCACGAGCTCAAAGGCTGTCGGCCCAGCCTGGGGTTGACGCCCGTGCTGCATCAATCGGGAGAGAGCCACCGGCTGGGTCGGATCTCGCTGTGCGGGGACGAGATGATGCGTCACCTGCTCTACGAAGCCGCTCAGGTCATGCTGACGCGAGCACAGACATGGTCGTGGCTGAAGGCCTGGGCGATGAGCATCGCCAAACGGCGCGGTCAGCAAAAGGCGATCGTCGCGCTCGCCCGCCGACTGGCGGTGATCATGCATCGCATGTGGATGGACGGCACGGAGTTCCGCTGGACCAGGGAGAGCATTCCGGCTTCTGTCTGACGGGTCTGCGAAGCCTCGTGCCAAACGAGAAGGAAACCTTGAGTTCCGCCAGCCAGCGGGCCGATGTCCCTCGCGGGACGATGGATGGGGTGAGTTCGCCTGGGCTCTTGTGCCGGTCGGCGATCAGGACGCGAGTCAGATTGTTCCACCCCATCTTCCTGATCCCATGCTGGGAAAGCCAAACGGCCGATCCCGAAGAGAAGCGCGGATCCGCGAGCGACAGCAACCGACCGAACGGCGAACCGCCTGAAAGCGCTCGACCTCAACCGGCCGAATAGAGAAGAGCCCCTTTTGCACACGTTGCGTAATCGCGGGTGGCTGCCCTCCGTGGGACACGAGGTCCGATAGTCTCGGCCTCATCTAAGCAGCCAGCGGGAGAGCAGCCAGCGGGAGAGCAGCCATGAAGCAGTATGTCGGATTGGACGTGTCGCAGAAAGAGACGGCGGTATGTGTCGTCGACCAGGACGGGAAGGTTCTGTTCGAGGGCAAGGTCCCGTCTGATCCTGGCGCACTTGCGCGGGTGATCGCCAAGCGAGCGCCTGTAGCAGAGTTGATTGGCTTCGAAACGGGCGCAATGGCGAGTTGGCTGTGGCACGAACTCAAGCGTGTCGGCCTGCCGGTCGTCTGCGTTGACGCCCGCCACGCGCATGCGGTGCTGTCCGTTCGGATGAACAAGAGCGACCCCAACGATGCACGCGGTTTTGCCGAGTTGATCCGGGTCGGCTGGTATCGCGCGGTTCGCGTCAAGAGCGACGAAAGCCAGGCGGTCCGGTCCCTACTGGTTGCCCGGTCTCGCCTGGTCAGCATCCGCCGCGACCTGGAGAACCAAGTCCGCAGCTTGCTCAAGGAGGTGGGTCTACTGTTCAGGAGGGCGATCGGGAGGCAGTTCCGCACGCGGGTGCTCGACCTTATTGACGAGAAGCACGTCTTGCGGTCGATCGGCGAAGGCCTGCTGGCGGTCCATGAAAAGGTCGTGGAGCAGCAGACCGTGCTCGACAGGCGCGTCCGCAAGGAAGCAAAGGCCGACAGGACGACCCGCCGGCTGATGAGTGTGCCAGGCGTAGGCGTGGTGACCGCCCTGGCGTTCCGCCACACCAGACGATCCCACGCGGTTTCGATCGGCCCAGACGGTCGGGGCCTATCTCGGCCTGACGCCGCGGCGAAAGCAATCGGGTGAGACGGACGTCAACGGCCGCATTTCGAAGTGGGGAGACCGGCTACTGCGAACCTGCCTGTTCGAGGCAGCGAGCGTGCTGCTGCACCGAACCCAGCGCTGGTCGGCCCTGAAAGCGTGGGGCACGCGGCTGATGAAGCGTATCGGCGCCAAGAAGGCCAAGGTCGCCGTGGCGCGCAAGATCGCCGTCATTCTGCACTGCATCTGGACCGACGGTACCGAATTCGAGTGGGGGACCGAGAAGCAGGCGGCCTGACACACGGATCCGGCCTGCGGCGTTCGCAGCGCCGGTTGTTGCCCCTGCCGGGACGGTGGTGTCGGTGACCTCGGTCAATCGGCTGAAGGCGAGTTTCTCGCACTCCGTTGCGCACGTTGAGGCACCCACCCCGAACACAATCATGAGGCTCAGACCTCGGAAAGGACCCTGACCCCGGCATGGAGACGACATCGGAGTTAACAACCATCCGCGATCGAACCGCTGAAAACAGCATCAAAACCGGATAATTGGCTCTGCCACTTCAGGGAGAAAGTTCAGCAATGAGAAGTTGACAGCCACCCGCGATTAAAGGGCCGATTGACAACCTGAGCGAAATACGCGGAAGCCTTGCGCAAGATTTCGTTCGCCTGCCGCAGCTCGCGGTTCTCGCGCTCGAGCGCCTTCAGCTTCGCGGCCATGTCGGGCGACATGCCGGCTCTCTTGCCGGCATCCACCTCGGCCTTCTTCACCCATTGATTCAGCGTCTGGCCTGTGCAGCCGATCTTCGCCGCAATCGAGCTGATCGCTGACCAGCGCGAGGGATGCTCGTGATCCGGCACCAGTCGAACTGCTCGCTCGCGCACCTCGGGGAGACGTCGTTCGTCGTCTTGCCCGTCATGGCTCCACCTTCTCAGGAGTTGGAGCCTCGACAATCCCGTAGCGCTTCACTATTGCAGGCAAGATCGGCAGGACGACACCGACGGAGACTTGCGCGCGCCTGTCGAGGCTCGTAATCAGGGGAGGGCCATGGCGAACCGCCAGTTCGGCCCCGTCGCATTGTCCCACTGTCGCGTCGTCGCACTGATGCTGCCGTTTCGAGAGGCGGGTGACCCGGCGGTCCGGCGGCGCGCGCATTCAGTCCTTCGTGGCCCGGATCTATTGTTTTTTGGGAGATCGTCATGGCGATTTTTTCGAGAATTTCAGACGTCGACCTTCCCGTCGGACTGGTGTGCGAGCCTTCGGGGCGAAACCCGGCCTTCGAGGTGGCGTTTACCGCCGACGGCGACGTGCCGTTTCCACAGGTAATTTTGAGAGCTCAAGGTCGTGAATATCTGATCAACGGTGATGCAATTCGTTCGGCTCCGGCAACGACCGAAGAGAGCAGAACGTATCTGGCGGACATCCCTTCGAATCTGTTCGGGCCTGGCGAGATCGAGATCCAGGTGGAGGGGTGCCTTAAATCCGACATTCGCTGGGCCGGTGGCGGGGACTGGGTCAAGGCGTTCTGTCGTCTGCGCATCGAAGGCGCACCGCGTCCTGCCCGCGCGTCTGCGGGACCGGATGCCTCGCAGGTCAAGCTGCACTTCGGAATTCATAAACACATGCACCAACCTTACTACAATACGACCGATCCAAATTACTGGGACGGAGAGAAGGACGGCATCTTCGGTTCGCGCGGCGGCAACTACACTGATTTCGTGCCGGCGGCAGTCTGGCAATACGCGAATGGGGACCTGGGACACGCGGGTTTGTCGACGAGCTGGAGCGGCTCTTTGATCGAACAGCTCGACCGCTGCGCTCGCGACGGACTGTGCGGAGGCCGCTTCTCGGGATGGAACAACGCCCTGCGCGGATTGGCCGACGCACGGACGGAACTCGGCAATCCCCGCTGCGATTTTACCGCCTTCGGCTTTTTCCATCCGCTCATGGCGCTCATTCCGGCGCGCAATATCGTCAGGCAGATCGAATGGCATCGCCGCTGCATCCGCGACGCCTTTGACATTGACGCCTCACGCATCCTTTTCCCGCCAGAGACCGCCTTTCATGTGCGGATGATTCCGGCGCTGATCGAGGCGGGGATCGATGCGGTGATCTACGATTCGATCCATCGTTTCCGCGCCTGCCGGGATTATCCTTACGCTGGCATCAACGAAGGTATGCTGCCTCCCAATCCGGCCGAGCAGGTGAACCCGCCGGTGGACGACTGGCTGCAGATGCAAAACATCTGGGCGGGCTCGAAGATCGCCCCCTCGCTGCTCCGCCCGGAATACGTCGAATACATCGATCCCGACGGCGCCAGCCATAAGATCATCGCCGTGCCAGCGGAGCGCTACATCGGCAACGAGGACGCCCGCGGCGGCTTCGGCGCGTTGCAGTACCCGAGCGTCATGGGCCAAGTCTATGATCAGATCGTCGCCACCGGCACCTACGATCCCAAGCATCCGCCGTTCTTCCTGCTGCACTCAGATGGTGACAATCACGGCGGTGGCGCCGACAGCTACTACCACCACAACACCGCCGGTCTGGTCGCATGGTTGCAGGAGGATCCACGCTTCGAGCTGACCGCAATCCGCGACTATCTCGACCGGTTCCCGCCGGACCCGGCACAGGCGGTGCATATCGAACCCGGCTCGTGGGCGGGCGCTGATAACGGCGATCCGCAGTTCATGAAGTGGTTCAGCCGTTACGATCAGCCCTACTCGCCGGACCTCAACTCCTGGGCCGTGCTGACCGCTTTCCAGAACGTCGTCCATTCGCTCGAAGACGCCGAGCCCGATCATCCGATGCTGCCCCATGCGGTGCGTCTCATGCTGACAGCGGAGACCAGCTGCTACTGGTATTGGACCGGCCAGACCAACTGGGACCAGCAGGTCACCAACGCCGCCAACATGGGATACGGACAACTGCGCGGGGCGATGGATGCTCTACTCGCCGCCCGCCGCGACCGCACGCCACCCACGATCTTCGCGCCCTGGGTCACGCCCGAAAACCCCGGCGGCAAGCGGTGGGGGCAGGGTTGTTTGCTCGATGCGCCGCGCGAGGGCACGGTGCATACCTTTATCTCTGATATCAGCGGCGTCGTGCGCGTAACGCTCGTGTTGCGTGCTGGCGGCAGCGAGACGCGCATCGCGATGACAGATCACGGCCCGTATCCATCGCAAACTGGCGCCGCGTTGACCTCACACTATTATACGGCGGCTTTGCCGGTCGGCGTGGGGGACGTGCGCTACTTCATCGAAGCCGAAGACACCGGTGGTGCCGTCGCCCGTAGCGCGCTCGAGCGCGTTTTCCTGGCGTAATAAACGCTGCATCGCGTCGGCCGCCGTCACAATTCGGTCGCAGGCTCTTCACCACGGCGTCATCCGCCAATCGCTAACCTACGGACTTTCCTTAATAGAACCATGGGAGAGGTCGTATGTTCATGTGGGCGACCGCGGGGGCGCTCGCCCTGATTCTCGCCAGCACTAATGCCTGGGCCCATCAATACTGCGATGACGACTCGGTACGTATCCTTCTCGCCAACGATGACGGCTACGAGGCCCCTGGTATTCAGGCGATGCGGGCGGCACTGATCGCCGCCAGCCATGATGTGACCATGGTGGCGCCGGCACAAAGCCAGAGCGGAAGCGGTGCAGCGCTGAGCCGTGGTCTTGTCAGCGTGACCAATCCGGAGGCGGGCATCTATGCGGTTGCCGGAACGCCGGCGACGACGGTTCTGCTGGGGGTGAGTTCGATTCTGGCGACACACAATCCAACCTCGTGGTCTCGGGCATCAACAACGGCGCCAACATTGGCTCGGCAGCGCCGATCTCCGGGACAGTCGGCGCGACGATTGCCGCGATCACCCAGTTCGTCGTGCCGATTCCGGCAATCGCGGTGTCGACGGACCTTGCGGGCGGATCAAGCGCCGATCCCACCCTTCCGCCAACGTCGCGCGCTTCAACGACTTCGCTGCCTTCACCGTCACCGTGATCGGACGGCTGGTCGATCAGGCGTGCGCCACCCATGCATCGCTGCTTCCGGGGCGGACGGCGCTCAACATCAACTATCCGGCGTTGTCGCCGGCTTCAGGTCGCGGGCGTAAAGATGGCCGCCCAGGGGCTCCGGCCAGCCTACCAGATCGGCTATGCGCCCATCGGCGATGGCCAGTATGTGCCGGCGATCTCCATTCCCCCGGCGGATACGACGTGCCCAAGTCTGATACCACCTTTTATCGCGCCGGCTATGTCACCATCGTGCCGATTGATGGCGACTACACCGCTGCGACCAGCGTGCGCAACCAGATGGCGGCGATGCTCGTTGGCCTCCAGCCTTAAGGTATGAGAGGCGGGCTGCCGTGGGCAGACCGTGGCTCGCGCGTCAAGGTCGTTCCGTGCGGCGTCTGCGGTCGCCCGGACCGGCGCACCGCGACGGGGGCGCGTTGCGATGACGGTATTGTGACGGACAAACGACTTCCGTTCCCTTGCGATCAGGGCTACCCATTCACGCGCCGTCGGTGAGTTGAACATCGGGTTTATCGTCAAACTGCGGAGGCGGGTATGTCAGGAGCGCACGCGAGGGCCGGCGGGCGGGCGGGCACGACAGTACGGCGACATGCCGGGGTGGTGATGCTTTTGCATTGGCTGACGGTGATTGCCATCGTTGCCAACCCAATTCTCGTCTGGGTGCGCGAAGACATCGAGGATCGGGGACTGCGCACGCTGCTGATCGATGTTCACAAGAGCATCGGCGTCACCGTGCTGGTGCTGGTGCTGTTGCGGCTCGCCGTTCGCCAAGTGGTCGATGCCGATCCGGCGCGCGACTGGTTATCGCCGCGGATGTTCCGTCTGTCGCGGATTGGCCATGCCGCGCTCTATGTCCTGCTGCTGGCAACGCCGGTATTTGGTTGGTTGACGTCGAACGCCTACGGTTATGGCGTCTCACTGTTCGGCTGGGTTGATCTGCCGTCGCTGGTCGGCAAGGACAAAGCACTCGCCGATGTGCTGGGTGAGTGCCATGAGCTTGCAAGCTTCGCGCTGCTGGGGCTTGCCGGGGCGCATGCGGTGTTGGCCATCGGCCATCACGTGCTGCTGCGTGACCCGACTCTGGTCAGCATGCTACCGTTCGGCCGTCGCCCGGCCCGGCCTGCGGCCGGCGAGTGACCAACCGGCCGTTTGCCGGTCAACCGGCGAGCGGTGCCGGCTCGAAAATGAGCGCGGTCAAGGCCGGCACGGTGAGGCGGATGGAGAACTCCCGCCCGTGCCAGGGAATGTCTTCTGCTTCGACGGCTTGTGCGCGGGCGGCGGTCGCAGCGCCGCCGAAGCGCGCAGCGTTGCTGTCGAAGATCTCATGGTAGCTTACGGGGAAGGGCACGCCGATGCGGTGATCGATCCATGAGATTGCGGAAAAATTGGCGATGAACAGCAAAGTCCGGCGAGGGTCACGAGCCTTGCGCAGAAACGCGATGACACTCTCGTCGCCGTTATCGACCTCCAGCCATTCGAAGCCAGCGGAATGGAAGTCGACCTCAAAGAGCGCCGGCTGTGATCGATAAAAGCAATTGAGGTCCTGGAAGAACCAGGTGAGTGCCCGGTTCGGCGCCTTATTCATCGCGCGCCATTCGAGGCCGTGCTGGTGGTCCCATTCGCCTTCCTGACCGAATTCACCCCCCATGAACAGCAGCTTCTTGCCCGGATGGGCATACATGTAGGTGAACAGCAAACGCAGGTTGGCGAATTTCTCCCATTCTTCACCTGGCATCTTGCCGAGAAGTGAGCGTTTCAGGTGCACGACTTCATCGTGGGAGAGCGCGAGAATGAAATTCTCGTTGAAAGCATAGACGATGCTGAAAGTGAGGCGGTGGTGGTGCCAGCGTCGATCCTCCGGCGGCACCGCCATATAGGCGAGGATGTCGTGCATCCAGCCCATGTTCCATTTGAAGCCGAAGCCGAGGCCGCCTTGGTCGGTGGGGCGTGAGACGTTGGGCCAGGAGGTCGATTCTTCGGCGATCATCAGCACACCCGGAAAACGGGCGTGCAGGATCGAATTTGTGTGCTTGAGAAATTCGATGGCCTCGAGGTTCTCCTTCCCGCCGTACTGATTTGGCACCCAGCCGCCGTAGGCTGGACGCGAATAATCGAGATAGAGCATCGAAGCCACGGCATCGACCCGCAACCCGTCAAAGTGGTAACGCTACACCCAGAAGAGCGCATTGGCGATAAGGAAGTTCTCAACCTCGTGCCGACCGTAATTGAAGATCAGGGTGCCCCAATCAGGGTGCTCTCCCTTCCTGGGGTCGGCATGTTCATAAAGATGAGTCCCGTCGAACCAGGCAAGCGCATGCGCATCCTTGGGGAAATGGCCCGGAACCCAGTCGAGGATCACGCCAATGTCGTCACGGTGACAGCGGTCGATGAAGGCCATCAGGTCCTCGGGTGAGCCAAAACGCGAACTCGGAGCGTAAAAATTAGAAACTTGATAACCCCATGACGGCTCGTAGGGGTGTTCGGCGATCGGCATCAGCTCAATGTGGGTGAAACCCATCGACTTGACGTACGGAACGAGCCTCTCCGCGATCTCACGGTAGGTCGGTGGACAATTATCGGCTCCGCGCATCCATGAACCAAGATGCACTTCGTAGATGGTCGTCGGCTCCTTCCAGGGATTGCGGGCGCGGCGTGCGTCCATCCACGCATGGTCCTGCCAGGCATAAGTGTCATCGATCCGATGAACGACGCTGGCGGTCGCGGGAGGCACTTCGGTAAAGAACGCGTAGGGGTCTGATTTCAGAAAAACATGGCCTCTGCGCGAGCGCATCTCGTATTTGTAAAGGGTGCCCTCACCGAGACCGGGAATGAAGATTTCCCATACACCGGAGAGGCCGTGGCGTTGCATCTGGGAGAGCAGACCGTTCCATGCATTGAACGGGCCGACGACGCTTACGCCGTCGGCATCCGGCGCCCAGACCGCGAAAGTGACGCCGTCGGTGCCATCGACCTGCCGCACATGGGCGCCTAATCGCTCGAAAATTCGGTAATGGTTGCCCTCGCCATACAGCCGCAGGTCCTCGGCCGTGAGCATGAAGTCAGTGAACGCGTAACTATCCGAGATCAGTTGCGAAGCGCCATCGGCCTGGAACACCCGCAGGCGATAGTCGCGGCAAGGGTGAGGAAGAATGACCTCAAATAATCCGGCGGGATCGATCTGCTGCATCACAGAGATGACGGACGGCATCTCGACGGTTTCGACGTGAACGGCGCGCGCCCCCGGTTGCAGTGTCCGGACAACACTGCCGGTCATCGGTGCCGGCAGCTCGTGCGGCCCGAGGATGGAGAACGGCGAGCGATGTCGTCCCGAGGTAATCCGCTCAATCTCGCTATGGGGCAGGCTGGGGCGGGGCGAGCGATCTTCGACAAGCAGGCGAAATCCACTGCGGTCGTGCCGCATTTCGGCGATGATCGGCGCGAACAATCGCGCGCCGTCCACATCAGTGTGAATCGCGTCGATGTGATAGCGCTCGATCCAGAACGTGGCGTTCGACAGCAGCACGCTGCGGACCTCTCCCTCGTCGAGATCGAAACGTGGTGCCCGCGTTTTGCTGGCCGACCGCTCGTAAAGCCGCGTTCCGTCGAACCAGACCAGCAGCGCGGATGGCGAGGGAAAGTCGAAAGCCTTATCAGCAAGCACGACGCCGATACCCTGTGCGTGGCAGGTACGGATGTAGGCGCGCAACACCCTCGGACGAGCGAGCGCGAACAGGCCGGCGCGCTCGCTACCGGATAAAGACAACTCGACGAAGGAGCAGCCGTCAGCGCGCGCGGACGGGATTGCCTTTACAGCGTCGTCCGCCGACAGCCCGGCGCCGGTCGCCAAGTCGGGCTCTGTGGCAAGGACGCCGCGATCACGCACGGTGGCGTTCACGCGCTCGTTGAGCCAATGCTCGTCATCCCAGCCATCTAAGGTGGCCGTAACGTCGACGATTGACGCAAAATTCGGTGCCGGTTCGGCGCGCATCGCGAACGGGTCGGATTTGAGGAACAGGGCGCCTTGCGGTGTCTTGATCTCGAATTTGTAGAGCGCTCCATCCGGTACGCCGGGGATGAACAATTCCCAGATGCCGCAATCGCTGACCCGCTGCATCGCATGGCGCCGGCCATCCCAGTCGTTGAATGTGCCGACGACGCTGACGCGCTCTGCCCCCGGCGCCCATAAGGCGAATTCGACGCCCGGGGTTCCATCGCGCAGACCCGGGCGTGCACCGAGCTTTTCAAAGAGGCGCACGTGCAGGCCGGCGGAAAAACGCCGCTCATCGTCTTGTGAAAAGCGCGGCTCGGCAAATCGGTAGGCATCGGCAACGCACAGGGGCGGCTGCTCGCCGGCGAACGTAAGGAACTGGTAGCCGGCAGCAACGCGGTCTTCAGGTAGCATCGTTTCGAACAGGCCATCGGGATGGCGTCGGCACATTTCAAACTGTGCGCCGGTGGGGCCGGGCGTCTGCAAGACGACTCGCTCAACGTGCGGCAAGAAAGCCCGAACCACCGTCGTTTCTCTGCCCGCGCCGGGATGCGGGCCGAGCACACGATGCGGAACATCATGTCGCGTCTGCACAATCCTTTCGATTTCGCTTTCTGCCAACACTGAGAGCGGTGCGAGGCGTGCACGCGCCGCCGCCGACAAAGCCGGCGAGGGCGCTGCCCGATCCGGGTGGGCGTCGCCTGCCGTTTGGCTCAAATCGATTCTTGGATCGTCAACCATTGTGTTCGCCCGGCCGTCATCGCCCCGGTGCTTGCGCGTCCACTCGTGCGTTCAATTCATACGCGCTACGCCAAACTAACGACGTCTGCTGCGTAGGGACAACCCAAGCGCATCCAAAAAATGATTGTTGTTAACAACTTGTCGCAACGTGCACAGTTGATTTCGCACTCGCAGCAAAGCTATTCGCTCTGGTGCCATCGGTCAAGGCTCCTGCACGTCGTCAGGCGTCTCGCCGGCGAATGACGAACGCGGTTGCTCTTGGCCGCTCCGGACGCCTACTGTGGTGGCGCTTCCGGGGAGTAGTCGACCTCCAGATTTTGCGAGGTGTGCGCGTCAACATGCTTGGCTTCGGCCATGGCGCGTTCGGTCAGACCGGCTTGACGAGACCGATAGCTCGAACGCGCAAAGGGAACCGGTTGCGCGTTCATGTCATGGTTGGCCCCACCAGTCTCCGCAGAGAAGACGTCGATGCACCAACTCTGGACAATATTTCTTACTGTGTTGCTCGCGGAATTGGGGGACAAGACCCAGTTCGCGACCCTGCTGTTCGCGTCGGACGGACGGCAGGATCCTCGCTGGGTGTTCGCCGCGGCAGCGGGAGCACTGGTGACCTCGACCGCGATTGCCGTCGCGTGCGGGTCGTTCGCTCAGCAATACCTTGCCGTGCTGCCACTCAAGCTCATCGCCGGCGTCTGCTTCGTGGCGATTGGATTGTGGACGATCTGGGAATACTTCGCCTCTCCCTAAATCCCGCCTTACCCGAGAGATGTTCTGTCGTGCGTTCGCGCGCAGCGCCGGTCGCGTTGTAAAGGGCGGCGGCCGACCGCCATTGCATTGCCGCAGGTGCAAAGACCTTTGGCCCTTAAAAGGAGATAAATGCACTGGATAGGTTAATTATCCTGTGATACCCTCTCTAAGTTAGAACAAAACACGAACGCTGTTGGGGCTCATCCGGCTGGCGCTTCATCGACGGAGACGGCGATGGTTGATCTGAAAAAGAGTTGGGTACGCTTTCGCAATTTACCGGACGACGTCGTTGACACGATGCCGGAACATATTCGCGCGACCTTCCTTGCCGCCCGTCAATACGACTTTGACGTCGAGTTGCTCTGTCCGCAGGTCAACGTCCCGGGTACGCGCCGCGCGAGTCGCCGCTTCGTGTTGGTGTCAGACGACGCAAGCGAGCCGGCCAGCGGTGGTCCGCTCGAATTCGACCTCGCGGCGCTCGCTGCCGATGTCTGCGCCGCGCGACGCACGTTCGTTATTTCCACGCAGCAGTCGGTTGACATCTATGCGGCGGCCTATGCTGCTGCGGTCGAAGACCTGATCAGTGGCTACGACATTTCGCTCGTCGTCGAGACGCGGCCGGCCTTCGCCGATGCCTGGATGCGCACGCTGCTGTCGCTGGGACGGGGCGGGGTCGCCGGCCCGCGGGAGACCGGCCGTGGGCCGCGCAAGACACCGTCATTGCCACGACGTGCTGAATCAAAAGCTCAGTAGAGTTCGCCGGCCGAAGAATCACGCTGCGCGAAGACGGTAGCGCGGATCGACGGCTCCGGTCGGTAGCACCAATCCCGACGCATCGGCGAGCGCGCCGGAGACAAGCTCGCAGGCGAGAAACCGGCGACGCTCGACCGGTCCCGGCAGTGTCATGCTCGACGTCCGGTCGGCACTGAACCCAAAGCGGCCGTAATAAGGCGCATCGCCGACGAGAATAACGGCGGTATGCCCGAGCGTGCGCGCAACCGACAGCCCACGGCGAATGAGAGAATCACCGAGGCCCGTCGAGCGGTGGCTTGCGGCGACAGCAACAGGACCGAGCAAGAGCGCGGCCTTATGCTGGCCAATGCCGACATGCCAAAAGCGGATGGTTCCGAGGAGACAAACCTCATCAACCGCGATGAACGAAAGGCCATCCGCCGGCAGTCGTCCCTCACGAAGCCGTTCGGCCGTTTTCGCCCGCCGTGTCGGGCCGAACGCCCGATCGAGCAAATCTTCCACCAACGGAGCCGCCGTCGGCGGCTCCGGTTCGATCAATACCATCGATCCCGTCCCTAGATGCAGTAGCAGCGCAGCGGCTCAAAGCCGTTGAAGGCCACGGACGCGTACGTTGCCGTATAAGCGCCCGCCGAGCGGATCTCCAGCCGGTCGCCGATCGACAAGTCGAGCGGCAGCCGGTAGTTCGCCTTCTCGTAGAGCACGTCGGCGGAATCGCACGTTGGCCCAGCGAGAATGACCCGCTCGGTGCGACCTCGTCGCGGGCTGCGGATCGGGTATTGGATGGCTTCGCCTTCCGTCTCGGCAAGGCCGCCGAACTTGCCGATGTCGAGGAACACCCAACGCCGGTCATCGTTCGCCGATTTCTTGGCAATCAGCACGACCTCGGTCCGGATCACGCCGGCGTTGCCGACCATCTGCCGCCCCGGCTCGACGATGACGTCGGGGATGCGGTTGCCGAAGTGCTTGAGGATCGAGCGGCGAATACAGGCGCCGTAACGGCACAACGTCGGCACATCCTTGCGGTAGCGCGCCGGAAAGCCTCCGCCGATGTTCAGCATGCCGAGCTCGACACCTTCCGCCTCAAGCTCGCGGAACAGACTCGCGGCCTCGCCAACGGCCTGATCCCACTGGTGCGGATCGCGCTGCTGCGAGCCAACGTGGAAGGAAATGCCCCAAGGGACTACGCCCATCGACTTGGCGTGAACGAGCAGATCGCGGGCCATCGCCGGCTCGCAGCCGAATTTGCGCGACAGCGGCCATTCCGCGCCCTCACCCGAGGTGAGAATGCGGCAGAAGACGCGGCTGCCGGGCGCGACCTCGGCGATCTTCTCAAGTTCGGCGAGGCTGTCGAAGGCGAACAGCCGCACGCCGCGGCTATAGGCTCCGGCGATGTCGGCGCGCTTTTTGATCGTGTTGCCGAAGGAAATCCGATCGGGCGAGGCTCCGGCCTCCAGCACCATGTCGATCTCGTTCAGGCTGGCGGTGTCGAACGACGAACCCAATCCGGCCAGCAGCTCGAGGATTTCCCGCGCCGGATTGGCCTTCACCGCGTAATAGATCATGGCGTCCGGCATTGCCGTCCGCAACTTGCGGTAATTGGCCGCGACCACGTTGAGATCGACGACGAGGCAGGGGGTGGAGGGCTCGTTGTCGGCGAAGAACCGGGCGATTTTTCTCGTCATGGTTCGCGTCTTCCTTCGTATCCGGGGTCGCTACAAAACGCGGAAGTTGATGAATTGCCAGGGGCAGCTGGTATTGAGCTGCTCCGCGAAGAGGACGGCGCGGTCCTGAAGCGGCGTCCAGTCGGAGTAGACGCCGACGACCTCGCCCAGATACGGGCGGGCAACCTCCATGATGCGGGCATGGTCGATGTCGTCGGGCTCGACGATGCCGGCGCGCGGGTTCTCAATCGCCCACACCATGCCGGCAAGGACAGCCGCGGTGACCTGCAGCGAAGTGGCGTTGTTGTAGGGGGCGATCCGCCGCGTCTCTTCGATCGACAGCCGTGAGCCGTACCAGTAGGCCCCGCGGGCATGGCCCATCAGCAGCACGCCCAATTCATCAATGCCGGAAGCGATCTCGTCCATCATCAGCCGTTTTTCTGGCTGCAGGGTCCAGTTCTTGCCGGCAAGCTCGTGGAGCGACAGCACCGCGTCATCGCAGGGGTGGTAGGCGTAGTGCACCGTCGGGCGGTATTCGGGCCCGTGCCCGTTCTTTACTGTGTAGTAGTCGGCGATCGATATCGATTCATTATGGGTGACGAGGAAGCCGTGGAACGGTCCCTCGAGCGGCGTCCAGGTGCGCACACGGGTGCCGGCACCCGGCCGCTCAAGGTAGATCGCGGCATCGCAGCCGAAGGCATGCTGGCGGCCATCCTCCGGCATGTTCTGCTCGTGGGTACCCCAGCCGAGTTCGGCAGGCTGGCAGCCCTCGCTGACAAAACCGTCGATCGACCAAGTGTTGACGAACTCGCCCGGCCGCTTGGCCTGCGCCGCCACCTGGGTGTCGCGCTCGGCAATGTGGATGACCTTGACCTCGAGTGCGCGGGCAAGGGCGCCCCACTCGGCACGGTTCGCCGGCATCGCGACGTCGTGGCCCATGTCGGCAGCGAGGTTGAGCAGCGCTTCCTTGACGAAGTGCGAGACGAGACCCGGATTGGCGCCGTGGGTGATCAGCGCCGTCGGCCCACCAGTTTGGCGGTCACGTAAGGCAAGCGCGCTTTCCCGTAGCGCGTAGTTCGATCGCTGGGATGGGGTCAGCGACGGATCAGTATAGCCACCGGGCCACGGCTCGATGCAGGTGTCGAGATATAGGGCGCGCCGTTGATGGGCGAACTCGATCAGCGCCACCGACGAAACATCGACCGAAAGGTTCAGCAGGAAGTCACCGGGGCCGAGCAGCGGCTCCAGGGTTGTTCGGTAATTCTCGCGGGTGAGCGCCGTTTCGATGAAGAGAACGCCATACGCCTTCGCTTCCGCGTGGCCTCGGTCCTCGGCGGTGACGACGGTGATGCGGTCGGCGGGAAGATCGACGTGGCGCAGGATCAGAGGCAGGACGCCTTGGCCGATGCTGCCGAACCCGACGATCACCAGGTTTCCGGAAAAGCTTGTGTGTTTCATTCAGCGTTTCTCGTTGTTCACATGTGTGCCTAAGGGGTGCGCGACGGATCAGCGAACGCCGTGACCGGGTGTCGCTAGCAGCGGTGGATCGGCGACGTCGATCAGGCGGGCGCGATCAAAGCCGTTGAAGGCGGTGCGCAGCGCCCCGCCGTAGGCGCCGAGCTGGCCGATCTCGATCCAGTCGCCCTCGCCGGCATCGGCTGGGAGCAGGAAGGGGCCGTCCATGCGGTCGGCGGAATCGCAAGTCGGGCCGAACAGCCGGAAAGCCTTAAGCTCCCCCGCTGGTGCCGGCCCGTCCGGGCGAATCAGGCGGACCGGAAAACGGAAGTGCGGCGCCCCGGCGTCGGACAGGCTGCCGTAGATGCCGTCGTTGATGTAAAGCGCATCGCTGCGCCGGTGCTGGACCTGCACGACGATCGACGTGCCGGCCGCCGACAACGCCCGCCCCGGCTCCGACCACAGTTCGACGTCGTCGAGACCGAGACACCGGGTGGCGGCGGCGATCACGGCGAAGTAGTCCCCGAGCGGCGGCGGGGTCACGTCGGGATAGCTCACCGGGAAACCGCCACCGACGTCGACGATGTCAATGCCAACCCCGGCAGTGCCGATCACCGCCGACGCGGTGACCAGCGCGTCCGCATAGGCCTTGGGATCGAGGCATTGCGAGCCGACGTGAAAGCTGAGGCCGAGACGCGACGCTAGCGGCCGGGCGGCGGCAAGCAGCCGTGCGGCTTCGGCCGGGCCGGCGCCGAACTTGCCGGTAAGGTCGTAAGCGCCGCCGTTGTCGACGGCGAGACGGACGATCAGGCCACGCGGACGAGCGCCGGCGGATCCGGTCTCGGCGATGATCTTCGCCAGTTCATCGCTGCTGTCGAAGACAAAGTCATCGACCCCGAACTGCTCCCAGGCGGCGCGGATCGCGGCCCGCGACTTGACCGGGTGCATATAGTGGACCTGTGCCTCGGGAAACATCTGACGGACGAGCGCGATCTCGGCCGGCGAGGCGCAATCGAAATGACGGACACCGCCCGCCCATACCGCGCGCAGCACCCGCGGCTCGGGATTGCACTTTATCGCATAAAGCACTGACCCCGGAAACCCGCCCACGAACGTGCGTGCGGTGGACTCGACCACCGCCGGCCGAAAGCAGTGGAGTGGTTCGTTCGGGGCTTCAGCGGCAACGACGCTATCAACGCCGGGCAGTGCCGGCTCAAAGTCAAAACGTCGGCGGAGCGGCGATACGGCGGAGCGCGTCCGCGTTTTTGCCAGGGCCTGGGCCATTGACGGTTCCTCGCGAAGGGACGCGCCGGTTTTGACCGGGACGTCCTTCGTCCGGTGCCGTTTCGTCGCGCCCAAAATCAAGCAAAACGACGCCCGGCACTCGGACAATCAACTGATCGTTGTTGAACGCTCGGGACACCCGCTCGCGGGCGTCACGTCAACGTGGTCTAGGGGAGAACGCGAGGTATCGGCATCGCACCATGCCGCTCTGCGACCATATCCACCTCCCTTTTAGAGCACCAGCCCACTGTCGACCGGCTCGACCAAAAAGGACGCGTTACGTCGTTGCTCAACCCATAAGGTCTATGGCACGTGCGATTTGCGTCTGACGTCGGATATACGCGAATTTTCACGCCATGCAAGGGCTTTCTTCCGTCCCTTACAGGAATGTAGACATATCAATAGATTATTGTTGGCCGTGCCAAGGGCTACGACAAGGGCGTTCGATCAATTGACGGCGGACCAGGCGCATCACGCGACTCGCCCTCCCCCAAAAGGGCCAAATATTCCCAGACGATTGTTGCTGCAGCAAGGGCCGTGACCTCGGCGACATCGTAGGCTGGCGCGACCTCGACCACGTCCATGCCAATAAAGTCCAGTCCCTTTAGTCTGCGCAAAATCGCCTGTGCCTGCCACGATGCGAGGCCGCCGATCTCTGGTGTGCCTGTCCCGGGAGCGAAAGCCGGATCGAGAGCATCGATGTCGAACGAAAGGTAGACAGGGCGATCACCGATCACCGACCTCACGCGCTCGGCGATGGCCTGCACACCAACTTCATGTACGTGCATCGCCGAAACGATACTCACCCCCTTCGCCGTGGTCCAATCGTAGACATTGCGCTGCATCGGCGAGCGAATACCAATTTGGATCATCCGCTTTGGATCAATGAGCTTCTCGTTAATCGCGTGGAAAAAGGGCGAGCCATGGCCGTAGGCCTGGCCGAAGCTGTCTGGCCACGTATCAACGTGGGCATCGAAGTGGATGAGACCGACGGGTCCCAATCGGCGAGCGATCGCGCGCAAAAGCGGCAAGGTCACGCTGTGGTCGCCGCCGAGACTTACGAGGTGGTTTATGCCGGAGGCTTGCCGCTCGATCAGACGCATGCTCGCCTGGATGTCGCCCAGCGCGATGCGAAAGTCGCCGATATCGGCCAGCGGCAAGCGCGACGGATCGATCCAGGCAAACGGGTGGTCGCCATCAAGCAGCATACGACTGGCATGGCGGATGGCGTGCGGTCCGAATCGCGCGCCTGGTCGGTTGGAGGTGCCGATGTCGAAGGGAATGCCGCCGATGCATATGGCAGCATCGCGATTGCTCGCGGCAAGGCCGAAGAAGCTGGCTGGGGTAGCGAAGGTCGGCTGCATCTTGGGTCCCGCTGTCGTGCGCCCACTGATTTACGTTGCATCGAACGCTGGGTGGGCGCGACTGATGGTCAGCCTCTCACTTGATCGTTAGGTGCGCAAGAGGATGCCGATCATCGCCGCGGCGGCGAGGATTGGCAGGACTCCAATCTTGAAGCGGAGCATGGCGATCATTGCCGCCACGGTGAGCGCGAGCGCTCGCGGATCGAGGCTGGCGAAATCGGGGACAAGCAGGCGCAGCGGTCCTGCGTGCCAGTCGTCGAGCTGGGTGAACAGCACGTGCAGAGCGAACCACAGCGCGAGGTTGAGGATGACACCCACGACCGCGGCGGTGATCGCGGTCAGTGCTGCGGTCAGGCGGCGGTTGCCTCGCAGGCGCTCTATGTAAGGAGCGCCGAGAAAGATCCACAGAAAGCAGGGCACGAAAGTGACCCAGGTGGCGAGCATTGCTCCCAGGATGCCGGCGGTCATCGGCTCAAGCCCGCCCGGCGCACGGTAGGCGCCGAGGAAGGCGACGAACTGGACGACCATGATCAGCGGTCCCGGGGTGGTTTCCGCCAGGCCGAGGCCGGTCAGCATCTCACCGGGTGCCAGCCAATGGTAGGTCGCCACCGCCTGCTGGGCAACGTAGGTGAGCACGGCATAGGCGCCACCGAAGGTAACCACCGCCATCTTGCTGAAAAAGATGCCGATGTCGGTAAACGCGGACGAGGAGCCGAGAGCAAGGGCGATCGCTGCGGTGGGGCCGAACCACAACACCGCCCCGAGCCCCGCGGTCACCCAGCGCGAGGAACTGCGCCGTGCATGGGGCGAGGGCGTCGGGATCGTCTTCGCCGTCCGGCTATTTCCGTCACCGTCACCGCCGCCGGGCGGCGCAAACGCGGCCGGCCAGCGACGTACGCCCATTGCGCCGATCATTCCGGCTGCAAGGATGATGACCGGGAACGGCGCGGAAAAAAAGAAGAGGGCGGCGAAGGCCGCCCCAGCGAGCGTGTAGAGCGCGGGGTTGCGGAGTGCGCGCCGGCCGATGCGCAAGATCGCCTCGACGACGATGGCAAGCACCGCGGCCTTGATCCCCCAGAACACCCCCGAGATCGCCGGCAGGTCCGCCGACAGTACATAGAGCATGCTAAGCGCCAGCATGACGAGGGCGCCAGGCAGGACGAAGAGAATGCCGGCCGCGAGGCCGCCGGACGTTCCGTGCATCAGCCAGCCGAGGTAAACGGCGAGTTGCTGGGCTTCGGGCCCCGGTAACAGCATGCAGAAGTTGAGGGCGTGCAGAAAGCGCGGCTCATCGACCCAGTGCCGGTCGTCAACGACGATCCGGTGCATCAGGGCGATCTGTCCTGCCGGTCCGCCAAAGCTGATCAGCCCGATCTTTGCCCAGGTGCGCAGCGCTTGACCCAGCGACGGAGGCGCCGCCAGTGCCGCGTTGTCGGCGGACGCCGGTCCCCGCGCTTCGTCCTCGCCGATTCGCCGGCCCGCAGAGCTGTCTGAGGCCAACGCCCGCTTTCCGGTCATCAAGTCAGCCTGGCCCACGCGCAACTCTCCCCGAAAAAGGCGGCGCTGACAGCAGGTCTTGGGCCACTGCGACCTGAAAAGCGGGGAGCCTGCTGTCCCCGTTGGCGCGAAACAGTAGGGCAGCGCTTTGCCGGATGTCAATTCGGCCCGAGGCGTTATCATGCTGCCTGTGCGGCGCGGTGCCGCCCGCCGAGAGGAGAGGGGAGACGTGAACAGGCGCGGAACTGGTGTTGCCTTCATCACAGGTGCGGTTCTGGTGACGGCGCTCGTTGTCGCCTGCAGCCCGCGTAATGGCAGCCGATCCGATGGCGTTGACGCTGTTGTGGCGAGTGCCGATGCCAGCTCGTCGTCAGTGGAGGTGCAATCCGGACCACGACTCTCCGGAATGGTCACCTACGTTCAACGCATCGCCTTGCCCCGCGACGCCGATGTCATCGTCAGCCTGCTGGACCTCTCGACCACCGCTACACCGCCTTCTCCAATCGCGATACGACAGTTTAAGACGGCGGGATTGCAGGTACCGATCCGCTTCAACCTGCCCTTCGATCCGGCGCGCGTCGAGTCCGGACATGTCTACGCCGTGCAGGTGCGTATCGAGGTTGACGGCGCCCTGTGGTTCACCAATGAGCCCCCTCTCGCGGTGCAGCCGAACGACGGCCCTGACGACCTGCGAATTGTCGTACACTCGGCGGCGCGCACCAGTTGAGGTGCGGCTTGCGTCGTCGCCTGTCGGTCGGCAGTGGTGACGCTACTCAACCCCGGGGAAAGACGACAAAAAACCCCCACACGACTGGGTCTGATCCGTGGAAACGCGCAGCAGGGAGCTCATTATGGCTTATAAAGTCGAGGATATCGAGGGTATCGGTGCGGCGCGCGCCAAGACCCTGGCCGCCGCCGGCATCGCGACGACCGCTGATCTGCTGGAAAAGTGTGGAACCGCAAAAGGGCGCAAGGCGATCGCCGACCAGACGGCGTTTAGCGAACGGCAATTGCTCACATGGGCGAACATGGCCGACCTAATGCGGATCTCGGGTGTTGCCGGAGAATTTTCGGAACTGTTGGAGGCCGCCGGCGTCGATACCGTCAAGGAATTGCAACACCGGAACGCCGAGAACCTCGCGACACGGCTGACTGAGGTCAACGCCGAGAAGAAACTGACCCGGCGCGTGCCGTCGAGCGCGGAGGTCTCGAAGTGGATTGCCGAGGCTGCGAGCTTGCCGCCGATGGTCAGTCACTGATCGGTTGACCACTGGCGCAACGACTCTTGGGCAACGGAACTTGTTCAATGCAACTTGTTGAACGGTGGGGAGATGTATCATGAGCATTTGGGACTTTGTGAAGTCGGCGGGCGCACTGCTTGGCATTGGCGGGGGTGATCAGGCGCCGAAGGCCGAGGATCTGAAATCCAGCATTGAAAAGCTTGGCCTTCCGGTCGACGGGATCGACATCAAGGTCAACGGCGATACCGTGGTCGTCTCCGGCAAGGCGCCGAGTGAGGAGGTTAAGGAGAAGGTGGTCCTCGCTCTCGGCAACGTTACCGGCATTGCCAAGGTCGAAGAACACATCGAAACGCCACCTGGCGAGTCATCCGATTTCTACACCGTGAAGTCCGGAGACACGCTCTCGGCGATTGCCAAGGTGCACTACGGAAACGCCGGCAAATACATGGTAATTTTCGAAGCCAACAAGCCGATGTTGTCCAATCCAGACAAGATCTACCCGGGGCAGGTGCTGCGCATTCCCAAGTCTGCCTGAAAACCGGGCGAGAGCGCATCGCTCTTTTGACAGAGAGACCGCTCGCGCCGACCCTGCGCCTGCTCGTGGCGATTGACACGGGCAGGCATCTGCCACATCTCACCGGTGCGGATGCGGGCAATCGGCCCGCATGCAGGCGACAGCGAGCTGCGAAGGTCGAGATGTCGAAGCGGGTTTTGCAGGTGATCGGCGTGGTGCTGCTGTTGGCCAGCGTCGGGATGGTGAGCTGTCAGGGACTGTTCGCCCACACCTCCGGGCTCGGAGCTACGGTGTTGTCAAGCCAACGGCTCGGGCCGCTCGGTCGCTAAGCGCGTGTTTACCTTAAAGCAGCGTCGGCGAATTGGCGCAAAAGCGGTTAGCCTGCCGCTGTTTATTCTTCCACTTCCACTCGCACTGAAGGCGCTGCTGTCGCTGTGGACGGGCAATGCTGCGGTGCTGGTTGCCGCGAGCCTATGCTGGCTCTTGTTCGTTGTCGCCGCCGTCGTCTGTCGTCGCGGGATGCAAGCGGAGTTGCAGGAGGAGGAACGGCCGGTTTCCGCGCGTCGCGCCGGTTCGCTTAAGTTGTTCAGCGGCATTCTTGCCGCTGTTGCGGCGGGATTGACGGCGTTTTTCGTCGCCGGCCATGATCTGCCGATCTCGCTCGCTTTTGCTGCCGTCTGTTTTCTCGGCTGCCAGCTGCTTTATGGCAGTCACCGAAGGGCGACGCGACGTCCGAAAGACGAGGAGGCCCCGGATGAGGAAACCAAGCGTTTGCTCCGCGATGCCTATCGCCGCCTCGACGGTATCGAGGCGGCCCGGAGGCAAATTCATTCAGCAGAGTTCGACCAGCGGCTCGCGAGCGTCGTTGCCGGCGCGGAGAAAGTGATTGACCTCATTGTACGCGATCCGGCGGATCTTCGTCGGGCTCGCAAATTTCTCACAGTGTATCTCGAAGGAGCCGAACGCATCGCCAAAGACTACGCGCGCACGCACGCGCATGCCGGATCAGCAGATCTTGAACATAACTTTCGTACATTGCTGGTTGATCTGGAAAATACGTGCGAGGAACAGTATCAGAAGTTATTGAAACACGATGTTTCTGACCTCGAATTGCAGATCGAAGTGCTCTCGACACGATTGCGTCGCGAGGGCGTCACCTAGTGTCAGGGGACGATTCAATGAGCGATTTGCATAGGAGACACCGGTGACGCTTCCACCGCACGTTCCCGCGTATGATGGACCCGCGACCGAGTTTCCAGCCTCTGATGATTACAAGCGATCTGAGCATGTCGCGCGGGCGCTTGGCGAAATCGACCTGGACGATGCCAGCACCATTCTATGCTTTGGGAGCAGGGCGCAAGAACAGCTCATGACGATTTCGGAAAACATGCTGGATGGCGTGCGCACCAAGGACTCGGGCACCGCTGGGGCGGCGTTGAACGATATGGTCGCGACGTTGCGCGGCTTTGATATCGGCGCGCTTGATCCCACTCGTGAGCGGCGGTTGCTCGACCGGTTGTTCGGTGCCGCCGGCCCATTGACCAAAGTACTGCAACGCTACGAAGAGGTTCGCCGGCAGGTCGATTCAATTTGCGATCGACTCGATGCCCAAAAGACCTTGCTGATGGGCGACATTCTCACCCTCGATCGGCTCTATGACGCTTCGCTGGCTTATTTCCACAACCTCGCGGATTATATCGCCGCCGGCGAGCAGAAGCTGAGGGAAGTCGATGAACGCTTGATTCCATCGCGGCGGCAAGATGCGGATGGATCGGACGATGTTCTCAAGGCGCAGCGCTTACGCGATCTTCTCGGCGTGCGCGATGACCTCGATCGGCGCGTTCATGATCTGAAACTGACACGGCAAGTGGCGATGCAAGCCTTGCCGAGCATCCGCCTTGTCCAGCAGAACGACAAGAGCCTTGTCGCCAAAATTACCTCGGTGATTGCCAATACGGTTCCGCTCTGGCGAACGCAGCTCGCCCAGGCCGTGACCATTCATCGCTCGCGCGAGGCCGGACGATCGCTGAAGGAAGCGAACGATTTGACCAACGAATTGCTGTTGGCCAACGCCGAGAATCTCAAGCAGGCGAACGCGGAGGTACGCCGGGAAGTCGGTCGTGGAGTCTTTGATATCGAGGCAGTTCGGCGGGCGAATGACCTGCTGGTTGCGACGATTGAAGAAGGAATGCAGATCGCCGCCGATGGTCGGCGACAGAGGGCGGATGCGGAGCAAGAGCTCCGTACATGCGAAAGTCAGCTACGCGAAGCTCTTGCTACGATGCGAGCAAGCGCATCGACAACCAGTGAGCGACGCTAGGGCGGTGCTCTGCATCTAATGGTAGGTTGTCGACCTGTTGAACAAATGAGACTATCCGCCCAAGGAAATAAGGAGGCGGAGTCGATGCACGACGTCAGGGGAATTCTCGGCGGGCATTTCATGCTGAAACATCTGCCGGCCCAGGATCTGGATCGGTTGGCCCAGCTCTCCGCGACCCGTCACTACAAAGCAGGCGAGCCGGTGTTCCAGAAGGGTGATCCGGGAACGGCAATGATGGCGGTGCTCGCCGGCCGTGTCCGCATCTGCTCATACTCCGCAGAAGGACGCGAGGTCGTGCTCAACGTCATCAGTCCGGGGGAGGTGTTCGGCGAAATTGCGATGATCGACGGCGGCGAGCGCACCGCCGATGCGTTCGCGATGGACCCGACGGAGTTGCTGATCCTCAGCCGGCGAGATTTTCTACCGTTTCTTGAGCGTAATCCGGACGTGTGCGTCCGTCTCCTGGAAGTCATGTGCCGCCGCTTGCGCTGGACCAGCCAACAGCTCGAGGACGTCAATTTTCTTGACCTGCGTTCTCGTCTAGCAAAGCGGTTGATGTACCTCTCCGATCATCACGGCGAGCCAACCGGATCTGGAACGCAGATGGGGGTCAGAATTTCGCAGCATCTTCTTGCCAGCATGATTGGCACTTCGCGGGAGGCGGTGAACAAGCAACTCCGTTCCTGGGAGCAGGACGGGATGATCGACGTCCGTCGCGGCTCCATCACGGTTCTTGACCGCTCCCGGTTAGAACGAATTATCGACGACAGCCTTTAAGGCACGGCCGCTTTCGGCGAACGACACGATCATGCGGCCTACTCGTCGCGTTCTTCGTGTGGGGCACCGGTAAGCGCAGCGCGTGCGGCCATCGCCCCGCGTGCGGCCATCGCCCCGCGTGCGGCCATCGCACCACGTGCGGCCATCGCCCCGCGTGCGGCCATCGCACCACGTGCGGCCATCGCCCCGCGTGCGGCCATCGCCCCGCGCGCGGCCATCGCCCCGCGCGCGGCCATCGCCCCCGCGCGCGGCCATCGCCCCGCGTGCGGCCATCGTCTTGATCCGGAAGGAGCCGATTTCGTTTCCGGCACTGAGTTCGAGTTGAGAACGGGCGTCCTCGTCGATGACTTCGAAGGCTTCAAGGCTCGCGGGAATGCAATAGACGCGGCCGTCGGCGCCGCGAATGATCGTCGCCTCCTCGGCACCGCCTAAGTCATCCGGCAGATCGTCGAGCGGTCCGCCCGATGGCTCGGCATCGATCCCCAGCAACTCGGCATAAGGTGCGATCTCTACCTCGAACGCGAGACCGTCGTCGCGCGGGTCGATCGACCATGTTGCGAATTCGCCGGCGGGAAAGCTCTTTTGAAGTGACTTTGGCGCCGGTTCACCTTTGCCCGAGACGACGAAGATTGGCGGATGGGGCAAGCGTTGGAGCAGTTCACCGGCGCGGACGGCGTAGATATAGGCGAAATGCAACTCATGGGCAGCCCCCTCGGTCTGCCGCTCAAGGCTTTCACGTAACCGTTGGCTCAGCTTGCCCTTGTCGACGGAGAATCCATCAATGACCTTGCCGATCAGACAAAAACCGAACGGCTCTTCGAGTAACGCCATCGCCTCTCCCCCCGCATCCGATCTCGCCCGCACTTAGCGCCAAATTCTAGCCCATCGGCGCTGTGTGTAAACCGTCACTTTTGTGTCATTGCCGACCGCCGCACCGTGCCGATCGGTTGATCATCGCGCCGCGCCAGGCAGGAAGCCAGGTCCGATTTGCCGCCAACGGAAGCTGTTGCGGATGATCATTTGGAATCGCTGTCCCGACCGTCGGCGATCGATGGTTAGAAACCGGGCGGCGACGCCGGCAAAGTTAAGGTTATGCGGTGACGTCTGCTGCCAGACCTGTGCCAGTCGCCAGCCGACGATATCGCGCGCTCGCGCCAGCGCCTGATGAAAACCGCTCGGATCGGCCGTGTAGGCGGCGTCGAACGGTTCGCGCACGCGGTGGACGTCGATCGAGCCGTCGGCGGCACGGTCGGCGAGATCGGCGAGATCACGCGAAATAACGCCTTCCTCGACGAGAATCTGTTGATAGATCTCGACGAGGATATCGAAGATGGCGCCGGTCATCGGCTCGCCGACCTGATGGAGTTGCGGCTGGGTCAGCTTGTCCCACGGAGTACGGACGTCCGGCACCTCGCTCATTCGGTGCGAGTTCGAGGCACTGCGGATCTGCTCGGTCGGTGACAGCTCGGCGATGCGCTCGATTTCGTTCTCGACGTAAAGATTGCCGCGACAGCCCGCAAGCACGTGCTCGACGACCGAGGGAAAATGCAGAGCACAGATCAGTGCCACCAGATCGCTCGACGCTTCGTGGAAACCGCGAAACTCCGTCGTCAGCGTGTCATTGTCGGGAATGCCGATCAGCGAAAACATTAAGAGATGGCCGGTCTCGTGTGCCAGCACGTCGAAATTCAGGCAGAACGGTTCGCGCGGGCCGTCGCCGCGCGGCTTGCCGTAGCCGGTCTCCATAAAGCCATATCCGGATTGGGCATTGTCCCAGTCGATGTAGGGGATCAATTCCAGGCGCGGCTGAAGATCGTGAAAGTGCCATTCGACCGGATAGCCGAGATATCCTTCCCAGATATCGAGCACGCGGCGCACGGTTCCATACATGTGCACGACGCCAAACTCGCGTGATGCGGGGTCAATGTGATCGAAGTGGCCGTCAGGCCCGGGAGTGACTGGCGGGCTCCACTGTCCCGTCCACGGTGGAAACGCGTCTGGGGCGTACGCTTTCTTGTCGAGCGCATCGACGGTGTACATACGCCCATCGGCGGGACCAGGACCAATACGGCCCGGTGCCAGCGATAACCAGACGGTTTCCGGCTGGGCGTACTGGGGCATAAAACGCGGCTGCGGATGCAATCGCACGCGCGTTCCACTGATGCGCAACTGTTCGTCGTGACGGACCGGCATGACGCTTGCGGAGCCCCCAAGTCAGCCGAAGCGCGACCGATCGACTATACGCTCCGCCAGAAGGAGCGGCAATTGCCACGTTCGACGCGGCGTTTTTTCGCCACCGGCGATCACGGGTCGAGCAAGGACGATCGCGCCGTTACGAATACATACTCGGCAGCAAGGGCACGCCAGAGCGCGGTAAGCTCGTCGAAATCCAGCCAGGACGCAAGATCCGCTTCGCTCGCCGGCGTCTTACCGCCGACGTGGTCGGCGAACCAGGAGCAAAGGTCCGCAAACGAAATCTCGATATCCGATTGAGGCTCATCGACGGACACATTAAGGGTACGCAGGTACGCGTCTTTCGCGTCTGCCCGGGCAAGAAGCTCGGCAAATGCTCCTGTCGCACGCAGGTGCTCGATCATCGTCGCGTCGAGAATTGGCGTCGCGGCATCCACGAGGTCCTGGCGGCGAGAAAGGCGCAACGCGTAATCCTCGAGCAGAGTTGCGGCAATTTGGGGGTCGCTGTCCGGCGCAAGCAGGGGCGCGAACTCCTGATCTTGATCGCCACCGACGATCGCGGTCAGCGCTGCAGCGCGTGTGGCCTGCCAACGGTGAGCTTGAAGCCTCAGCTCGAGGAGCACGCGCACGCCGCGCGGGTCCACGGGCGGAATCGTTACCCGTCGCCACAGTGCCGTGTCGGCGAAGCAAAATTGGGCCTCCGGTGCGTGTGCCTCGGTCTCTACGAACCAGCGCAACAGCTCGATCGCATCACATCGCTTCTGGTCGATCCGGCCGTGCGGCAGCCAAGCGCGAAGCGCGTCGCATTCGTTTGCATCGATCAGTGATGCAGCGCCGCGCAACAGTCCGGCCCACGATCGATCCTTGTAAAACGTTTGCTTGGCGCTCAGCACTAGGGCATCGCGGGCGGGCGGGCTGATGACTCCCGCCTGCGCGGCAGCGGCGAGCGTTGCGCGAATGTTGACCATCGCTTCCGAGGACAGGTAGCCGCTCTCGGCTGGGCCGTGAACAACGGCGACCTCGTCATCATCTTCGAAGGGTTCGCTGGCGTAGGGTGGAAAGCATCCCTCGACGAACGCCGTATAGATCCGACCAATACCTTTCATTCCGAACGATGCGAGCTCGGCCGCGCGCAGCGCCCCCATGCTGGCAGCTCCGGCAACGACGATCCCGTTGGCCAGCGCCCAGAGGATCTCCTTGTGCCAGACCGCCGGCACTCGCTCAAAATAGCCATCGACAATTCCGATTTCGCTGGCGCCGCCAAAGGCGGCAACCCGCCATACATCGCCGAGGCGGACCGGTGGCAGATAGATCGCCGGACAGAGGGCTCGCGCTTCTTCGATCGATAGTGTCGGTCCGAGGAAGATATAGCGTGTCATGGTGCGGCCGAGATGAGGCGGTGCCCGCGCGCGCCCGGTAAAAAGCCCCCTTCGACGTCGATCGCACCTTCGAGTCGGGGAATGACGACGCGCACCACCGGTATACGCAGTGCCGGCTTGGTGAGATCGACGACGGCAACTTCGGTGATTCCGACGGCTTGCAGGCGGATCAGCGCCGCATCGATGTCCGCATCGATGCTGTCCGATTGCCAGCTCGGTGTTTCTGAAAACCTTCGCGCCGGAGCGTGGGCAAGGAGGGCGGCGCACGCCCGCCGCCGCCGCGCGCGGGCGTTGCTTGCGTAAATATCCCACCCCATGTCGTCACGGGCGCCGGAGATGAACGTCGTGCGCGCCTGCGCTGCCTCGCTCAGCGCCCGAAGCAGGGCAATCTCACGGGCGGGATGACAGCCGGCGCCGAACTCGGGGTCGGCGGCTGTCTCATCGCGGCCGGAAACGAGGCAAAGAAAAGCGGCGATGCCGACATCGCTGGTGACGTCCCAGATGCGCACCTCAAGCCCGGCGGCGGCAAAACGCTCAAGAACCGAGCAGCAGGCAGAATCATCAACACTGGCGTCATCAAGCGTTTTGCGCTGTCGTTCGCCGTCGTTCGACAGGTGCCACAGGGTCGTCGCGTCCCGCTCGACGATCTCGCAAATGCCGTGCAGGACGGCTTCCGACCGATGGTTGCCCGAGGCAAGACCGTTGGTGTTGGCGACAAAACAACCGCTGCCGGGCGGCGCGGGCAACGTATAATTGGTGTGTACCATCTCGTACGGCAGCCAGATGGCGCCGCCCTGCACGAGGTCGCGCCCCTCAATCCACAGGATGGGCAGGTCGTCGTGGTAGGGGCTATCCACCGTCATCGGCAAACCGGCAATGTCGATCATCCGGTGGGACCAGTGCATGTCGTCGAAGGAGGCGAACTTCAAAGGCGCAAGAATGGTCTCCGCGTGCCAGGTTTCGATCGCTTCCATCACGCCTGACGCCTTAGCCGCCTCGAGGGAGAGCCCCTTGCCCTGAGAGACGGCGATCGAGCGAGCGTTCGGCCGGGTGACCATGACCACCGGAATGCCGAGACGATCGAGGCCGGTGACATTGGCGATGCGGGTGATGCCGATGACCTGTAAAAGCGGTCGGACCCACGCAAGCGTTGCGGCGGGGGGCACGATGCGATGCGTACCGGACCGATAACGCTTCATGGCGTTGTTTCTGGCGGCAGGCGGGGCGGAGGGGTCGGAGTCGGGGCGCATGCTCGATCAGTCGAGGTTCGCGAAGACGGCTCGCGTTTCGCGCAGTTCGTCGGGACCACACTGTTCCACCAGTTGCTCGAACAGCGGCTTCAGGAGCGCTTTGGCCGCGGCTGGGCGAGCCTGCCGCTGCCAGAGTTGCGCGAGTTGCGTCGCTGCGTTGAGTTCGAGCATTCGTGCTCCCTGCGCTTGGGCCACGGCGAGCGCGCGCTCGAAGCACACCTCCGCTTCCGCCGCGTGGAACTCGCCCATCGACAGCAGCAACGCTCCCTTGCGCCGGTGAAGCTCAGCGTCCCAATAGCATATGCCGCTGCGGGCAGCGACGGCGAGCGCCTCCTCAATCTGAGATAGTCCGTCTTCGAAGCGACGGGCGGCGTAGAATACCTCGGCCAGCATGTCATAATAGACGGGGAAGTCCTCGGGCGTCCCGTTTGCCGTCTGGTTCTTCAGTCCCTCGATGAGGTCTTTCACGCCGGCGGGCGTATCACCCAACATCGCCGTTGCCCAGCCGCGAAACAGCCGACCCTTGGCGATGTAGTCGCTCAGTCCTCGGTCCTCGGCGAAGCGGATCATTTCATCCGCCAGGCGGGCCACTTCGTCAGCCCGTCGACGGTAGCGGTTGAGGACGACGGCGTAGTCGAGAGCGTGGGCGATACTGCCGGCATCATCGAGGCGGCGAGCCCACGCGGCCGCTGAGCGGATGCGCTCGTCCGCCTGCTGATGTTGACCGAGCAGCCAAAGCGACAAGGCGGCTTCGCCGTCACCACACACTTTGGTGTCGTGACCGGCATAGATCGAGGACAAGATGGGATGCTCGTTCGCATCATAGAGGGCGAGGCCGCGATCGATGTGCTGCAGGCACTCCTGATGGTCGCCCAGCATGAAATTGGTCGCCCACAGGGAATGATGGGCCTGCAGGACCAAGCTGGGATCGTGCAGGCCTTCCGCCAGCGTCAGCAAACGGTCGGCACGCTCGCGTCCGGTTCGGAAATCCATCGAGATCCGCCACCAGCCCCAGAAGGCGGCGAAGTGCAGCGGCGATTCCGGCAGACGGGCGCAGAGTTCGAGGGATCGGGCATAAACTGCTTCAACTTCCGGCGAGCCGGCGCCGTTCAGTGCCATCAGCGCGGCGCCGAGCGGCAGGCGAAGTTCGAGCTCGAGCACGGTGCGCTCGCGGCCATCGGGCAGACTCTCGATCGCCGACAGCCCACGCATGAGATGATTGACAGATTCCCGATAAGCCGAGGCTCGGCTGGCTTTTTCGGCGGCTTTGAGCCAATAGGCTGTCGCGCGCGTGCCGTCGCCGCTTTCGGTGAAATGATGGGCGATGAGCTCTGGGCTGCTGCGGGCGGCTTCGGGGAAGCTGTCTTCAAGGACAACGGCCGTACGATGATGCAGGTGCCGACGCTTGCTAATCAGCAGGCTCTCATACGCGGCATCTTGGATCAGCGCGTGTTTAAAGGCGTAAACCGACGTTGGCGGGGCGCCTCGACAGAAAACCAGACCCGACGCAACCAATCGCTCGAGCGATTCCCGCAGGACCGCATCCGGCAATGCGGTGACCTTCGCCAAGAGTTCGTACGAGAATCGACGTCCGACGACGCTGCCGATCTGGGCGATATCTTTCGGCAAGGCGAGTTGATCAAGCCGCGCCATTAATGAATCATGAATTGTCGATGGAATCGCCCGCTGTGGTAACGGCCCGTCGAGGACATAACGGTTGGCTTCCGCCCGCACCAAGCCAGAATCGAGGACCGTCTTGGTCAGTTCTTCGACGAACAGCGGCACGCCGCTGGTTTTCGCCACGATCTGAGTAAACAGGGCATCCGGCATGGTTTTGCCGCCGAGGATCGCGCGAACGAACGCCTCGGTCTGTCTGCGGCTCAACCGCTTGAGGGTGATCGCCGTGACATGCGGAAGAGTTTCCCAGGGCGACGTAAACTCGGGGCGGAAGGTGGCAAGAACCATGATCGGCAAGTGCGCCCCACGGCGCACGAGCAAGTCGAAAAACTCGAGCGACGTTGGGTCGAACCATTGTAGGTCTTCGAAGAAGACGATCTGCGGTACCGTTCGCGCGGCGTCGGCGAGTCGCGAGACCAAGGCCTCGATGGTCAGGTTCTTCTGCTTCTGACTGCTCATCTGCGCATCCGACTGCGAGCCCTCAACGCGCAGGGATAACAACGAGGTGAGCAGTGGGAGCGCGTGCTCGCCGTTCTGGCGGTCGTCGCCGAGAACGCGGCGAAGTTTGCCGAGTCGGGTCGGCTCGTCATCGCGGTCATCGAAGTTCGCGGCGCGCGTCAGATGCTCGATGATCGGATGCAGCGCGCTGTTACGGCGGAAGGGCGAGCCACAGTACTGCGCGCTGCCATGGGGTGTGGCTGACACGCGCTCTTCGAATGCGACGCTCAGCCGCGATTTGCCGATGCCGGGCTCGCCGCACACCAGTACCACTTGGCCGGCGCCGTGTCGTGCCTGCTGCCAGCGATCCAGCAGCAGCGCCAATTCCGAATCGCGGCCGACGAACGGTGTGTCTTGCGCGGTACGCCGGCTGGCCTCCAGACGACTGTAGGCGTCCTTCACCCGGAGAACCTGCCACACACGCTCAGGCGTGACGAACCCCGCTAACGGAAGACACCCGAGGTCCTTGCACTCGAACCGGGCGGCGAGGAGACGGTGGGTTCCGTCGGCGATGATGACAGAATTGCCGGGCGCCAGGCTTTGTAACCGGGCGGCGAGGTTGGGGGTTTCTCCGATCGCCGTTCGCTCCTCGGCGCCGGCTTCGCCGACAATGTTGCCGACGACGACGAGGCCTGTTGCGATGCCGATCCGCACGGCCACGGTGACGTGATTGCGCCGCTCGAGCACGGCGTTCAATGGTCCGATCGCGTCGATAATGCCGAGAGCGGCACGCACTGCCCGCTCCGCGTCGTTCTCGTGCGCTTGCGGATAGCCGAAATATGCAAGGATGCCATCGCCCAGATATTGGGCGATGCTACCGCCGAATTCGGCGACGTGGCCGGCGCAGGTGCGCTGATACCGTTTGAGGATCTCAAGCATGTCCTCCGGATCGAGCCGGCGCGCCATTTCGGTCGATCCGACCATATCGCAGAACATCACGGTGAGCTGTCGGCGTTCGGCGCGGGATTCGGTCCCGACCGGCTGATCGAGGTTCGGGCGATCCGTCGTTGGAGCACTTCTCGCGGAGGAAGGGGTCTTGGCTCGTGCGGCGCCGGTGCCGTCGGATGCGACACCGCCAGCGTTCCCCACCGGGCCGTCGGAATGGAGTGCTTGGTGAATTGCGCGAAGGATTTTCTTGCGGTGTCCGAGGGCGACCCCGACCTTTTCAAGGTCGCTCTCGCAGAGGTCGGGCAAGACGTCCCAATCAATCTCATGCGCGTCGAACGCCGCAGCATACTGCGACAGGCCCAGCGACGAAAGCCATGCGTCGACACGTTGATCCGGCATTATCTTCTCGCAGAGCCGTCGCTGAAGAACGTCATGGCGCGGTCGGGCGCTTCCGGCGTTTGGTGCTTCCGGGCGGGCGGCTCGTCCCTGCGGTGCGCCATCGACGCTTCTTATATCCGTAGCCAGTCGCGTATTCCATGCTGGCGAACGGTCCGGTTTGCCACGTAAACGCGCGTTGGCCCAGTGATGCCCCAGAGAGGGTTATTGCAGGGATGTACGGGAGTCCTTGGACGGTTCAACGGTTGGCGCCGGTGAGGCGCTCGCTTGATGATGGACCATTTTCCAGGCCCCATGTTCGCGCGCAAAGATGTTGGTGGCGGCAAGGACTACGTCGTTGATCTGTTCGAAGCAGACGACGTACGCGACGTCACCCAGCAAGTGGGCGGCGGCGTCGCGGCAGACGATCTGCGGAGGGTGACCCAAAAGGATGCCACGCCAGCTTCGCATCACCGCCGACCGCCCTTCAATCGGCGTCCATCCCGGGTGGATACAGGTGATATCATCGCGCTCCGACCACAAATCATGCATTGCCGAGACGTCTCCGCCAGCGAACGCGACATAGAACGAATCGTTGGCGAAAAGGACGGTGACCTGATCGTTCACGGCCGACTCTCCGAAATGCATCGTTGCGCGACAGATGCTGAGACCAGGATTACCCTAGCGCGCGACGGGGCGCACCGGAATTGAAGATGCCGTATCGGACGACCGGAATAAGGTGCGACGGACGCAACGAGGGAAGGAGGCTTAAGGACCCGTGCTCGATTATTTTGCCCTCGCCGGACCTCTCATTCGCGCGATCGAGGCGGAGCGGGCGCACGCGGCGACGATTGCCGCGTTACGCCTCGGACTCGTGCCGCGGCGTAACGCGGCAAACGATCCGGTTCTCTCGCAGGATGTCTGGGGCATTGCGTTCGCCAATCCGGTCGGGCTTGCCGCCGGGTTCGATAAGAATGCCGAAGTTTGCGACGCGATGCTGGCGCAGGGGTTCGGCTTCGTCGAAATCGGAACGGTGACACCCCGGCCTCAGGCCGGCAATCCGCAGCCACGACTGTTCCGCCTGGAAAAGGATGGCGCGGTAATCAACCGTATGGGCTTCAATAATCAGGGTCTGGCGCAGGTCGCGGCGCGATTGTCACGGCGGCGCTACCGGCATCACGCCGGTATCGTCGGCGGCAACGTCGGACCAAATCGCGATGCTGCCGATCCCGCGGCTGATTGCGCCATCGCCGTCCGCACGCTGGCCCCGCTTGTCGACTATCTGGTGATCAACGTTTCATCGCCAAACACGCCAGGCTTGCGATCGCTGCAGCGTCGCAGCGCGCTTGCGCGCCTTCTGCAGCGGGTTGGCGAAGCGAGAGCGGACGTGGCGGCCATTCGAACGCCGCTTCTCGTCAAGGTTGCGCCCGACCTTGAGGCAGAGGAACTGGCGGATATCGCCGAAGTGGTGATGGCTGCGGGCGTCGACGGCGTCGTGGCGACAAATACGACCATCGCCCGCCCGCCAGAACTTTCTGGCCGAGCGCGTGACGAGGTAGGGGGATTGAGCGGTACCCCCTTGTTCAGGGAGTCGACACGCGTGCTTGCCGATTTGTATCGCCTGACCGGTGGCCGACTGCCGCTCATTGGCGTCGGTGGTATTGGTAGCGGCCGGGACGCGTACGCCAAAATTCGTGCCGGTGCCTCTTTGGTGCAGATCTACACGGCGCTCGTATACCAAGGACCGGCCCTGATTGGTCGCGTCAACGCGGAGCTCGCCCGTCTCGTGCGCCGCGATGGCTTCTCCCGTCTCGCCGACGCCGTGGGTGCTGATGTGAGAGGGGGCGACCTCAAAGCAGAAACTGCTCTTTGATGATTCGCTCTTCAAGGTTGTGCTCTGGATCGAACAGCAACGTCAGGGCGACGCTGCGATCCTCGCGCACGGCCACCCGGGTGACGGTGCGGACCTCCGTATAGTCGGCCACCGCGCTGACCGGGCGCATCTCCGGAAACAAGACGTCGATCGTGACCATCGTCCGGTGGGGAAGGATGGCGCCCCGCCATTGTCGTGGACGAAAGACACTGATCGGTGTGAGAGCCAGAACGTGTGCCGAAAGCGGCAATATGGGCCCGTAGACCGAAAGGTTGTACGCGGTGCTGCCGGCTGGAGTCGCGAGCAGGACACCGTCGCAGATCATTTCCGACATGCGGACGATGCCGTCGATATCGATCCGTAGTTTCGCCGCGAGGCGCGTTTCGCGCAGCAAGGAGACTTCGTTAATCGCAAGCGCCTCGTGCGTGCGCCCGGCGGTGTCGATCGCTCGCATCCGCAACGGATGCAACTTGATCGCTTCAGCGCGTTCAAGACGTTCGAGCAGCGCAGTCTCGTCAAAGGTGTTCATCAAAAAGCCGACCGAGCCGCGATTCATGCCGAAGATTGGAACGTTGCGTTCCATGTAGCGATGAAGCATTTCGAGCATGAAACCGTCACCGCCGAGCGCCACGATGACGTCAGCCTCCTCCGCGGACGTGTGCGGGTAGGCCGCCTCAAGGCGAAGGCGCGCGGCTTGGGCCTCATGGCCTTCGGAGGCAACGAAGGCGACGGTGGGAAATTGCATGACGCTCGCGAGTTCTGATTGTCGGTCTGTCGATTGCCGCCGGTCGGCCGGCCGGCAGTATAACCGACGCGGGCATCGCTGCCAGACGCTCATCGCGCGCCGACGCTTCATCCACGGAAGGTGCGTTGCCCTCTCACCTCAGGGCGCCTCGGGCAGGAGAGGCGCATGTAAACCGATGGCTCGGGAGCGACGGCGATCAAGCCGCCGTACGCACCGAGTTGAGGAACGCGTCGACTTGATCGTGAAGCGCGTTCGATTGCCGCGCGAGATCCCCCGCAGCATCGAGCACGCGGGAGGATTCATTGCCGGTTTGCGCTGCGGCCTGCGTGACCTCCTGAATTGTTGCCGTGACCTCGCCGGTGCCCCGCGATGCCTGTTCGGCGTTGCGGGCGATCTCGGCTGTGGCCGCGCCCTGTTCTTCAACTGCGGCGGCGATCGCTGCCGCAATCTGGTCGACTCTCGAGATCGTCGCGCCAATTCGACCGATCGCCTCGACCGCGTCGCGTGTTGCCGATTGCATCCCGCCGACCTGCCCGGCGATGTTCTGGGTGGCATTGGCGGTCTGCTCAGCCAGTGACTTGACCTCGGCGGCGACGACGGCAAAACCCTTTCCCATATCGCCAGCGCGGGCCGCCTCGATCGTCGCATTCAGGGCGAGGAGATTGGTTTGTTCGGCGATATCGCGGATGAGGCCGACGACGGTACCGATTTCCTGCGCGGCGGCGGAGAGGCCGCTCACCGTATCATTCGCGTTCGCCGCGTCTACGACGGCCTCCGCGGTCACCTGCGACGCCTGCGCGACCTGGCGGGAAATTTCCTGCACCGAGGAGGACAGTTCTTCCGCCGCTGCTGCAACCGTTTGCACGTTATTCGCCGCCTCGAACGCCGAAGTGGCGACGGCCTGTGATTGCGTGCTGCTTTGCTCGGCCATTGCGGACATCGTTTCGGCCGAGCTGCGTACGGTGACCGATGTCGTCGAGACCGCCTTGACGACCGCGCCGATGCTCGCCTCAAAATCGGCGGCGATGGCGCTGAATGCGTCTTTTTTCGCCGCCTCGGCGCGCCTTTCGGCCTCGGTGGTTTCGGCTTCGAGCCGCCGCATCGACTGAGCGTTGGTCTTGAAGACTTCGACGGCCGCGGCCATCCGGCCGATTTCATCCCCCCGATTCTTGGCAGGCACGTCGACATCGAGGTGCCCGGCAGCAAGTTCGCTCATAGCGACCGTCATCGCCTGGATCGGCCGACTGATTCCACGTCCGAGGAGCAAAATTACCACAGCGAGGAGGGTAAGGCTGAGAACAGCGATAATGCTCGATTCGATGATTGCGCTCGCAAACGCGTCCTTGACGTCGTCGATGTAAAGACCGGAGCCGACAACCCATCCCCACGGACGGAACAGCTCGATGTATGAGATCTTCTCGACCGGCTGATTGTGACCCGGTTTCGGCCAGAGGTACTCAACAAATCCTGAACCGCTGCTCTTCGCCGCGGCAACGAAGTCCACAAACAGATGCTTTCCGTTCGAATCCGCGATGGTTGCCAGATCCTTCCCGACGAGTTCCGGTTTGATCGGATGGACGACCATGCGAACATCGAGGTCGTTGATCCAGAAATATTCCGTGCCGCCGTAGCGGAGGGTGCGGACAGCCGCTTTGGCCGCGTCCTGCGCCTGATCGCGAGTCATCGCGCCACTGCGCTCAAGCGCCTCATAGTGGGCGAGGAGGGAGACGACAGACTGGACGAGATCATGAACCTTGTCCTGCCGATCATGAATGAGCGTTTTGTATGTCTGTGTGGCCGAGTTCCCGGCGACGATGGTCGTGCCAATGATCGCGACGAGGAGCATCAAAAGCATACGATGGAGAATCCGGACGTTTTTCATCGCTACCTACTGGATTAATTGAGATTTTCCATCCGCCGCCGTCATGGCGTTGGTCGCAACGTCAGGCAGCCTCACTCGCCACCAGATCAAATCGGCGCATTACCGTTCTCTTTTTTCGCACCACGCGTGCCGTCGCGCAGCGTCATGCGCCTGCGACCCGAACGTAATCATCAGCCATGAACATTAACGTGCGGTAAATTCTCGGTCTTTGTCAGCGGTTTAAGTCTCGGCGAGCAGCTCCTGTCGCGGATTACCCCAACGCGACGAGTGTGGTCGCCGAGTTGCAGTCGGCCGAGCGGCTTTACCGAGCACGGGATTGCTCTGGTCCGATCGCGGGCTTCGGAGTATCTGACGGCGCTCTTCACTTAATCTCTGAGGCGAGGCAATGCAGATGACCATACCCGAGCAGATGACCTGCATTGAGATCGTCGAGCCAGGTGGTCCGGAGGTGCTGAAACCGACGCGGCGTCCGACACCTGTGCCTGGCCCAGGCGAGGTGCTGATCCGCGTCGCCGCCGCGGGCATCAACGGTCCGGACGTCTATCAACGGCGCGGATTTTATCCTCCTCCGCCTGGCGCGACCGACATTCCCGGCCTCGAAGTCTCTGGTACGATCGTGGCGCTTGGCGATGGGCCCGGAGCCGGTCGCTGGAGGATCGGCGCGACCTGCTGCGCACTCGTCGCGGGCGGCGGCTATGCGGAATATTGTACGGCGCCGGCGGGCCAGTGCTTGCCAATTCCCGACGGTTTTGACTTGGCCGATGCCGCGGCATTGCCGGAGACATTCTTTACCGTGTGGAGCAACGTGTTCGAGCGGGCGGCCCTTGCGCCGGGCGAAAGCCTTCTGGTTCATGGCGGCAGCGGCGGCATCGGCACCACTGCGGTTCAGATCGCAGCCGCTCTCGGCCATCCGGTCTTCACGACGGCCGCTGGTGCCGAGGCATGTGAACGACTGCGAGGGATTGGCGCGTCGCACGCCATCGATCATACCCGTGAGGATTTTGCCGCTGTCATCAAGGAGGCCACCGGCGGCAAGGGCGTCGATGTCATCCTTGACATCGTCGGTGGCGATTACGTGTCGCGAAATATCGCCTCGCTTGCCCGCGACGGGAGACTGGTTTGTATTGCTTTTCTGCAGGGAAGTAAGATTGCCGTTGATCTGATGCCGGTCATGCTCAAACGACTGACCATTACCGGCTCGACTCTGCGGGTTCAGTCCATCGAGCGCAAAGCGGCCATCGCTGCGGCACTCGAGCAGTCGATCTGGCCACTCCTGGCCGAGGGTAAAATCCGGCCGGTGGTCTTCGCGCGGCTTCCGCTGGCTCAAGCCGCGGAAGGCCATCGAATCCTGCATCAATCCTCGCATTTCGGCAAAATTCTGCTGCTTGCCTGAAGATCGAGGGAATGTTTGGATCACGTGGGTTAGGCACAGGGCATCCTCAATCGCCAGCAGTGCACTTCGTCGGCGCCCGGACACGTCGGCTCCACCGCTGGCGGGCGCTGGCGGTTACCGTCGGCCTCCTGCTCGCCTCTACTTGGGCAGCCGTGGTCCTTGCGCCAGTACGAGCGGACGAAGGGGCGAGCGTTGCCGAGACGGCAGACGAAGGAAAACGCCCAGCCTATACGGTGACGATTGAGGGGGTCGAGGACGGGGGCCTGTCCGATCTGCTCGAGCGAAGCTCACAACTCATTGCGCTGAAAGATAACGCGCCGGCGTCGGAGGCGGGACTCGTCCGCCGTATCACCGACGATCTCGAGCGCTTTCGCATCGTCCTTCGAGCAGAAGGCTACTACGATTCGACGATCGAATACCGCATCGACAGGACTGCGATCCCTGCCAATATCACCGTCGTCATCGACACTGGACGCGGGTATAGGCTGACGCACTATGACGTCACATTCAGCGACGGGTCGTCGCCGGATTCGTCGGGTCCCACAACGCAGCCATCCGCAGAGCCGATCCCGCCGCCGCCACCACCACCACCGCTCTCGAATCTTGGACTTAAGCTCGACGCAAGGGTTCGCTCGGCTGAAATCCTCATGGCCGAAAAAAGGATATTCGCCGCTCTCGCCGATGCGGCGTATCCGTTTGCCAAACTCATTGATCGACGGGTCGTGGTCGATCATCGCGACCAGAGCGTCAGCGTCGATGTCGCCATCGATCCAGGCCCGTTCTGCCGATTCGGTGCCGTCAGTTTCGTCGGATTGATTGGCGTGCACGAGTGGTACGTCCGTAGCCTCGTTCCCTGGAAGGAAGGCGAGCCATACGACCAGCGCAAGGTCGATGCGTTTCGCGGCACGCTGGCAAAATCGGGGCTGTTCTCCTCCGTCGTCGTCAATCCGGCGAAAACAATCGCGGATAATGGCACCGTGCCGATTTCCGTAGAAACTATCGAGGGCAACCAGCACTCAATCGGTGCAGGCGCCAAATACTATACGAGCGAGGGCCCGGCAGGGGAGGTGTTCTGGGAGCACCGCAACATGTTCGGCGCCAGCGAGGATCTAAGGATCACGTTGGAAGTCGGCCAGATCCGCCAGCAAGCGACCGTCGATGTCATCAAGCCGGACGTCTACCGGCCGGAACAAGACCTATTGGGCGAGGTCAAGGCGACACGGCAGAAAACGGATGCTTTCGACGAACTCGGCGCCTCGATCCTGGCGAAGATCCGTCGACCGCTGAGCGAGCATTGGACAGGATCGGCCGGCGGGTCTTTGGAATGGTCGCAACTCAATAATGACGAGGACGGCACGATAACGTCGACACTTCTCGGCATTCCCGGCACGTTGGAACGCGATACAACGGATGATCCGCTCGATCCCCGCCGGGGCATGCGGCTTCGCGTCGACGAGACACCCTATACCGGGTGGTCCGACCAGGCAGCGCACTTTCTCGTCAGTTCCGTTGGCGCGTCGAGCTATCTTCCTCTGAGCGAGAACAAGCGTTATGTGCTCGCTACACGTGCGAAAATCGGCTCGATCGTTGGGGCATCGCGCGGCGACATCCCGTCCAACAAGCGCCTTTATGGCGGTGGCGGCGATTCGATCCGTGGCTACGAATTCCAGAAGGTCGGTCCGCTCGACGACAGTGAAAAGCCGCTCGGCGGCAGATCGTTATTCGAAGCGAGCGCGGAGCTTCGAGCAATGGTTTGGGGCAACCTGGGCCTTGTCCCATTTGTCGATGCCGGCCAGATCTACACGCCGGTTGTGCCGGACTTTTCCGAGAACCTGCAGTGGGCGGCGGGTCTGGGACTGCGCTATCTTACCGTCGTCGGTCCGGTTCGCGTCGACTTTGCCTTTCCGCTTAATCCGCGCGAGCACGTTGACGATCTTTTCCAGTTCTATATTGGCCTGGGGCAGGCATTTTGATGAGCGGTGGCAAAACCCTCGCCCGAAGGATCGTGATCGTCGCTGTTGGGTTGGGTTTGATCCTGGTGCTGGCGGTCGCCGGCGCGATTCTTGCCGTCCAAACGGAGCAAGGACGATTATGGCTCGCCGCTGAAATCGAGGCTCTCCTTGCCGTGCCTGGAGAGAGTTCGGTGAGGATCGGTGGCATCGGACCCGGTCTGCCGCTGCGCCTCACGCTCGCGGATATAACCCTGGCTGATAACAACGGGCCGTGGCTCGAGGCGCGTAATCTGCGTTTTTCCTGGCGACCCTGGGCACTCTTCGCGCGCAGGCTGTCGATTAGCGAGCTCGTCGTTGCCGAACTGCATATCCTGCGCGCTCCCCAGGGGGGCACATCGGCTCCAGACAAAACCGAACAGCCCCCGGTCGAGATCCCGAAGTTGCCTGTCGCGTTGCGTATTGACCGGATTGGCGTCGACGTGGTGCAGATCGACAAGCCGGTTCTCGGCCGGGCGATGCGATTGAGTGTCGACGGCCGGCTGGCATCGCGCGGCGGCCGTCGGGTGCTCTCGCAACTCGACATCGACCGTCTGCCAGATGCCGAGGGGCAAGAGGCGCCGAACGGTGGCAGGCAGAACATCGTGCACATCGCCGTTGACTACGATCTCACCCTCGCGGTGCTTGATGTTGACGCTGCCGTGCACGAGCCGGCCGACGGCCTGATTGTCGGCCTCATGGGGATTCCCGCGCGCCCGCCACTCGACGCTACCCTCGCTGGCCAGGGACCAATCGCCGATTGGCACGGCGCGCTGGTCGTGGAGGCGGCGAATTGGGCGCGGCTTACCGCCGATTTGACCGTCCGGGCAACGGGGAGCGGCCGTGGGCTTTCGGTCGCAGGGCGGCTCGATCCGCAAGCGGATCTGGTGCCGGCATTGCGCCCGGCCTTGTCCCAAGGCGTGACCTTCGCCGCCGATCTCAACGCGCCCAGTGATGACGAGATCCAAATCGATCGCCTATCAATCGAGGCCGCCGGCGCGGCCATGAACGCCGCCGGTCGGCTCGGTGTTGATCGCTCGAAACTGGACGCAAGCGTCGATGTCAGCATTGATGCCGCAGCGCTCGCTCCCGGCCTTCTCGGATCGCTGCGGATGGATCGGGCGACGGCGCATGCGATTATCGACGGCGCTCTGGCCAAGCCAGACGTTACGGCGGACGGCAGCATTATCGGAATCGAGGCACCTGATCTGCGTGCCGAGCGGCTTGACTGGCGTGCTCGCGCGTCTTCAATCCACGGCGATGAGAACCAGGCGGCGGTCACGGCGCTCAAGGCCGATGTTCAGCTGATCGGTGCTGAAGCGGCGTCTCCCATTGCCCGCTCTGTCGTCGGGCGCACCCCGACCTTGCAGGTCGATGCCGCGTTCGACGAGCCGCATGCTCAGCTCGTCCTGCGCTCACTTGATCTGACGGCTGCTGGCGCGCAACTCCACGCCCAAGCCGGTTTCGGCGTAGGCGACGGAGCGCTCGAAGCCAGTGCCGAATTGACGATTCCCGACCTTAATCCAATCGCCGCAGCGGTCGGTCAGTCGGCGCTCGGCAGTGGTCACGCGACATTGAGTGTCAACGGAAACGTCGAGCAGAGGACAATCGACGGAACCGGGTCGCTGAACTTTTCCGGACTGCGTAGCGGGATTGCTGCGGCCGATGCCCTGCTCGGAGGCGAGCCGCGGCTGGAGACGGGATTCCACTTCGACAACCGCGCCGGCCTTAACGTCGCCCGCCTCCACATCGCGGCCCGCAATGTGGAAGGTGAGGGGAGCGCGCGCATATCAGCGGATTTCGCTGCGCTGGATTCCCGTTTCCGCCTCGAGGTGCCGACGCTGGTGCCGCTGTCAAAGCCGCTTGGCACGGCGCTGGGCGGTCATTTGACCATTGACGCTGCCGCGTCCGGGAACTTGGTTGACCCGTCCGTCCGCGTGATCGGACAGTTGCGCGACGGTCTTGCTGGCGGCGTGCGCGTCGCTTCCGCGCACGTTGAATTTGATACCGCCGATACCGCGTCTCGGCCCAACGGCCGCGTCAGCGCGCAAGCGACGTCCGATCTTGGTCCTATGACAGCGATGGCGACGTTCGTCAGCGAACCGGCGGGCCGATTGCATCTCGCCCCGGTAACGGTAACGGTGGGCGGCGCTTCCCTTGACGCCGACATCGTGGCGACGCTCGATGCTGGCCTGCTATCCGGCACCGCGCACGCGCGCGTCAATGATCCCAGGGCGGGAGTGCGTATCGGTGAAAACCTGATGCGTGGCTTGTTCGACGTCGATATGGCGTTCGCCGGCGACGGCGGCCGGCAGCGGATCACCGCGCGCGCTGGCGGCAGATCGATCGTCTGGAGCGAAGCTGATGAACAACAAGCGGCGATTGGCTCGCTTGAGGCGGATGCGACCATCGACGATGCCTTCACCGCTCCAGGGCTGTCAGCCAACGTGACGGTTGGCGATGCAAGCATCGGCCCCGCACGCATTGAGCGCCTGAACGCCCATGCCGGTGGCACAATGCGCGAAATGAGGCTGAGTCTGGCCGCGAATGGGCCGAGGGTAATGCCGGCTCCCGCGGCAGAGAGCGTCGATGCATCAGGGATACTGACGCAGGACGGCAATACAATCCGCCTGAGGTTGGATCGCTTGGACGGTCGGTTGGGAGGCCGGGCGCTGGCACTGCAGCGGCCGGCGGTCTGTGTCTCCTCCCCCGGTCGCGTGACCCTTGACGGACTCGCGCTGGCTGTCGGCGAAGGTCGGCTGAACGCCGACGCCGGCTTCGGGCCGGGCGAGACGACGGCAAAGATCGAAGCGACGGCTCTGCCCGTTGGTTTGGCACGCCTGCTGTCCGACACCGCGCCGTCGAGCGGGAAGCTCGACCTGACCCTCGCTTTGGGCACGCAGGGCAAGGATACGACGGGCGATGCGTCGATCCGACTGAGTGGGGTCGGCCTTGACACCGGTCATGAGCCAACGAAGATTGATGCCCGTTTCCGGGCTGTGCTCGGTGCCGGGGTGCTCACCGTCGAAGGGAATGTCAATGGTCCACACGCGCCAACCCTGGCGCTGGCCGGGCGATTGCCGATCCGCCTTCCCGCCGGCGCGACCGCGCCGATTGTTGATCAAACAGCTCTCATCGACGGTAGCATGCGGGTTGATGGTGACGTTGGCGAGCTAACCTCGCTGCTCGCGCTTCCAGATCAGCGCATCGCCGGCTCTTTAAAGGGTGATGTGCGGTTCGGCGGCAGCTTGGCTGCGCCGACGATTGACGGCGGGATCAACGTTGAGAACGGAACGTACGAAAATTTTGTCTCGGGGACGTTGTTACGGGACCTCGCGCTCCACCTGACCGCCCGTGATCCACGTACGCTCGACGTCAGCCTGACGGGCAGTGACGCCGGTAATGGACGGATCGCCGCGAAAGCCCGCGCCGGGCTTACCGCAGACGGATCGCTTGATGTCACTGGCACGGCGCGGGCGCAAAATGCGACCCTCGTCCGCCGCGATGACGTGACGGCCACGACGAATGCAGATCTTACGTATTCGGCGACGGGCGAGACGGCTCGGCTCGCCGGCCGGATCGAGACCTCAACAATCGAGATACGGCTCCTTGATCGTCTTCCACCCTCCGTCGTCATTTTGCCGGTCACCGAGATCGGTGGCCATGCCGCTGGCCCGCAAGGGCAGAATAGAGGCGGAGTGAAAGAGCAGGAAAAGCCCGCTTTTTCGGCCGCGCTCGATGTCGTGGTTTCGCTGCCCAGCCGGGTTTTCGTGCGCGGACGCGGGCTTGATTCCGAATGGTCAGGCGCGCTGACGGTCACAGGGACGACGGACGAGCCTCAGATCCGCGGAACGATCGCGTTCGTGCGCGGCAGCTTCACCTTCGCCGGTAAGCGGTTCGTCTTCGATCGGGGAACGATCACATTCACCGGCGGACAGCCGCCTGATCCGATTATCGATGCGGTCGCCAAGTATACCGCCTCGAACATAACCGCACAAATCGGCATCAGCGGCCTCGCTTCGCATCCGGAGATCTCGATTACCTCGCAGCCGCCGCTGCCGGAGAGCGAAATCCTGTCGCAGGTGCTGTTCAATAAAAGTTCGGCGAAGCTCGGGCCCGTCGAGGCGGTGCAGCTCGCCGCCGCCGTTGACAGTCTGGCTCGCGGCGAAAGCATGACCGACGATGCATTCAGCTTCGCTCGTACGCTGCTCGGGCTCGATACTCTGACTGTGCAACCGAACTCCGATAATTCAGGCGGCTCAAGCGTGGCGGTCGGCCGATATGTGGGCGACCGCGTCTACATTGGTGCGGAACAGGGCATCGAGAGTGGTTCGCAGGCAGGCTCGGTCGAGGTCGAGATCCTGCCAGGGATAAGTATCGAAAGCGAGCTGCAGCAGAACACCACCGGTACCCAAGGCGCGTTCGGTCTTAAGTGGAAGTGGGATTATTGAGCCGAACCGGCGGAGGGCTGCGCTGAGGCTCCCCGCCCGCCGCTGCCGGGTCGCGATGAAGCGAGAACAACCACGATTGCTTTCTCCTGAAATGAGCCTGTCGCCGTGCGTTCGCCAACCGTAATCCACAACCTATAATGGCGATAAAATATTTTCTGTGCCCTCTTTACGCGAGCGCGACATTTGATTAAAGTTGTGCTTGTGAATAGATGAACACTTAATACGTGTGCTCAAGAGGGCCGCCATGCTGATCAATGCATCCAGAGACTCCGCATCGCATCGGACGGCAGCGCCACAGCGGATCACCTCGGCGGATGGCGTGGACTTGGCGCAATCGCCGGTACATCCGGTGCGGTTCACGCGCGGCGATGACGAGGACGAGTTGCGGATTGGTCAGCTGTTGTGTGCCCGACTCTGTCATGACCTCATTGGGCCGGCTTCGGCGATCAACGCAGGTGAAGAATTGATCGGCGAAGGCGACGGTACGGACGACGGCGAGGCGCGCGAATTAATTATCGACAGCGCTCGCCAGCTCACGGGGCGGCTGAAATTCTTCCGCATGATTTTTGGACAAGGAAGCCGCAACGACGTGGTGTTATCGACGGCCGAACTTCGCGCGCTGAGCGATGGCTTTCTCTATGGTGGCCGTGCGCAGGTCGAGTGGGCGGATGGCTTCAACGGAGCGGGCGACATCGCCCTTACGAACGATGGCTTGCGAATGCTGCTCTGTCTGGTTCTCCTCGCGGCCGACGCCCTGCCGCGTGGCGGCGGAGTGCGCGTCGAAGCCTTGCACAAAGGCCGGGAGATCAGCATTTCGCTGGTCGTCAGCGGTGCATCGGCAAGGCTGTCAAGCGACGTCGTCGATGCGCTGCAGGCAGCGGATGCCGCCGGGATTACCGCGCGGACGGTACATGCCTACTATCTATCGCGGCTAGCGGAACGATTGGACGCGTCTCTCGTCTTTCTCGCCCGCACCCCTCACGAACTGCGCATCGATGTCCGCATTCCCAAAGAGGCGAGCAAACAGCGCTCGAGCGCCCGTCGGCTTGGTGAACACGAGGTGTCGCGCATCCATGGCGCGTGCGTAAATATATGATCCGCTCATAAGTTGTAAACGGTCTCGTGCTACCTTGGCAGCGTGAACCGGCCGCGCGATGCGTGCCGATGGATGCCACAGGATGAAGTCGAGCCGACCATGGACGACCTGCTGCGCGAATTCTTGACCGAAACCTCCGAGAGTCTGGCTGTCCTCGACGCTGAACTGGTGCAGTTCGAGCATCAGCCGGACGACACCGCCACTCTTGGCAATATTTTCCGGCTGGTTCACACGATCAAGGGAACGTGTGGGTTTATCGGGTTACCGCGACTGGAATCAATCGCCCATGCTGGCGAAAACGTGCTCGGCAAGTTCCGAGATGGCGTTCTACCGGTGACACCCAAGGCGGTGACGGCGATCTTGAAGTGCATCGATGCCATCCGCGCTCTTCTGGCGACGCTCGAGGAAACGGGCGCGGAGCCCGCTGGCAATGATAGTGTCCTTCTCGCCGAGCTGAACGACATCGCATCCGGAGGGACAGGTTCGGTTGAACCCGAGCCGAGTGCTTCAAAGGCGGCGCCTGCTCTTGCAGAAGCGGTGATTCCGGCTTCCGCTCTACCGGCAGGAGAGGCAGCATCACCTACCCTTGCCGCGTCCGTCATCGGCGATACCGGCGCGACCCTTGCTGGCGAATTGACGGCCGAAGACGAATGCGCGGATGCGGTGAAGCCGCCGGTTCCCAGCAATCCACCAGCTCCGTCGAGCGCTCCCGTGGTTGAGGCGGCTGTCGGTGAGTCCGCGGGCACGACGGTCACGGCGACGAAGGCGGTTCCGGTCGCTCAGCAATCGATCCGGGTCTCGGTGGAAACGTTGGAATCGCTGATGAACCTGGTCAGCGAGCTGGTTCTGACGCGCAATCAGCTCCTGCAGATGGTTCGTGGCCAGTCGGATACCGGCTTTTCGGTACCCCTGCAGCGGTTGAGCCACATCACCAGCGAGCTGCAGGAAGGCGTGATGAAAACGCGCATGCAGCCGATCGGCAATGCCTGGTCGAAGCTGCCGCGTATCGTTCGCGACCTCGCGCATGAAACGGGCAAGAAGCTCGAGTTGCAGATGCATGGCGAGACGACCGAACTCGATCGCCAGGTTCTGGAACTGGTCAAGGACCCGTTCACCCACATGGTGCGCAACGCGGCTGATCATGGGATCGAGACGCCTGAAGAGCGGCGAAAGGCGGGGAAACCCGAAACAGGAGTGATCCGTTTCTCCGCGCATCACGAGGGCGGTCACATCATCATCGAAGTCAGCGATGACGGTCGCGGCCTGAACCTTGAGCGAATTCGCGCCAAGGCGCTGGAGAAGGGGCTCGTTCGCGAGGCCGATCTCGCGCAAATGTCTGATCAGCAGATCTATCAGTTCGTCTTTCAAGCGGGTTTCTCAACCGCAGACAAAGTGACGAGCGTTTCCGGCCGTGGTGTCGGGATGGACGTCCTGCGCACGAACATCGAAAAGATCGGCGGTAACATTGAGCTGACGTCGACGCCGGGCAAAGGCTCGACGATCATCGTCAAAATCCCCCTCACCCTTGCCATCGTCTCGGCGCTGATCGTCGCCGCCGGAGGGCAGCGCTTCGCGTTGCCGCAGATTTGCGTCGTCGAACTCGTTCGGGTCAACGGCTCGGGCGAGACTCGCATCGAGACCATTCGCCAAACTCCGTTGCTTCGGCTACGCGACCGCTTGCTGCCGCTGATTGACCTTCGTGTCTTGCTGAACATCAAGAACGGCACGGCCGAATCTGTCCCGTCGATGGGTGAGATTTCCGACGCGTGCGTCGTCGTCACTCAGGTCGGCCAGCTTCGGTTCGGGGTGATCGTGGATGAGGTGTTTGATACCGAAGAAATCGTCGTCAAGCCGGTCAACCCACTTCTGCGCGGCATTCGCTACTATGCCGGCAATACCATCCTTGGGGACGGCGGGGTCGTGATGATCCTCGATCCCAACGGCATCGCCCAGGCTATCGGCCAGCAGTCTTCCCAGACGGAAGACGCGACATCCGAGGCGGAGCACGACGACGGCGCAAAATCACGCTTGCTCGTCTTCCGTGCTGGAGGTGAGGGCATGAAGGCCATCCCGCTCGAACTCGTCGCCCGCCTGGAGGAGATCGACCTCGCAACCGTCGAACGTCCGCAGGATCGGCCGATGATACAGTATCGCGGTCATCTTATGCCGCTCGTCGCGTGTGATCCGAACTTCGCCTGGCCACGCGAAGGGAGGCGGCCGGTTCTCGTGTTTACCGACCGTGGCCGCTCAATGGGATTGATCGTCGAAGAGATTGTCGATATCGCCGAGGAACGGCTGGTGATCGAGTTGGCGGCGCAGCGTGAGGCCTCGGTCGGAAGCATCGTTGTCAACGGGCGCGCGACCGAACTTGTGGACGCGGCACATTACCTGACCCAGGCTTTACCGGGCTGGTTCGAGAACAATCTTGCTCATCTCAGCGAGGTGAAACAATCCCCCAGGGTGCTGTTGGTCGAGGATAGCCCGTTCTTCCAGCGACTTCTAACCCCGTTCCTCGAGTCCCTCGGCTACACTGTGACAACCGCTGACGATGCTCAGCACGCACTCGCTCTGCGCGATCGTGGTGTCAAGTTCGAAGCGATCATCAGCGATATCGAAATGCCCGGAATGGACGGCTTCGAATTCGCGGAGACCGTCCGGCGCGAAGGGAACTGGTGTGAGATGCCCCTGTTGGCGCTGTCGTCTCATGCCTCCGAGCGAGACCTTGCCCGGGGCCGAACGGCGGGGTTCACCGACTACATCGCCAAGTTCGATCGCGAAGGGTTGGTATCCAGTCTGCAAAAAACCTTGCGTACGGCACATGCGTGATCGCATCCGTCGACGCGCCAATCGGTCTGTACGGAAAAACCCATGCTTGAGCGGCGCAACATTCCGAAACTGATTAAGGATCGGAGCCTGTCATGAAAACTTGTCTTGTCGTCGATGACTCGCGGGTCATTCGAATGGTCGCACGCAAAGTCCTTCAGGAATTGCAATTCGATGTAAAGGAAGCTGCGCATGGCCAAGAGGCTCTGACACGCTGCTGTGAAGAAATGCCTGACGCAATTCTGCTCGACTGGAACATGCCGATCATGAGCGGGATCGAGTTCCTCGTCGCATTGCGTCGCATGTCAAACGGCGGCGATCCGATCGTCGTTTTCTGCACGACCGAAAGCGAGTTATCGCGCATTCAGCAGGCGATCGAGCTTGGCGCGAACGAGTACATCATGAAGCCGTTCGATAGCGAGATCATTCAGCTCAAATTCGAGCAGCTCGGCCTGCTGGATTGAGCGGAGACGACATGTTGAACGTTCGAGATAACGCAACCGCTGGGCGCGTGCACGAAACTGGCGGAAATCCCGTCCGGGTGATGGTCGCGGATGACTCGGCGGTCGTTCGCGGGCTGATAACCCGGATGCTGGAGTCAGACCCCGAGGTCTGCGTTGTCGCTTCGGTAAGCAACGGCTCTCTTGCCGTCGAACGGCTTTCGCGAAGCCGCGACATGGATGTCATCGTTCTCGATATCGAGATGCCGGTAATGGATGGGATCACGGCGCTCGGCAAGCTGATCGCGATCGATCCGACCATACAGGTCATAATGGCCTCGACCCTGACACAGCATAATGCACAGATCAGTATCCGCGCGCTCGATGCGGGTGCGGCGGACTATCTGCCGAAGCCCTCATCGCGCGAACTTGTTGGAGCGGCCGACTTTCGTCGCGAATTGTTATTGAAGGTCAAGACGCTGGGCGGAGTTCGCCGCAGGAGGCTGGCGCCGGCGACCTCATCGACGACGCCAGTGGCGTCCGTGAGCGAGGTTTCGCGCCGCGTGACGCGTACACCAGCCGTGCCGACCGCGGCTGTTGCGCAGACCAAACTCTCGCTGCGTCCGACCGTTCGGAATCGCCCGGACGTAATCGCCATCGGCTGTTCTACCGGCGGGCCCCAGGCGCTCGCAGCCGTACTGAAGTCGATCAAGCCGGGCGATTTCGCGCAGCCTTTGCTGATTACCCAGCATATGCCGCCGACATTTACCACCATTCTCGCCGAACACCTGCAGCGGGTCAGCGGCCTTCCGTGCGCCGAGGCAAAGTCGGGCGAAACGCTCGAGGGCGGACGGCTCTATGTCGCACCCGGCGATTTTCACATGATCGTCGAGGGAGCGCCAGGCAACGCACGGTTGAAATTAACCCGTGAGCCGCCGGAGAACTTCTGCCGGCCGTCGGTCGATCCGATGCTGCGTAGTCTCGCGCGCTGTTACGGTAGCCGGGCGCTTGCCGTCATTCTGACCGGAATGGGCGCGGACGGCCTCGCCGGTAGCCGCCAACTCGTCGAGTCCGGAGGTAACGTCGTCGCTCAAGATCAAGCCAGCAGCGTCGTCTGGGGAATGCCCGGAGCGGTCGCCAGTGCTGGGCTGTGTTGCGCGGTCGAACCCCTCGACCGCATCGCCGCGACGATGGTCGCGCTCGCCAAGGGAGCAGTCGTCCGATGACACCTGCGGATCTGGAGTTTCTTAGCACCCTCATCCGCCAGCGTGCGGGCATCGTGATCGGCACCGATAAGGCGTATCTACTCGAGAACCGGCTGTCACCCATAGTCGCGCAACGGAAACTGGCGAACATTTCGGCGCTGGTTGCGATCTTGCGCGCGGGCAGCGATCAAGGGCTCATTCGCGAAGTGGTCGAGGCGATGACGACCAATGAGACGCTGTTTTTTCGTGATACGCGCCCCTTCGAGCTGTTGCGGACGGATATTTTGCCCGCATTGATGGCCACGCGCGGCGGTAACCGCACATTACGCATCTGGAGCGCCGCCTGTTCGACCGGCCAGGAGCCGTATTCGATCGCCATGTTGCTCAAGGAAGAAGGAGCAAAGCTGGCGGACTGGCGTATCAGCATTACCGCAACCGACCTTGCGCGGCCGGTTCTGACCAAGGCGCGGGCGGGAGTCTATTCGCAGTTCGAAGTCCAGCGCGGCCTCGCCATCCGTTTGCTTGTCAAGTACTTCAAGCAGATGGGCACACATTGGGAGATTGATCCGGCACTGCGTGCGATGATCGAATTCCGCGAACATAATATTATCCAGGATGCACCTCCCCAGAAGACGTTCGATATTATCTTCTGTCGTAATCTTCTAATCTATTTTGATCAGGCGCTGAAACGAAAGGTCCTGGATAAACTAGCGGAAGCAATGGCTCCGGACGCGGTTTTGTTTCTCGGCGGAGCTGAAAGCGTCATCGGTGTATCGGACGTGCTCGAACCGGTTCCCAGCCAGCGTGGTGTCTATCGTCGCAAAACCGCCGCCGCGGATCCGGTCCGCCAGGCTGCCGGTGCGCGCGGTTGATTTCCTGATCTGTGTGTATCTCTGATTGTATTCTGGTGGCCATAGCGTGCGTTGCTCCGGGGAGAGGAGGGCCTGCCGGCTCTCCCCTCCCGATCGAGCTATCACGCAGCAACCGCCTCGGAAGCAAGGTCGCCATGCTGAGTGGGCTCCCGCAAGACATACCCACGGCCCCACACCGTCTCTATGTAATGCTCGCCGCGCGTCGCGGCAGCAAGCTTCTTGCGCAATTTGCAGATAAACACGTCGACGATCTTCAATTCTGGCTCATCCAGTCCGCCATAGAGATGATTTAGGAACATCTCCTTGGTGAGTGTCGTACCTTTGCGCAAACTGAGTAGTTCGAGAATGCCATATTCTTTTCCGGTCAGGTGCAGCGGTAGATCGTCGACGGAAACGGTGCGCGCCGCGAGATTGACCGCAAGACGTCCGGTACGGATCTCCGAGTGTGCATGACCCTTGGAGCGGCGGACGATGGCCTGGATACGGGCGATTAGCTCACCCTTATCGAACGGCTTTGTTAAGTAGTCGTCGGCACCGGACCCAAGGCAACGCACCTTGTTGTCCGCTTGCGTCAGGCCCGAAAGGATCAACACAGGCGTCGAGATCCGCGCCAGGCGCAACCGACGCAAAACTTCGGCGCCGTCCATGTCGGGCAGGACGAGGTCGAGCAGGACGATATCGTAGTCGTATAGCTTGGCGACCTCGAGTCCGTCCTCTCCGGATTCGGTAGAATCAACCACCATGTTCTCGCTCTTGAGCATCAGTTGGATGCTGCGGGAGATCGTACGGTCGTCTTCGATGAGCAAAACACGCATGATGTCGGCCCCGTATACACTTTTTAAGTGCCAATGTTCAGAAACGCTCCACCAAACATAGTATCAGTTCGGGGTATATGCAACGAAAAAGTTATAAATTTCAATTTTGCTACAATCTATACGAGTATCATAGATAATCTCATTAAATTTCAATCTGTTGCTGTCATTCATCGGCCCTTAACGCGCTTCGCGCCAGACTGAAGCTGCGATCGCGTTGATCGAAGGGAGCCAATGTCCGTGCCGAGCCCCAGCGCCACTGCTTTTCCGTCGTGCCTTGCCACCAGCCTCGCGTCGCGTCTGGGCAAGATTCCCGATCATGTGCGCTACGGTTGCGTCTCTGGAATCACCGGGCTTCTGGTCGAGGTCGAGGCGTTATCGAACGTCCTCGCGGTTGGGGATCGCTGCCGGCTGATTGATCGCAGTGGTGTCGCGACGATGGCGGAAGTTATCGGCTTTCGTGGCGGTCGGAGTCTCGTCATGCCCTACGGGCCAGTCACCGGTCTCGGCCCCGGCTGCCGTGCCGAGGTCGGCGGTGATGATGACGCGGTATATCCGAACACACGCTGGCTCGGTCGGGTTCTAGGTGCTCTTGGCGAGCCCGTCGACGGACGTGGCCCGTTGCCGCTCGGGCTCGAGCGCTATCCGCTGCGCAGTGTGCCGCCCGACGCGCACGCACGTCAGCGGGTTGAGGGCAAACTCGACCTGGGTGTGCGGGCGATCAACGCGTTTCTCACCTGCTGCCGCGGTCAACGACTCGGGGTCTTTGCCGGATCTGGCGTCGGCAAATCGAGCCTCTTATCGATGCTGGCCCGACATACAGAGGCGGATGTCACCGTCATCGGGTTGATCGGCGAACGCGGCCGTGAGGCGCGCGAGTTTATCGAGGACAGCCTCGGCGAGGAGGGATTGAAGCGAAGTGTCGTCGTCGTCGCCACCTCCGACCAGTCTCCTCCGTTCCGCCGTCATGCCGCATATACGACACTCGCAATCGCTGAGTATTTCCGCGATCACGGAGCTCGCGTGCTGTGTCTGATGGATAGCGTCACCCGCTTCGCGATGGCGCAGCGGGAAATCGGCCTTGCAGCCGGCGAGCCGCCGACGAGCAAAGGCTACACACCATCAGTGTTTGCCGAATTGCCACGTCTGCTCGAGCGCGCCGGCCCAGGAACCGCCGGGCAGGGTAGCATTACCGGCCTGTTCACCGTGCTCGTGGACGGGGACGACCACAATGAGCCCATCGCCGATGCTGTGCGCGGAATTCTCGATGGCCACGTCGTCCTCGATCGCGCGATCGCCGAGCGGGGCCGTTTTCCGGCGATCAACGTACTGAAAAGCGTCTCTCGGAGTCTACCCGGTTGTAACTCCGATGCTGAGAATACACTCATCCGGCGGGCTCGCCGCCTGCTCTCGGTCTATGAGGACATGGCGGAGCTGATCCGCCTGGGTGCGTATCGCAAGGGCGCTGATCCCGAGGTCGATCTCGCGGTGCAACTCTATCCCAAGCTGGAAGCGTTTATCGGCCAGGGGCGAAACGAAAGGTGCTCTCTATTTGACTCATACGCCGCGCTGGAACAAGTGCTGGCGGAGGCGCCGGAAATGGCGACGTAATGCGCCACGCCGCGCGCAAGCGTAAACGACAATCAAAGAGGTGGCGGTGGCAGGAAAGCTGGCGACACTAATCCGCCTGCATCGCTGGCGACTCGACGAGCAGCAGCGCGTTCTGGCGGAGAACCTGCAAGTGCTGGACAAGCATGAAGCTGCTTTGCGCGCCATCGATGCATGGATTGAAGAAGAGCAGGCGTACGTGCGTGATGCACCGGCTGAACATGCGCTTACCTATTCGGCATTTGCGAGCGCGGTCGACCAACGCCGTACGACCTGTCTTAAGGCAATCGAAACGGCACAAGGGGAAGTCGCGCACCAACGCGACGCGGTGCAGGCATGCTATCGCGAGCTGCGCACGATCGAACTGGCGGATGAAGCACGAGGTCAGCGCGAGGCCGCCGAACGGGCGCGCGAGGAACGAGCGACCCTTGACGAGATGGCCGTGCTTGGCCACGCCCGTCGCCCTGCAAGCGGGTCATGCCGCTGAGCGATGAAGGTGACTTGACGCGGGGGATTTCCGATGCTGTTGAAAAAGTCGGTTATTCTGCGGAGCGGGGTCAAGCGGATCGGTTTGTGGGGCGGTGGATGACCGCCGTCGTTGGCGGACGGCCTCGAGTAATACCGGGGCGGTCTGTTGCTGAGAGATGAGGCGACGGATCAGTTTTGGCAAATTCTGGGCGCAGATGGCGAGGAGCATTTCGTCGTGAACGCTAGTTGAGCCGCGGATCCGCAACCGAGTGATCCCGGGATGTACTTGAGGTGAGGGAACGTCATCCTGACATTATTCCTATCGCGTCGCGACTGAGCGAATGATTCTGTATTCGCGAGGCGTATGGCCAAGTAACGCAGCGTTCGTCCATTGTCATGCAGGTTTCCTTCACTTCGCAGCAGCTCGTCGCTGGAACAGAGGTAGACGTTGCGCGCTGCAATATCCGGGCATTCGCTCTCGAACTTGCCGTGCGCCCCCCTGTCGGCTTTCACCTTCTCCAGGTCGACCACTGCCGCCTCGATCGACGGATTCACCCGGTTCTTAATATCGGCTTTCGGCGGCTGATCTCCTGCAGCGCCAGCTCGCCACCCTTCTCGTACGGTTTTTGAACCGATAGAAGCTGTCCCACTGTAGCCCAGAATCTTGCACGCCTGGCTGACGTCACCGAGCTGCTTCGCCAACTCGAACAGCCCGATCTTCGACTTGATCACTTGCTGCGTCTGCGTCATCGGCGGATCGCCTTTGTTCGTGCGCCGGTATAGGATGATCACCCCATCCCGGCGCACCTCAGCCCACCGCTACCAAACCGTACCGTCCGATCAACTCCAAACCTTTACAGCTCAGTTCATTCACTGCGTCCGCAGCCGGATCGGGAAAATCTTTGGCACCTGGAAGCGAAGCTACGGGCTCAGGCGGATGCGATGGCGAGGTCTCGCCAAAGCCGCCGCCCAGGTTCACTTCACCGCCATCGCCGACAACCTCAAGCAAACCCTACTTTGACCGCCCGGCCCGCGTGAGCGACACCGCGGTCCCCGCACACCGCTCTACCACCACCATCAGACGCCCGCTCCGAGCCAACCATCCCTCTATAATCAAACCAAAAAATACCCGTGCACAGGTCTCATTATGCCAACTTCCGCGGTTCATGACCTATGTGCTCAGCTGCGCGTGCCGATGGTCATAATGCGCGAGGGCTGGGCGACGAGGCGGCTCCGACGTGATCGCGGATGTTGTCATGGAACCGGAAGATGCGGACAGCGCTCAGTTTTCGCTGTGTGTGTTCCTGATCTTCGGCCTGATGATGCTGCCGATGGCTGTACCGCTGTGGGACTGGCGGGCGCTGGTCTACGCGCTGGCCAGCCTGAGCGTGGTGCGCATGCTGCTGACCGCGATCAGCCTCATCGGCTCACGCCTGGACCAGCCGACGGTTGCCTTCCTCGGCTGGTCGAGTCCGCGCGGCATTGCCTCAGTCCTCGACCTGCCTCTGGCTATCGACCGCTTCGGCTTCCAGGGACAGGAGCAGATCTTCGCCATCATCGTGCTGTCCGTGCTGCTCAGCATCGTCTTGCATGAGGCAATCGCAGCCCCGCCAGCCGCGTTTTACGGACGCTTCGAAGAGCGACGGGCGGGAACGCAAAACGGCCCCGCTTTCCCAGCCCGGAGCGCCTCATACGGCGAATGATCGCCCCGAGCCCACCCGACGAGATCCAAAGATCCCCGATCAGACGAGGGCGCCGCCCTTTACTTGAGACCATATCCGACCGACGCCTGTGACGGCGATTGGATGGTGGTGCGGCTGGGCTCGGGTCCAGGGTTGTTGGCGCTCAGAAGACGATGCCGATTTCGCCGCCACCGACGATCGCGGTATCGGCGCTGGACACGCCGGAAGGATCGAAGACGAGCTGCAGGTCGGGACGAACGTAGAACCAGGGCGTGAGCTGCGCGGTATAGGCAAATTCGAGGACCTTTTCCGAGCCACCCGGCTGGGCGTCGTCGGAAAGCTGGCCGTAGAAGAGGCCGATGGCGGCGTTGTCGTTGTCGCGGGTCGGGATCAGCCCTTTATAGACGAGCCCACCGCCGACAAAGAGCGGCAACTCGTTGATCGACTCGCGAGGCATGTAGGTGAGGACCAGCCACGGGGTCAGGCCTTGGTTTCCCGCATCGCCTTCGCGATAGACCATCTGCTCTGCGGAGATGTAAAAGCCGGGGCTGCCTTCCTTCTTGCGGCCGTCCTTGATGTCCTCGCGGTTGCCGCTTTCGAAGAAGCCGCCGAGCTTGACCGTGCCAGGCAAGGCGCCGGGAACCGAGGACACCGCCTCCGGCTGCAACTCGGGCTGATGGGCCGCCTCCGTCGCCCCTGTGTTTTCTTCATCGATCGGCTGGTTCCAGCTATAGCCGACCTCGCCGATGACAAAGACGGCATCGCCGTCGAGAGCGAAATCGACGCCGTGGCGCTTGTCCTCGTTGGCTTTATCGTCGGCGTTGTAGACGCCGAGGGCGAGCCGCAGGTTGTCTGCCGGCTCATAGGCCGCCGAGGCTCCCCACTGGGAGAACGGCGCTGTGGTAAAGCCGGCATTGCTGTCCGGGACATTCGACGGGGTGCCGTTGATGCCGCCGTTGACGTAATTGGCATAGATGTCCGACGATAGGAAATCGTTCTCGGTGGTCAGCCGGCCGACCTTCAATGTGAGCTGATCGTCAAACAAGTGCTGCTGCAGGTAGAGCTGCCCGAGGCGGACCTTCTCGCCGGTAAACATCTGCTGCACGGCAAAGATGTTACCGACCTGATGTTCCGAAAGATCGGAGCCCGACGACCAGGCGGCGCTGGCGTAGAAGCTGAGGCCGGGAATACCGGCGAGCTTTTCGAGGTCGAAATCCAGGCCGGCGTCAACCCGGCCGGCATAGTCCCAGCCGTCGCCGCTGCCGGCATTGCCGTTGTGGACGGCGAGGAGATCGGTGCTATAGGCCATCTCTGGGGTGATGCCGGCCTCTTCGAGCCGGGTCCGCGCGCCGCCCCAGTCGCCAGTGGCGTAGTCACCCCGGAGCCAGTCGTCCAGGTCCTGGGCGAGGGCAGGCGCAACGCCGGTCATCAACGTCATGCTGGCGAGCAGGCTGGTGCCTCGTTTGATCAACATCTTCGATCCTTCCCCTTTTCAGTGGTTGATCATTGCGTGCGGGAGGGGACGTTGGCCGTCCGTCAGACGGGCTGCCCATCGCTCGAGTCGGTCGGTATCGCCGGCGACACGGCGTGCGTTTGTCTGCCGTAAGTATAATGCAATGTTATAACCTTGTATCTGGCATTTTGCCCCAGGTCGGCGCGGCTAAATATCCCCATTTAGGGCAATTTTGATCTGAGGCATAGCGGAAATGCCGATGCTCCTATCCGACCTCCGGTCGCGCTGCGCCGGGTGCCTGCCGGCTCGCAGGTGGCTCTGCTGCTGCATGGATACCTTGACTTTTCCGCCCAAGAAGGACTTCGCCGATGGTTTTTGGCGATATTTGGCTGGCTTTTGCAAATCCCTCTCTCCCTCGTCCTCTCGCACAACGGCGAAAGTGAGCACCGCTCTCATTGAGAACGCAAATGATTTTCATTCGCATAGAAAGCTGCTTGAGGATTAGGCAGCGCACTGTTGCCAACGCGAAACAGCTTGCGCCTTGATGGGGTCCTTTCGCGCCACGGCAGCGAGGCTTGCGGGCGGAAGGTGCTGCGCGGTCCAGCCTGCGGACCAAAAAAATTGTATGCCCGCCAAAGCGGCGTTTTTACTCCGTTCGGGACAGTCCTGGGTGAAATACCGCAGTGCCGACAGCCAGAGTGTCAGTCGCCTCGCGCATAAGCACATGTCCTCGCCGCATAATCGCCATTATAATGATCGCAAAGAGACCCGCGCCCGACATTGCCGATGCGGCCTTGCACTTATCGAGGGGCGCGCGGCAACAAACGAATACGGGGTATAGGATCGTGATCGAAACCATCGCGCTCGTGGACGACGACCGGAATATCCTTGCCTCCGTGTCCATGGCGCTGGAAGCTGAAGGGTTCCGCGTTCTGACCTTCACCGACGGCGCCGACGCGCTGGCGGGGTTGTCGAGCCAGGCGGTTGACCTTGCCATTCTCGATATCAAGATGCCGCGGATGGACGGGCTCGAACTCCTCGGTAAGCTGCGCCAGAACAGCGACGTTCCGGTGATCTTCCTCACCTCCAAGGACGACGAACTGGATGAAATGCTGGGTCTGCGCATGGGCGCGGACGACTACATCACCAAGCCGTTTTCGCAACGCCTGCTGATCGAACGGATTCGCGCGGTGCTGCGCCGACGCTTGGCCGCAGCACCGAACGCCGGCGAAGCGGAGGGCATGCGCCGGGGTGAACTCGTCCTCGACCATACCCGCCACCTGTGTACGTGGAAAGGTCGCGAAGTCGCGCTGACGGTGACGGAGTTCCTGCTCGTCCAGGCTCTCGCCCGCCGGCCGGGTCATGTCAAGAGCCGCGATCAATTGATCGACGCAGCCTACGGCGAGCACATCTATGTCGACGACCGGACCATCGACAGCCACATCAAACGCCTGCGCAAGAAATTCAAGGATGTCGATACGGATTTCGCGCACATTGAAACGCTCTACGGGGTTGGATATCGCTACCGCGCCACCTGACGGCCAGCCCGCCCTTTCCCGCCGCAAGTCGCCGCGGCGGGCGGGGATTTCGCCGATCACCCGGCGCATTCTCGCCGTCAACTTGCTGGCGCTCGGTTTTCTGTTCGCCGGCATGCTTTATTTGGACGAATATCGGCGCGGCCTGATCGCGGCCGAACTCGCGACCATGCGCAGCGAGGCGAACCTGTTCGCGGCGGCTGTCGGCGAGAGCGCGACGTTCGCCGATTCATCGGGAACCGAAGGCCTGATCCCGCTGATGGCGCAGCAGATTGTTCGCCGTCTGATCGAGACGTCGCATTTCCGCGCCCGCCTGTTCAACGAGGACGGCACGCTCGTCGCCGACAGCCTCGTCCTCGGCGGTCCCGGCGGATCGGTGCAGATCGAAGAATTGCCGGCGCCGCGTACCGAAGGGCAGCAGGTCAAGGACCTTCTTGCTGGTTACGACCGCATCCTGACGCGCCTGTGGAGCTGCGAAGACCTGCCACTCTACGTCGAAAACGCGGTTCAGGCCGGGCGCGACTACCCGGAGGTGATGTTGGCGCTTTCCGGCGAGGCGGCGACGACGGTTCGCGCCGACGCCAATGGCGGCATGGTGCTCAGCGTCGCGGTTCCCGTCCAGCGCTACAAGCAAGTGCTTGCCGCCCTGATGCTGACCAAGGACTCCACCGATATCGATACGGCGGTCCTGAAGGTCCGGCTCGACGTGTTCAAGTGGTTCCTCGCGGCGCTAGCGATTACCGTGCTGCTTTCGATTTATCTCGCTGGCACTATCGCGCGGCCGATCCTGCGGCTGGCGGCGGCCGCGGAACTAGTACGTAGCGATCGCCACCGCCGACACACGATCCCCGACTTCGGAACGCGGCGCGACGAGATCGGCCGGCTCGCGGCGGCGCTGCGCGACATGACGCAAGCCCTGTGGCTGCGCATCGACGCGATCGAGCGATTCGCCGCTGACGTCGCCCACGAACTCAAGAACCCGCTGACGTCGCTGCGCAGCGCCGTCGAAACCGCCGCCCGGATCACCGATCCCGAGCGGCGCCAAAAGCTGATGAACATCATCCTCGAAGACGTCAGCCGCCTCGATCGCCTGATCAGCGATATTTCCGACGCTTCGCGCCTCGATGCCGAGCTGTCGCGCGAAAACTCCGCCGCCGTCGACATCCGCCGGATGCTGGCGGCGCTGATGGACGTGACCGAGAGCACCGCGATGCAGCGACAGGTGCGGCTTATTCTCGACGTCGATCACCGACGGGGCCTCGTCGTCAACGGCGTCGAGGGACGGCTGGTCCAGGTGTTCCGCAATCTGATCGCCAACGCTCTGTCCTTCAGTCCGCCCGCTAGCGCGATTACTCTTAAGGCCCGGCGCGAAGGCAAGCAGGTGGTCGCCGAAGTGCTCGATCAGGGACCGGGGATTCCGGAAGGACTCGAGGACGACATCTTTCAGCGATTCTATTCTGAGCGTCCGCAGGACGAGAAATTTGGCCAGCATTCCGGCCTTGGCCTCAGTATCTCGAAGCAGATCGTCGAGGCTCATGGCGGAACCATCGTCGCCGAAAATCGCCGCGACCCCACGGGCCGGATCGCCGGCGCCCGATTCGTCGTCCGGCTGCCCGGAGAATAGGGCGCCGAGGGTCGCGGTGGCTTTTTTTCGTGCGGCATCGACACCGGGTTCCGCAGCTCCGCGGGCAGCCATGATTGACACCTGATGGCGACGCGTTGCACGTTGTATCGTGATGGAGCGCTTGCGCGGCACGTGTGTAGCGATCGACGGAGCGGGTGTACTCTTGCGCGGCCCATCCGGCTCGGGCAAATCCGATCTTGCCTTGCGCCTGATCGACGTGGGTGCGTGCCTTGTCTCCGATGATTATACCTGCGCCGAAGCGGCGGGGGGAGCGGTGACGGCCAGCGCGCCCGAGGCCTTAGCAGGCCTGCTCGAGGTGCGGGGAATCGGCGTTCTCCGCATGCCGGCGAAAGCATCGGTGCGGCTGGATCTGGTTATCGATCTTGTCGATGGCGACAGCGTCGAGCGGATGCCGGCGCCGGACAGCGTCGAGATTCTCGGTGTGCGGTTGCCGTATTATCGACTGACGGCGCTGGAGCCGTCGTCGGCGAGCAAGGTTCGGGCTGTCGTCGGCCTCGTCTGTGGACGTATAGTGAGCGTTGAATGAGCGACAGTCGTAGCCCGCCTGAGGAGATCATGGCGCTATCGCCGACGATGGACGATTCTGCAACCGGCCAGAACGTCCTGCTCATCACCGGGATGTCCGGCGCGGGAAAGACGACGGCGCTGAAAGTGCTCGAGGACATCGGCTTCGAATGCATTGATCATTTGCCCTTGCGTCTTTTGCCGCGCCTGCTTCGTGCCGAAGCGGGTGAGCCCCCGCAGGCGCGTCGAAACCTCGCGATCGGTGTCGACGTGCGGACGCGCGACTTTGGCGTTGATGCCTGCATCGCCGCTATTGAGCGGATGCGCAGCGAGGAGGGCGTCAGTATCCAGCTCGTGTTCCTTTATTGTGACGATGAGGAATTGCGGCAGCGTTATACGGCGACCCGGCACCGCCATCCGCTGGCCGATCCCTTGCCGCTGATCGAGGGTATCGCCCACGAGCGGCAGGTCCTTTCCGCGTTGCGCACGTCGGCCAATCTGACGATTGATACCACCGGCCTCAATCCCGGCCATCTCAAGCAGATCCTGCAAGGGCACTTCGCGGTCGAGCTTCACGACGAACTGACCGTTCAGGTGCTGTCCTTTTCGTTCCGCTCGGGGCTGCCGCGAGACGCTGATCTCGTTTTCGACGTGCGTTTTCTGTCCAATCCGTATTATCAAGCCGAATTGAAGGCGCTGACCGGCCGCGATCCACCAATCGCGCAGTTCATTCGCGGCGATTCCGCCTACGCGACCTTCTTTGAGTCCCTCTTGCGGTTGTTGCAGCCTCTGCTGCCCCGCTATGTGGCCGAAGGGAAGAGCTATTTGACCATTGCGATCGGCTGCACCGGCGGCCGTCATCGATCCGTTTTTGTCGCCGAAGAGTTGGCCGCATGGCTCAAGAGCCAGGAACAACGCGTACAGTTACTTCACCGCGATCTGGACCGGTCGAATCGAACACAAACCGATGCGGAGACAAGGGTTTCGTGAGATCATGATTGGTCTGGTCATCGTCACTCACGGGCGGCTTGGAGACGAGCTTATTTCAGCGCTTGAGCACGTCGTCGGTCCGCAGGTGAATATTTCCGCCGTCTCGATCGGTCCGGACGACGATATGGAGCAACGGCGCGCGCAGATCCTTGAGAGCGTCGCGCAGGCGGAGGAAGGCAACGGTGTCGTGCTGCTCACCGACATGTTCGGCGGCACACCCTCGAATCTCGCCATTTCCATCATGGATAAGGCCAGCGTCGAGGTGATCGCCGGAGTCAACCTGCCGATGCTGATCAAGCTGGCGAGCGTCCGGCAGACGGATTCTCTCGAAGAGGCGGCGCAAAGTGCTCAGGAAGCCGGCCGGAAATACATTAACATCGCTTCGCGTCTTCTCACTCAGGAGGAAACGTGAGCGGCGCATGGTCGAATTCAGCCGCGACGGGGACATTCTAAGGTGCACGGCCGTGATCGCCAACCGGCGGGGATTGCACGCGCGCGCCGCAGCCAAGTTCGTCAAGCTCGCGTCCGGCTTCGATGCCGAGATCACCGTCTCGAGACGTGGCACCACCGTTTCTGGCCGATCGATCCTCGGACTGATGATGTTGGGCGCAGGTCCGGGAACGGAACTCGAGATCGCCGCCGTCGGACGCGAAGCGGAAGAAGCGATCACCACGCTGGGCCAGATCATCGAAGCCAGATTCGAAGAGGACTAATGCACCGGCGCAAAGAGCAGCGCTGGAAATAAAGACCGCCCGGTGAGCGGAGAACGGCGCGACAACAGCGCCCGGCCAACAAAAAGGCAATCAACGAAAAGATAAGCGAAGCCTACGCTTTGGGAAGGAAATGACCGAACAGGTCGTACACGAACGGGTCGTCGAAGGGCTCGGCGCTGCGCCTGGCGTCGGGATGGGGGTTGCGTTTGTCTGCGAGAGCGGCCGCCCGCGCGTCCCGGAGTATCACCTGCATCCGGACGAGGTTGCAGCAGAGCATCGCCGTTTGCGCGAAGCGGTGTTACGCGCGCGGCGCCAGCTCAGCCGGTTGCGGGCGAAAACGCTGCAGCGCGCGAAGGATGGTGCGGACTGGATGAGCGAGGACGTCGTCTATCTGCTCGACGCTTATCTGCTGATGCTCAAGGATTCGCGACTACTGCGCAGCGCCAACGCGCGCATCGCCGTTGAGCGTTTGAACGCCGAATCCGCCGTCCAGTCCGAGGTCACCGCCATTTGCGGCAGTTTCCGGGCAATGGAGGACGCCTACCTCGCGTCGCGCGCCGACGTCATCCGCGAGGTCGGGAACCGCGTGCTTGCTCAGCTGATGCATGAACCGGACACACCGCTCTTTGCCGTGCCACGTGGCAGCGTGCTGATCGCCGAGGAATTGACACCGGCCGAAACCGCGCAACTCAAGCCCGACGACGTCCTCGGCATCGCCGCGCAGATGGGCGGTCCGCAAGGACATACCGCAATTCTCGCCCGCGCACTCGGCCTTCCGGCCGTATTGGGTGCCACGGGGCTGCTGCAATCGGTTCGCACCGGCGATCCGGTTCTCGTCGATGGCGATAACGGCCGTATCCTTATTCATCCCTCGTCGGCTTCCCTCGAGGACTATGAGCGGCGGCGCGGGCGGCAGCGGCAGGAAGAGCGGGACTTGCGCCGGCTCGCCGGCCAGCCGGCGATCACCCGTGACGGCGTGACCGTCAGCCTGCGGGCGAATGTCGAGCTGCCGATGGAGATGGATCACGTCGCCCGCTCCGGAGCCGCGGGCATCGGGCTGTTGCGCACCGAATTCCTGTTCATGAACCGGGCGACGGCCCCGTCCGAGAGCGAGCAGTATGAGGCCCTGCGCGACCTGGTCGAACGTGCCGCTGGCGAGTGCGTCACTATCCGCACCCTCGATCTCGGCGGTGACAAGGGAGCCATGCCCTTCGTCGGCCAGTTCGGCAACAGCGCCACCTCACCCCTGGGTGTACGCGGCATCCGCTTGTCCTTGGCGCACATCGAATTGCTCGAAACCCAGTTTCGCGCCATCCTGCGCGCCAGCGCCCATGGGCCGGTGCGCATCCTGCTGCCGATGGTCACCAGCGTCGCCGAAATCCGCGCCGCCCGCGACGTGCTGGCGCGGGCGGCGCGCCGGCTGTTTCGCCGCGGCGTCGACATTCCGACGACGCTGCCGCCGCTCGGCCCGATGATCGAGGTTCCGGGAGCGGCGCTAACCGCCGATGCGCTGGCGCTGGTGAGCGATTTCTTTGCCGTCGGCTCGAACGACCTGACGATGTATACGCTTGCGATCGACCGCAGCGACGAACGCGTCGCCCATCTCTACGATCCGCTGCATCCGGGAGTCCTGCGCATGATCCAGTTCGCCGCGGCCGCCGCTCTGCGCGCGCGAATCCCGGTGTGCGCCTGCGGCGAGATCGCCGGCGATCCGGTATTCGCGCCGCTGCTGCTCGGCCTCGGCTTCCGCGAACTGTCGATGACCGCGAGCAACATTCCCCGCGTCAAGCGCCGTATCCTTGATCTCGATCTGCTGGCGGCGCAGCGACGCGTGCAGATGATCATGGACGAAACCGACCCGCTGCGCATCCGCCTGCTGCTCGACGAGTTCGCCAACCAGATGGCTTAGCGGCGACGCCTGCGTGGGCTGCCCCTATTGCGGCACACCCTTAGTCGTCGAATATTCGAAGTGCAGCACTTCGCCGGGATGGACGAGCGGATGGATGGCGTGTGCCGCCATCGCCGCTTCGGCAAAGCCGGTGAGAATCAGCTTTAATTTCCCGGGATAGGTGACGACATCGCCGATCGCGAAGATCCCCTGCTGCCCGGCGGCGCAGGTCGCCGGATCGACGGCGATATGGTTTCGGTGCAGGCGCAGGCCCCACTGCGCGATCGGACCGAGATTCTGCGACAGGCCAAAGAAGGGCAGCAACGCGTCGGCGGCAAGCCGCCGGGTCCCGCCGTCAAAGTCGGCGACGATGACCGCCGACATCGCGCCGTCGCGCTCCTCCAGGGCGTGGAGCTGATAGGGAACTATCAGATCGATTCGCTTCTGCGCCGCCAGTGCGCGAAGCTTTCCGACGCTTCCTGGCGCGGCGCGAAACTTATCACGACGGTGAACGACAAAGACCTGCTCCGCCACCTCGGCGAGGGAGACTGCCCAGTCGACCGCCGAATCACCGCCGCCAGCAATCACCACCCGCCGCCCGCGAAAGTCCTCCCGGCGGGCGACGAGATAGTGAACGCCGCGGCCCGCGGCACCACCCTCGAAGCGCTCGATTCCATCGAGTGGCGGACGGTTGGGGCCGAACGCCCCGACGCCGCCCGCAACGATTACCGCCGTGACCTCGACCGGCGCGCCCTTGCCCGTGCCGACCCGCCAGGCGCCGCCGTCCATCGGCACCACGTCCGTCACCGGTGCGCCAAGGTGATAAACGGGCTTGAACGGCGCTGCCTGTTGCACGAGTCTGTCGACGAGTTCGGCGCCCAGAATGCTCGGGTACCCCGGAATGTCAAAGATCGGCTTTTCCGGATAAAGTGCCATGCATTGGCCGCCCGCCGCGCTGAGCGCGTCGAAGACATGACAGGTCAGTCCGAGCATGCCACACTCGAATATGGCGAACAGTCCGACCGGACCGGCGCCGATGATCGCCACATCGGCGCGCAAAGCATCGGTCGTCATGAGAGATCACCCTTGGTCGTAGCGGTTGCCGCGTCTGCTGCGGGGCGGGAAGAATGGTCCGGCTCGCGTGCCGGTTCAAGCGTCTCGGCGGGTGGGTTCGAAGCCGAATTTCCGCTCGCGAACGAAGCGCAGACGGCGGCGCTGGCAGCGCGCCTCGCGGCGTTGACGCGCGCGGGGGACGTTCTTGCCCTGAGCGGCGATCTCGGTTGCGGAAAAACCGCCTTCGCCCGGGCCTTCATCCGCGCTCGTGGCACCGGCGACGAGGAGGTGCCGAGTCCGACCTTTACGCTGGTCCAGGTCTACGAGCCGCCCACACCAGACGGCGCGGCGATCTGGCACTTCGACCTCTACCGCATTGCCGATCCCGAAGAAGCCTGGGAACTCGGGATTGAGGAGGCATTCGCCACCGGCATCTCCTTGATCGAATGGCCCGAGCGTCTCGGACGGCTGCTGCCGTCGCCGCGTCTGGGCATACTGTTCCGTTTCGGGGCGGGCCAAGACGCGCGCTGCGTGCTCATCACCGGCGATGCCGTCTGGCACGAGCGTTTGCACGGAGCGGACCTTGTCTGAGCGCGCCGCCCGGATCGCGGACTTTCTGGACGAGGCCGGCTGGCGGGGAGCCGAGGTTCACGCGCTCGCCGGCGACGCTTCGTTTCGCCGCTATCACCGCGTGCGCCGCAACGGTGCCACAGCGATGCTGATGGACGCGCCGCCCGAACGCGAAGACGTCCGCCCCTTCGTCCGCATCGCCCGGCACCTCACTGGCCTCGGCCTCAGCGCCCCGGCCCTGCTCCATGCCGACGTTGCCGCCGGGCTGCTGCTGATCGAAGATTTCGGCGACGAGACCTATACGCGGCTGCTCGACAGTGGCGCCGATGCCGCCACCTTATACCGCCTCGCCGTCGACGTGCTGATCCACCTGCACCGGCTGCCCGCCGATCGTGCCTTGCCGCCGGGCCTTCCCGCCTACGATCGTCAGCGCCTCATCGACGAAGCGCTGCTGCTCGTCGACTGGTATATCCCGGCGATCCAGGGCCGGCCGGCGAGCGAGGCCGCGCGTGCGGCGTTCATCGCCGCGTGGCACGAAGCCCTGGAGCCGCTGCTCGCCGAAGAGGCTGGCCTCGTTTTGCGCGATTTTCACGTCGACAACCTGATGCGGTTGCCGGCGCGCAGCGGTGTCGCCGCCTGCGGACTCCTCGACTTCCAGGACGCCGTCACTGGACCCGGCGCCTATGATCTGATGTCGCTGCTCGAGGACGCGCGTAGGGACGTCGCCCCCGACCTTAAGCAGGAGATGCTCGACCATTATCGCCAGGCCATGGCGGGAAAAATCGACGTCGATGGCTTCGCTCGCAGCTTCGCCGTGCTCGCGGCGCAGCGGCATTGCAAGGTGATCGGCATCTTCACCCGCCTCAGCCGGCGCGACGGCAAACCCGCATACCTCGCGCATATTCCGCGCGTCTGGCGGCTGCTCGAGGCGACGCTCGATCGCCCGGAACTGAATGCGCTTGCCGCCTGGTTTGGCGAGTTCCTGCCCGGCGCCGCCCGACACGTCCCAGGCATTCCCGCGGTCGCCGCGTCGTGATGGTCGCTGAGCGCGCAGGCTCAACCCATCGCGGGGGCGACAGGCCGCCGCGCCGGGCGATGCTGCTGGCTGCGGGACTCGGCGAGCGGATGCGCCCGATCACGCTGCGTGTGCCCAAGCCGCTGATCGAGATCGCTGGGCGAACGATGCTCGATCGCGCCCTCGACTTCCTCGAAGCGGCGGGCATCGATCAGGTGGTGGTCAACGCCTTTCATCTTGCCGATGTCGTCGAACGGCACGTCGCCGCGCGCCGTTCGCCACCGACGCGGCTGTGCATCGAGGCGGAACGGCTGGAGACCGGCGGCGGCGTCGCCAACGCCCTGCCGATGCTGGGCGAGGGCGGGTTCTTCGTCATCAATGGCGATGTGATCTGGCGCGACGGGCCGGCGCCGACGCTGGGCGAACTCGCCCAGGCCTGGGACGACGTGGCCATGGACGGCCTGTTACTGCTGCATCCCACGCAAACCGCCCTGGGCTATGACGGCCCCGGCGATTTCTTCCTAAGTAACGACACCCGCCTCGTTCGCCGCGGGCAGCGGCCCTGCGCGCCGTTCCTTTTCGCCGGCATTCAGATCTTGCATCCGCGCCTGTTCACCGGCGCACCGAACGGCGCCTTCTCGCTGAATCTGCTCTACGACCGCGCGATCGCTGCGGGGCGCCTGTTCGGCCTGGCGCACGCGGGCGGCTGGTGCCACGTCGGCACGCCGGCGGATATTCCGCGCGCCGAAGCGTTTCTGCGCTGAGCGGCGCGCCCGCCGTGCGCCCCCCCCGCGTCTACACCCTTGCGCCAGGCGTGCCGTTCGTCGATGCGCTGGCTGCGGGCCTGCGCGCCCGCCTCGGTGCCGCGCCCGAGGCCCTGGCCACGGCGCGGATTTTTTTGCCGACCCGGCGGGCCTGCCGCGCCCTGTCGCTGGCGTTCGTCCGCCAGGCGGGCGAGCGTCCGATCCTGCTGCCGCGCATGACCCCGCTGGGCGATGTCGATGAGGACGATCTTGCCTTCGACGAAGCCGAGGCCTCCGGCATCGGCGGCGGATACGGGTTCGATCTGCCGCCGGCGATTTCGCGCCTGCGCCGGCACCTGCTGCTGACCCAGCTCGTCACCGAAGCGCTCGGGGGAGCCAGCCGCCCGGCACAGGCGGCTCATCTTGCCGGCGAGCTCGCCCGCCTGTTCGATCAGGTGCACACCGAGCGACTTGACCTGCGCGACCTTGGGCGCCTTGTTCCGGACGACCTCGCCCGTCACTGGCAGGTCACGCTTGCCTTTCTGCAGCCCCTGGCATCGCGCTGGCAGGCGATGCTGGATACGGAGGGATGTATCGATCCGGCGTTGCACCGCGACCGCCTGCTTAGTGCCCAGGCGGCCGCCTGGCGGATGCATCCTCCGTCCACCCCGGTGATCGCCGCCGGCTCGACCGGCAGTCAGCCAGCAACGGCGGACCTGCTGAAGGTGATCGCTTCGCTGCCGGCGGGCGCCGTCGTGCTGCCCGGACTCGATACTTACGCGGACGAAGACGTCTGGCGGGCAATCGACGTCGGTCCCGACGAGCCCGACTTCGCCCTCGCGCAGACGCATCCGCAATTCGGCCTCGCCGCACTGCTGCGGCGCTTCGGCATTACCCGCGAGGATGTCCGCCCCTGGCCGGCGCCCGGCATCGGTGATGTCGACCTTGGGCGCGCGGAGCTGATCCGGCGCGCCCTCGCGCCGGCAGCCTGCAGCGAGCGGGCGTTCGCCGCGCCCCCGATCGCACCCGCCGCCTGCGACGGCATCGCCGCCATCGAGGCTGCAAGCCCGGAAGAAGAGGCCCGCAGCATCGCCCTGATCATGCGCCAGACGCTGGAAGCACCCGGACGAACGGCGGCGCTGGTCACGCCCGACCGGCTTCTCGCCCGCAGGGTCGGCGCCGCGCTCGATCGCTGGGGGATCGCGATCGACGATTCCGGCGGCCAGCCGTTGTCCGAGACCGGACCGGCGACGTTTCTGCGGCTGATCGCTCGCATGGTGGTCGAAAGGTTCGCGCCGGTGCCGCTGCTGGCGGCGCTAAAACATCCGCTGGCGGCGTGCGGACAGGCGCCAACGCTCTTCCGCCGTCACGTCCGCGACCTCGAACACCACGCGCTGCGCGGCCTGCGGCCGGCACCGGGCATGGACGGCTTGCGCCAGGCAATTACCCCGGTGAGCGATCCTGATCGCGCGGACTCACCGGCCGTCGCCGACGACCTTGCCCATCTGCTGGACGCACTGGATGCGGCGACGCAGCCGTTCGCCCGGCTGCGTGACTGCGGCGCGGTGAGCTTGGCCGAGATCGTTGCCGCCCACGTCGCCACCGCCGAGGCCCTTGGCGCGACCGATCGCATCCCAGGCTCCAAACGCCTGTGGCGCAGTGACGCCGGCGAAGCGCTGGCGGGATTCATCTCCGAGCTTGCGCACGCGGCCCGGCACGATCCTCTCGTCGCGCTTGCCGAGTATCCCGACCTGCTCGACGTGCTGATGGGCGGTTGCGTTGTTCGCCCGCGCTGGGGTCGGCATCCGCGCCTCGCCATCTGGGGTCCGCTCGAGGCGCGTCTGCAACGTGCCGACGTTATGATCCTCGGCAGCCTGAACGAGGAGAGCTGGCCACCGAAGGCGCATCCCAGCCCGTGGATGAGTCGGCCGATGATGCAGGACTTCGGCCTGCCCCTGCCTGAGCGCCGGATCGGCCTCTCCGCGCACGACTTCGCCCAGTGCCTCGCGGCACCCGAGGTCTGGCTCACCCGCGCCCGACGCCGGGAGGGCGCACCGACGGTGCCCTGCCGCTGGCTGCTGCGACTGCAAACCCTTTTGCGCGACAGCGCCTGGATGCGGAACAACGCCGAGACTGCCCGCTCCCTGCTGCACTGGCAGCGCCAGCTCGACGAGCCGGCCGCCATCGTTCCCGGCAAGGCGCCGGCGCCCACGCCGCCGGGCGAAGCGCGGCCGCGCCGTCTGTCGGTCACCCAGGTCGAGACGTGGATTCGCGACCCATACGCCATCTACGCGCGGCATATCCTCAAGCTGAGGCCGCTGAAGCCAATCGACGCCAGCCCCGAGGCGGCAGACTTCGGCACCTGCGTGCACACGGCGATCCGCCGTTTCCTCGAGGACAAACCAAACTTTGCGCGCGACGACGACGAAGAGCGACTGCTCGTTTGCGGGCGCGATGCCTTCGGCGAACTGATGCAGCGCCCGGGTGTGCGCGCCTTCTGGTGGCGGCGGTTCGAGCGCATCGCCCGCTGGATCGTCAATACCGAACGGACGCGGCGTGACGCGGTCGCGGCGTCAGGGGTGGAGATCGATGGCGCGATCGAACTGGCTACGCCCGGCGGCGCCTTCCTGCTCGTCGCCAAGGCCGATCGTATCGACCGCCTGACCGATGGAACGCTCAGCGTCATCGATTACAAAACCGGCGAGCCGCCATCGGAAAAGGACGTTCTCGCCGGCCTCGCTCCGCAACTGCCGCTCGAAGCTGCGATCGCCGAGGCAGGCGGGTTTACCGGCATGAGGCCGGGACCCGTCGCCGCGCTCGAATACTGGCGGCTGCGCGGCGACGACAAGGACGGCGTCAAGCGGATCAAAGCCATCGATACTCTTGCTGACGACGCGCTGAGCGGGCTGCGGGAGCTGATCGCGTGCTTTGATGATCCCAGAACGCCCTACGCCTCGCGACCCCGCCCCCACCTCGCGCCGCACTTCGACGACTATGCTCACCTCGCCCGGGTCAAGGAATGGGCCGGTGGTGGCGACGAGGCGGACGAATAATGGAGCGAGCGCTCTTCGCCGCCGAGCGCGCCGGCCCGGCCGACGATCCCAACGAATGGCAACGAGGGGCGAGTGATCCCGGCGCCTGCGTCTGGGTCGCCGCCTCGGCGGGAACCGGCAAGACCAAGGTGCTGACCGATCGGGTGCTGCGGCTGATGCTGGACGGCAACGAGCCCCGGCGCATCTTGTGCCTGACCTACACCAAGGCGGCGGCGGCGGAGATGGCGAACCGCATCGCCCAGCGGCTCGGCATCTGGGCCGTCGCCCAGCCAGCCGATCTTCACTGCCTGCTGATCGAATTGCTCGGCTCCGTGCCGACGGCGCACCAACTGCTTCGCGCCCGCCAATTATTCGCCCGGGTGCTTGATTCGCCGGGCGGCATCAACATCCAGACGATTCACGCCTTCTGCCAGTCGCTGCTCGGCCGCTTCCCGCTCGAGGCCCGGGTGCCGCCGCACTTCACGGTGCTCGACGAACGGGACGCGAAGGCGCTGCTCGCCGAAGCACGGCACGAAGTGATGGCCGCGGCGGAGCGAGGCGCCGATGCGCTGGCCGCGGCGCTGGCGGTGCTGACCGGGTACCTGCGCGAAGGCGCCTTTGATGAGCTCATGGACGAAATCGCCAGGCCACCCGACCGCCTCACTCCGTTGATCGAGGCGTTCGGCTCGGCTGCCGCCGCCGGGGACGCCGCCCGCGCCGTGCTCGGGCTCGCCGCTGGTGATACGTGCGCGAGCGTGCTCGACGACGCATGCGTGGACACTGCCTTCGATATCGACGCCCTGCGCGCTGCTGCAGGAACACTTGCCGGCGGCACGGCAGCGGAGAGCAATCGCGCGGCCGCCATCGCTGCCTGGCTGGCTGCCTCCCCGAACGAGCGGGCGCTGGCATTGAGCGCGTACATCGGCGCGTTCCTGACCGGTGAAGGGACCATCCGCGCCGCGAAGAACCTGGTGACCAAGGGCACCGAGGCGGCGCACCCTGGCACTCTTGAGGCGGTGCTGACGGAAGCTGGGCGGCTTCACCGCCTGGTCCAGCGCCAGCGCGCCATCGTCGTCGCCGAGGCGACCCAGGCGCTGATCGTCGTCGGCGATGCGCTCCTGCGCAGCTATCGTCGCCTGAAGGAGGCGGCCGCACAGCTCGACTATGGCGATCTGATCGCCGGCGCCGGCCGTCTGCTGGCCGACGGCAGCGACGCCGCCTGGGTGCTGTTCAAGCTCGACGGCGGCATCGATCACCTGCTGATCGACGAGGCACAGGACACCGCCCCCGATCAGTGGCGGGTGATCACCGGGCTGACCCAGGAGTTTTTCGCCGGGGCGGGCGGGCGCGACGTCGCCCGTACGATCTTCGCCGTCGGCGACGTCAAGCAGTCGATCTTCAGCTTCCAGGGCGCTGATCCGGCGGCGTTCCTGCTCAGTCGCGACTGGTACGCCGCACGGGTGAAGGCCGCCGACCGGCGCTGGCGGCCGATCCCGTTGCAGACGTCCTTCCGCTCGACCCGCGCGGTGCTCCTGGCCGTCGATGCGACCTTCAAGGATGCGGAGATGGCCCAGAGCATCGCGCTCGAGCCGCAGGTCATCGTCCATCAGGCCTTCCGCCTGCGCGACGGCGGCTCGGTCGAGCTGTGGCCGTCCATCGCCGCGCGCGAGCCCGCCGCATCGCCCGCCTGGGCGCCGCCGATCGGCCGTGAGAGCGCGGATTCGCCGCCGGACCGCCTCGCTGCGCTGATCGCGCTCAGGATCGCGGCGATGCTCGACGATGGCGAGATGCTGCACGCATACGGCCGGCCGATCCGCCCTGGCGACGTGATGGTCCTGGTGCGCCGGCGCGGTTCCTTCATGCAAGCGCTGGTGCGAGCGCTCAAGGAACGGCAGATCGCCGTTGCCGGGGTCGACCGCATGCTGCTTTCCGAGCAGCTCGCAGTCATGGACCTGATGGCGCTCGGCCGCTTCGTGCTTCTCCCCGACGACGACTTAACCCTGGCCTCGGTCCTTAAAGGACCGCTGCTCGGCTTCGACGAGGAGGCGCTGTTCGCCCTCGCCTGGAACCGCCCCGGCTCGCTGTGGCGGGCGCTGCGGTGGCGGGCGGAGACCGACGAGCCCTGCCGCTTCGCCTATCGCTTTCTTCGCGCGCAGCTTGCGTTTGCCGACGTGCTCCCTCCCTTTGCATTCTTCAATCGAGCTCTCGGCCCCCTTCCCGATGGCGAAGATGCGACCGACAGCGGCCGTCGCCGCCTGCTCTCCCGGCTCGGCCGCGAGGCGGAGGATCCGATCGCCGAGTTCCTCGAGCTCTGCCTCGCCTACGAGCGCCATCACGCGCCATCGCTGCAGGGCTTTTTGCACTGGCTTGAAGCCGGTGACGTCGAAATCAAGCGCGACCCCGAGCAGGGCCAGCAGAACGCCGTCAGGGTGATGACGGTGCACGGCGCCAAAGGGTTGCAGGCGCCGATCGTCTTCCTGCCAGATAGTTGCCAGACGCCCACCCCGAAAGACAAACTATTGTGGATCGTCGGCGATCGCACCGGGAAGACGATGCACCCGGAAGTTCTGCTGTGGCCGCCGCGCGGCGAGCTGCGCGAGGCGGTGTGCGACGAAGCGCACGGTCTCGTCGCTCGCCGGCAGACGGAGGAATACCGCCGCCTCCTCTACGTGGCGATGACCCGCGCCAGCGACCGGCTGATCGTCTGCGGCTGGCTGAACCGCAAGCAGAAGGACGGACCTGCTGCCGGTTCGTGGTACGAGGCAATCCAGCGCGGACTGACCGACGCGCCTGGCAGTGAATGGATCGAGGATGCGTTCCTGAGCCGGCATGCCGGCCCGGGCGGCCTGATTGAATCGCCACAGGCTCTGCGCCTCACCTGCGCGCAGGAGGCGGCGCTGGAGCCCCACGTCGCCAGCGAGCCGGCACCGCCGCCGCCATTGCCGGACTGGGCGACGCAGCGCGCGCCAGACGAGCAGCCGGCCCTGCGGCCGCTGCGCCCCTCCCTCGGCGACGATGCCCCCCCGGCGACCAGCCCGCTCGCTGCCGGCGACCGTTTTCGCCGCGGCCGTATCGTTCATCGGCTGCTGCAGGCGCTACCCGAGCTACCGGCGGAAGAGCGCGCGGACGCGGCCCGCCACTGGCTGGCGCGCCCCGTGCATGACCTTGACCCCGTAGCGCAGCAAGAGCTGACCGGCGAGGTGATGGCCGTGCTCAACGACCGGCGATTCTCCGCTCTCTTCGGTCCCGCCAGCCGCGCCGAGGTGCCCGTGTCCGGCGAGATCGGCGGTCGAATCATCGCCGGACAGATCGACCGTCTCGTCGTTGAGAACGACGGCGTGACCATCCTCGATTACAAGTCCGACCGCCCCGCACCGACGGCGCCCCACGGTGTCGCTCCAGCCTACCTGCGCCAGATGGCCGCCTACCGCGCGCTTTTGCAGCAACTCTACCCGAACCGCCCGGTGCGCTGCCTCCTGCTCTGGACCCAAGAGCCCCGGCCGATGCTGCTGGAGGACGAACTACTCGACCGCTGGACGCCCGGTGCCGTCATCTCCGAAGCGACGGACGATGATCATTAAGAGGATGGATAGGCACGCAGCGTGACCTGGACTTTCGCGCTATGCACCGGTGAGTAATGACGGCGTGAGGGCCGGCTTGACAGGCGAGGCACAGCGCACCCATTATCTGCCGCAGCACGCGGTTGCGCCGAAGATCGCAGCCGCGAGGGTCTTGTGACTTCATCCGCAGATCCGTTCCGGGGCCGTAGCTCAGCTGGGAGAGCGTCGCGTTCGCAATGCGAAGGTCAGGGGTTCGATCCCCCTCGGCTCCACCAATCAAAACAAATGGTTACGGGATATTTCCGGGACTGACCTTGAAGCCCGGGGAACATCGGGAACCAAGATGCTGCCGAAGTGCGCTGCGCATTCCCCCGCGCTCTGCGCGAGAGGTGGCGATCTCGTCTTTCCTCCTGGATAGCCAGTCTACTTCTTAATCTGGTAATGCGGGCGTGAGGGAGTCGCGGCTCTCGCCTGGCGCGTCCGTCAGCACCCCGTCATCGCCCGCATTACGCGTCTTCGATGCGCCGCATGTCGGCGTCGCTGAGGCCGAAGTGGTGGCCGACCTCGTGGATAAGCACGTGGCGGACGATCTCCTCGAGGTCTTCGCCGGTTTCACACCAGAAATCGAGAATAGCGCGACGGTAAAGAAAGATCATATCGAGGTCGCTGGCGCTGCTCGATATTCCCTTGCGGTCGAGCGAGACGCCGCGGTAAAGGCCCATAAGCTCGAATGGGCTTTCGAGGTCCATCTCGCGCTCGGTTTCCTGGTCGCACAGTTCGTCGACGCGGATCACGACATCACGGAAATGGCGGCGCAGCGGCTCTGGAATCGTCTCCAGCTGAGCGCGGGCGATCGCCTCGATATCGTCAAGGCTCGGTGGCGTCATCAACATGCGCCTCATTCCTGCCCTCCTCCCGGCGCGGTAACACGGGCTTGATGCCGGCTGCCCGCGCGCTTACGTCGGTGCATGCCACAGACACGCGAGGGGAGCAATGAGCGAACGATTGACGAGCGAGGCACGCCGCGAGGCGCTCGCTGGCCTGAGCGGCTGGAGCGACGTCGCGGGACGGGACGCCATCCACAAGAGTTTCCAGTTCACCGACTTCAATGACGCCTTCGGCTTCATGTGCCGCGTCGCACTGATGGCGGAAAAGATGGATCACCATCCGGAGTGGTTCAACATCTACAACCGCGTCGACATCACCTTGGCCACCCACGATGCCGGCGGCGTGACCGCGCGTGACGTTCGCCTCGCCCACTTCATCGACGCGGCCGTGGAACACCGGCGCGCGTCGTCTTCCCCGTAGACAGCAGGCCTTCGCTTTCGAAGGCCGACTCGGGCAACAAGGTTATGGATTGATGGGCGGCGTCGCGGAATCCGGTATCGCGGCGGGCGCGGGCGTCGAAGCCGGCACGGGGGCTGGCTCGAAACTGACGGCAACACCTTCCACCGTCGTGCAGCCGAAGCTGAAGACGTTGAAATACGGAATGAACGTATAAAGGCTGGAGGTGACCAGCACGTTTATCAGGGCATCACCGCCGACGGGAGTCAGCGCGTCGTCGAGGGCCTGCGTTACCGTGCCGTCCCCCCACGGAATGATCGCAAGGAGGAAGTAGCGGCAGGACCGCCCCTTGGTCATGCCGAGCTGCCGATAGGGCTGAGGATCGCGGAGCACCGCGCCGGGATCGGCGGACGGACGGGTGATGATGCCGATCTGGCTCGACGTCTCGCATCCTGCAAGCGCCAGTGCAGCGAGGACGGTCGCGAGCGTAATGGCCTTCGTGCGCATCTCATCCCCCCTGATTGTTCACGCCGTCCCGGGCGCACGTATTTTAGGACCCCTGTGCGTGTTCGGCAAGACGCCTCACCCCGACAGGAACAGGGCTATCGCATTTGGCCGATGATGGATCTGGCGAAGTCATCGGGCCAGCCGGCGCGTTTTCGCTTGCGGCTGACGGCGAGCTTGGGTCGGGCGGTTTGCAGCAGGTTGAGGGTCAGCCGGCGCAGGATGGCGAGGTTTTCCGGGCCGTTGTCGGCGCGGTTGCGGGCGGTGTCCTCGTCGAAGGTGACGTCGAGGACCCAGTGGAGGCCGTTTTCGATGGCCCAGTGGGCGCGCACGGCGCGAGCGAAGTGTTCGGGAGTGAGGCGGGCGGCGGTGATCTCGTTCTCCCCCGGCACCACCGCCCGCTGGCGGACGCTGAGCCGCGCGTCCGCGCCGAAGGCGGTCACCACATGCAGCGGCGAGCGGGCGGCGGCGCGGTCGAAGGAGCGGCGCAGCGTCTTGCCGTCGATAGCCAGCACCCCCGTCCCGTCGGCGCCGAGGTCGGCGAGAAACGCCGCGAAGGCCCGCGCGAAGGCCGCGGGGGCGAGAGCCGGAACACCCGGCTGAACGTGTCGTGGCTGGGAAAGCCGTTCTCCAGCCGCAGGAACTCGCGCAGGAGCGGCTCCCGGTCCTCGGCGAACTTGGCAAAGTCGACGCAGCTTTCCGCCCCGCACACCGACGCCACCAGCGCGATCGCCAGGATATCGAGCAGGTCGTGGCGCTGCGCATTGCCACGGCGCGGGTCCGGCATCTCCCGGAAGATCGTGATCAGAGACGGCATGGGCTCCCTCCCAACGAAACCCATGACAGAATCTAAATCATTCCCGCGCGCCAGACTTATTCCTCAAATGCAATTCCCCTGTCCCGACAGGGGGATCAAGGGAAGTATCTCTCTCGTGCGCGCTCGCAACAAAAGAGGCAGCGCCGACGAGATATCGCGATGCGCCGCATTGGAGCGAACCGGAATATATCGCCAGAGATTCGCCCAGTGGTGTGCCGGACTCCCGCCCTCTCCCAGCGGGAGGGGGCGGGGTTGGCGCAATTCAAACGCAATCCAATCGAGACCGTTACTGCGGTCGCGAGTGGCCTACGGCATCAACTGGCCGCCGTTGACCGACAGGGTCTGGCCGGTGATGAAAGCGGCGTCGTCGCTGGCGAGGAAGGATACCGCGGCGGCGATGTCTTCCGGCTGGCCGATGCGCTGAACCGGGATCTTCTGAACCTCGGCGTCGAGGATGTCCTTCGGCATCGCTGCGGTCATCTCGGTGAGGATGAATCCGGGCGCGATGACATTGACGGTGACGCCGGCGCGAGCGCACTCAAGGGCCAGCGAGCGCGACAGGCCGATGACGCCGGCCTTGGTCGCGGAGTAGTTGCACTGGCCGAACTGGCCGCGCTGACCGTTCATCGAGCTGATGTTGACGATACGGCCCCACTTGCGCTCGGTCATCCCCGGCAGCAGGACGTTGCAGGTGTTGAACACCGAGCTCAGGTTGACGGCAATCACCGGATCCCAGTTCTTCTCGCGCGTCATCTTGACGAAGCGGCCGTCGCGGGTGATGCCGGCGTTGTTGACCAGAATGTCGATCGGGCCCACGTCAGCCTCGACCGCTTTCAGGCCTTCGGACACAGAGGCAAAATCGGCGACGTTGATGTTGTAGCCGGCGATTCCGGTCTCTTCCTTGAACTTGGCGATCTGCTCATCGACGACGTCGCAAACCGCGACGGTGTAGCCGTCCTTTTGCAGTCGCTTAGCGATGCCCGCGCCGATGCCTCGGGTGCCGCCGGTTACGAATGCCACGCGTGCCATGACTTCCTCCGCTTCGTTTGGTTTGACGCCCGGGGGTCCCTCGAGGCCGTTTGCCGGCGCGTGCCCGTGCACGCGCCCGGTCCGATCTCGCGCCGGGCGGGTTCGGTGGTCGAGTCGAGCTTTTCGTTCGGCCCCTGAACGGAAGATGGTTGCTTATCGGCCACCCCCCGGTTTGTCAAGGCAGCGGCGCGGCTCGGGCCATGTCGATCCTTGGTGCCGGAACCGATGGCAGGCGCGCGCTGCGAACCCGGCCGGGTGCCGAACCTGTGACTCCATCGCACTCAGAACTTCATGCAACCGTCATCTTATCGTCGTGCAGGCGTCATCGACGCCAAGGACAGTACGTCCGCCGTTTGGTCACTACGATCAAGCGGCCCGGCCTTTCGGGAACCGAAGGCGTCGCGGGACACGATCAGGCAGAAAGCGGACACCCCGGCGGCGGGACGCGCAGCGCCGATTGGGAACGATTGGATCTGAAGGAGGGCAATGATGAGCGAGCGGTTTGACATCAGCGACGATGAGCGCCGGGCGATCGACAGTGATCTGGCGGCCGCCGAGTCCCGGCAAGGGACCGGACAGTACATCGAAGACGTGATGCGCGAGCGCATGCAGCGCCGCAGTTTTTTAAAGGCAACCGGCGCCGTCGGGGCCGCTGCCGTTGCCGCCACCTTCGCGCCGGGACTCTTCGCGCGGCAGACGGCGATCGCCGGCTCGGCGCCAGCGTATGGCAACCGCCTGCAATTCCAGCCCATCCTCGCCACTGCGGAAGACCAGATCAAGGTGCCGGACGGATATCAATGGGACCTTGTCCTCAGCTGGGGCGATCCCCTGCTTCCCGGTGCGCCCGCCTTCGATTTCACCAACCAGACGGCGGCGGCACAAGCCCAGCAGTTCGGCTTTAACTGCGACTATATAGGTCATTTCGTTCTTCCCCCTCAGGTACGCGAGGCGGTTGCCAGCAATGGTGCCCTCGATTCCTCCGTCGGCGAGTGGCTGCAGCATCGGTACGCACACTTCTCGTCCAAGCCGGGGCGTTGCCTGCTCGTCGTCAACCACGAGTACACGTCCGGCAGCGAAATGTTCCCTGGCTACGATGCCAGCGCGCCGAGCGAACAGCAGGTGCTCGTCGAGATCGAAGCGCACGGATGCTCGGTCGTCGAGCTGACCGGCACCCACGCCGGCGGCCAGCGCTTCGTTCACGACTCGCCGTTCAATCGCCGCATCACCGGAACCACAGGCATTGCCATCGGCGGTCCTCTCCGTGGCGATCCGCGAATGCGCACGAGCTACAGCCCTGAGGGCAAGTGGGTCAAAGGCATGTTCAACAACTGCTCGGGCGGCAAGACGCCGTGGGGCACCGTGCTGACCTGCGAGGAAAACTTCGACCAGTACTTCGCTAACTTCGGCGCGCTGCCAGCGGACAGCGATGCCTATAAGGTTTCGGCGCGCATTCCCGCCACGACCGGCGCCAGCGAACGCAAATGGGAGAACTTTGTCGAGCGCTTCGACCTCGCCAAGGAACCGAACGAGTACGCCCGCTTCGGCTACATCGTTGAGATCGATCCGTACGATCCGACCTTCCGGCCGATCAAGCGCACGGCACTCGGCCGCTTCAAGCACGAGGCCGCGAACACGGCCGTCGGCAAAAACGGGCGTGTTGCCGTCTACTCGGGCGACGATACCCGCTTCGAATATATGTATAAGTTCATCACCTCGGGCACGTTCGAGCCGACCGACCGCGCGCATAATCTCAAGCTGTTGAACTACGGAACGCTCTATGTCGCCAAGTTCAATGCCGACGGCACAGGCGCGTGGCTGCCGCTGACCGCCGACAACCCGGCGCTCGCCGGCTGGACGCTCAATGACATCCTAATCAACACGCGCGGCGCGGGCGACCTCGTCGGTGCCACGAAGATGGACCGGCCGGAGGACGTCGACGTCAATCCGGTGACGGGCAAGGTCTACGCCGCCCTGACCAACAACACCAAGCGCACCACGGTTGCGAGCGACGCGGGCGAGGTTGCCGCCAACCCGCGCACACCCAATCCCTACGGTCACATCATCGAACTGATCGAAGACGACGACAACGCCGAATCGACGACCTTCACTTGGGATATTTTCATCCTTTGCGGCAATCCCAAGGACGCGACGCAAGGCACTTTCTTCGCCGGGTTCGATCAGAGCCAGGTCAGCCCGATTGCCTGCCCCGACAATGTCGCGTTCGACGACGACGGCAACCTGTGGATCGCGACAGACGGCATGATCAATTCGCCGGACTTCGAAGACACGACGCTCGGTGTTGGAACCAGCGGCAATCACATCAACGACGGCGTCTTCGCGGTACCGACGGAAGGCTCCGACCGGGGATGGCTGCGCCAGTTCCTCAGCGGCATTCCCGGTGGCGAGATCTGTGGGCCGGAATTTTCCGGGGATAATGCGCACTTCTACTGTGGGATCCAGCATCCGGGCGAAGGCGGCGGCCTGCCGAACACCATCAGCGCCTGGCCGACCGGGAATGACCCGACGAAGCCAAGCGTCATCGTCGTCTATACTGAAGATCACAAGAAGATCGGCGCGTAAGCGCGGCCTGGCAGTTACGCACATTCCGGCGACGGTGGACGGGCGAGGCGCTGCTTCGCCCTCCACCCCCTGCCGCTTGCCGATCGCTGGCAGCTCCTCCGCTGCCGCACGCTGTATTTTGCCGCCGTCGTCATTGTATTGGCCGGCGCAAGTCCAACATCATCGTCAACACACCAGCGATTCACCCGTGAGGACGATGCCCGACGCCGGCCCGACGCATACCGTCGAGATACTGGATTCGATCGGCGACGTCGCCGCTTCCGCGTGGGATACGTGCGCCGGCAGCGCCAATCCCTTCGTCGGGCACGCCTTTCTCACCGCACTGGAAGATTCGGGCTCGGCATGCACCCAGTCCGGATGGCGGCCGCGCCACCTCGTGCTCTTCGATGGCGGACGCCGTCTACTCGGCTGCATGCCGCTGTACCTTAAGGGCCACTCCTGGGGAGAGTATGTCTTCGACTGGGCATGGGCCGAGGCATTTGAGCGGGCCGGCGGCTGCTATTATCCGAAACTCCAGGCGGCGGTGCCGTTCACGCCAGTGACGGGGCCGCGACTGCTGCTTCATCCTCAGGCTCCGGCGGCCGCATTTTCCGCGCTTGCCGTCGCGTCGGTGGACCTCGCGATGCGCCTTGGCGTCTCCTCGTTACATGTGACTTTTCCCAGCGAGGATCAGGCGCTGCGGTTGCAGGAGCACGGCTTTTTCATCCGCGAGGGCCATCAATACCACTGGCATAATCGCGGCTACGGCTCGTTCGACGACTTCCTTGCCGACCTTTCCTCGCGTAAGCGCAAGGCGATCCGCAAGGAGCGCGCCGCCATCGCTTCGTCCGGATACATTTTGCGCACCCTGTGCGGCGGTGAGATCGAGGCGCGGCACTGGGCGGCCTTCTGGCGGTTCTATCTCGATACCGTTGAGCGTAAGTACGCCCACGCCTATCTCGAGCGAGACTTTTTCGACCGGTTGGGCGCGACGATGGGCGAGCGCGTCGTTTTGATCGTCGCCGAGACACCGGCAGGAGAAACGGTCGCCGGCGCGCTCAATCTGCTGGGGGAAGACGCGCTCTACGGCCGCTACTGGGGCTCGAGCGAGGCATGCCGTTTCCTGCACTTCGAGGCGTGCTATTATCGCGCGATCGATTTCGCTATCGCCCGCGGCCTTGCCCGCGTCGAAGCCGGCGCCCAGGGCGAACACAAGGTTCAGCGTGGCTATCTGCCACAGCGGACGTGGAGCGCGCACTGGATCGCGCATCCCGGCCTGCGCCGTGCGGTCGGTCAGTTTCTCGAGGCGGAACGCCCGGCGGTGGAAGCGGCGATTGCCGCGCTCAATGAAGAGGCGCCATTCCGCAGCGATCTCGCCACACGGTTCGCGCCCCGCTGAGTTAACCGCGCCAAAAACGCCGTGGCGCTTACCGTTTGTTAAGTGCCCACACGGCATGCTGGCCGGCATGTTGAACCGTGCTTTTCTCCTTACTGTCGCCCTCGTCGTCTTCGCCGTCGGCGGCCTTCTTTCGGCGACGCGAGCGCCGGCGGCAGAACTGTACTGCGTCCTTCTGGTCCCGGACGGCAGTACGGTGACGATGGTCAACCGCTGCCGCGCCTGCCGCGAGGTAACTCTCGAGCGGGTCCGCGACGGCCAGAGCGTCCCGACGGTCCGGGCGATGACGCTGCCGGGCGAAGCCGCAGTGCCGATCCCCTTCCGCGGTCCCGGGCGTACTCGCATCCTTGGCGAGCGCACCTGTTCGCACCCGCCTGGCCAGGGCTACTCGGATGCGGCGCTGCGGTCCTAAACCCGCGCTCCCCTGTGTTAGTCAGTCGCACGCCCAGCGAGCCAGCACGTCGGTAGGTGGCGCCTCGGCGACGGTCGGACGTGGTGACGGCGGCGCGCCATTGACGAAGGCCGGAAACAGCACATCCATATAGCCTTGCTTCTGGCAAATCAGCCCGCGCTCGGCGATGTGCGGGTGGGACGGCACTTCGGCGAGATCGAGGACGGCCTGATAGCAGCAATCGGCGCCAGTCAAGAGCGCATCCCATTCGGGCAGCGTCCGCGACGCGAACAGCGCTTCGACCTCGGCGATGAGTGTCTCCTGGGGCATGGGCTCGTATCGCCTTGTTTTCCAGTCGTCGCGACCGACGGCAGAGCAGAAGTTATCCCAGAATTTCGGTTCGAGCGGGCTGAGGGTCACGAACCGTCCGTCCTTCGTCGGATAGATGCGGTAGAATGCCGCGCCGCCGTTCAGCAGGCCCGCGCCGCGCGCCATCGGCGCGTTGAACGACAACGTGTTCCAGGCCAGAAGCGATTCCGCCATGCTTACGTCGATCGAACACCCCTTGTCGCTACGCCCCCGGGCGAGTAAGGCGCCAAGAATGGTGATCACCGCTTGCAGCGCGCCGGCGTAGTCGGCCATCGGCGGGAACGGGATGACCGGTTGCGCCAACGTGCCGCACTGGCTGAGCCCGCCGGTTATCGCCTCATAATTGATGTCGTGGCCGGAATGATGCCGTTTGGGACCGGCCTGCCCATAGCCGGACAGCGCACAATGGACGAGCCGCGGGTTGATCGCCGCCAGGGCCTCGGCACCGAAGCCCAAGCGGTCGAGCACGCCCGGGCGGTAGGATTCCATCAGGACATCGGCAGCACGAATCAGTGCCGTCAGCGCCGCGCGGCCGTCCGCCGACTTCAAATCGAGGGTAATGACGGTCTTACCGGCGTTGTTGACCATCCAGAACGGCGAGACGCCGGGTTTGCCGTCGGCATCGAAGTGCCGGCCGGGCTCGCCACCCGGCGGTTCGACCTTGACCACGTCGGCGCCCATGTCGGCCAGCATCCGCGTGGCGAACGGCCCCGGCAGATACTGGCTCAGGTCAAGCACCCGCAGCCCTTGCAAAAACACACCGAGCATGTCCGTTTCCTGACGCAAAGCATTGGGGCGCCGCTCTTGCGAACGGCGCCCCGTTTCTGATCTGTCTGTTTGCGACGAAACGGACGCGGCGTCAACGCACCGGATCGAGTTGCTTGCCCTTGCGCTTTTTCAGCGCAGCCGGCGGTTCATCCTGCTCCGGGTAGTCGAAGGCGGGCTTGCCGTTTTCTATCTTCACCCGGACGATGCCGCCGCGCTCCAACCTGCCGAACAACAACTCCTCGGCCAGCGGCTTTTTGATGTGCTCCTGAATGACCCGCGCGAGGGGCCGGGCGCCGAAGCGCTGGTCGTAACCCCGATCGGCAAGCCACTGGCGGGCCTCGTCGGTCAGCTCGATCGCCACCTGGCGGTCGGCGAGCTGGCCTTCGAGCTGCATGACGAACTTATCGACCACCCGCTGCACTACCTCGGGGGTGAGACTGGCGAAGGGAATGATCGCATCGAGACGGTTGCGGAACTCGGGCGTGAACAACCTTTCGATCGCCTCGCTGTCGTCGCCAGTGCGCTCTTCCCGCTCGAAGCCGATCGCCGGCTTGGCCAGTTCGGCGGCACCAGCGTTGGTGGTCATGATCAGGATGACGTTGCGGAAATCGACGTTCTTGCCGTTGTGATCGGTGAGCTTCCCGTGATCCATGACCTGCAGAAGGATGTTGAACAGGTCGGGGTGGGCCTTTTCGATCTCGTCGAGCAGCAACACCGCGTGCGGCTGCTTGTCGATGGCATCGGTGAGCAGGCCGCCCTGATCGAAGCCGACATAGCCTGGGGGGGCACCGATCAGCCGCGAGATGCTGTGCCGCTCCATGTACTCCGACATGTCGAAGCGCACCAGATCAATGCCGAGCACATGGCTGAGCTGGCGGGCGACCTCGGTCTTGCCGACGCCGGTGGGGCCGGAGAACAGGTAGCAGCCAATCGGCTTCTCGGCATCGCGCAAGCCGGCCCGGGCGAGCTTGATCGCGCTCGACAGCGCCGTGATCGCGCCGTCCTGACCAAAAACCACCGTCGTCAGGTCGCGCTCCAGGGTCTGTAGCGCCTTGCGATCGTCGGACGAGACGCTCTTGGGAGGAATGCGCGCGATCTTGGCCACGACTTCCTCGACGTCGCGGACCGTCACCGTCGTCCGCCGCTTGTTCTGCGGCAGCAGCATGCGGGCGGCACCGACTTCGTCGATGACGTCGATCGCCTTATCCGGCAGCTTGCGGTCGTTGATGTAGCGCGAGGAGAGTTCGACGGCGGCGCGCAGGGCGTCGCTGGTGTACTTCACCTTGTGGTGGTTCTCGAAGCACGACTTGAGCCCGTGCAGGATCTTGACGCTGTCCTCGATCGACGGCTCGTAGACGTCGATCTTCTGGAAGCGTCGAACCAGCGCCCGGTCCTTCTCGAAGTGATTGCGATATTCCTTATAGGTCGTCGAGCCCATGCACCGCAGATGGCCAGAGGCGAGCGACGGCTTGAGGATGTTCGAGGCGTCCATCGACCCCCCGCTCGTCGCCCCGGCACCGACGACCGTGTGAATCTCGTCGATGAACAAGATCGCGCCGGGTGTTGCCTCAAGCTCGGAGATGACGTTCTTTAGCCGCTCCTCGAAATCGCCGCGATAGCGGGTGCCGGCAAGCAGCGTGCCCATGTCAAGCGCGAAGATCGTCGCTTCCTTGAGAACGTCCGGAACCTCGCCGCGGATGATCCGCCACGCCAGACCTTCGGCAAGAGCGGTCTTGCCGACACCGGGGTCGCCAACGAACAACGGGTTGTTCTTATTGCGCCGGCACAGGATCTGAATGGTGCGTTCAATTTCCGCTTCGCGGCCGATCAAAGGATCGATCCTGCCGTCGGAAGCTTTCCGGTTCAGGTCTACGCAGTAGCTTTCCAAAGCTTCATGCCCTTTGCGAACAACCTTCTCGCCGCTGCTGGCTTCGTCATCGGAACCCTGTACGGTCCGACGACGCTGCTCGCCCGGTACTTTGGCGATGCCGTGGGCGATGAAGTTAACGGCATCCAGGCGCGTCATCTCCTGCACTTGCAAGAAATAGACCGCATGCGATTCCCGTTCGGAGAAAATCGCAACGAGCACGTTCGCGCCCGTCACTTCCTCGCGCCCGGAAGACTGGACATGAATGACAGATCGTTGTACGACGCGCTGAAATCCGGCAGTTGGCTTCGGATCAGAAGCGCTTGAACCATGCTGGCTCTGCAACTCGTTCTCGATAAAAGCGCCGAGTTCCCGCTGAAGCTGGCTGACCTCGACGCCACATGCCTTGAGAACAGGCACGGCGTCCTGATCTTCGGTCAGTGCCAGAAGCAGGTGCTCGAGGGTGGCATATTCGTGTCGGCGCTCGGTCGCGAGAGCGAGGGCCCGATGCAAAGTTTGTTCGAGATTACGCGAAAGCATCTGCGACCCCTTATTCCGTTCCATCCTTTTCGATCGTGCACTGCAGCGGGTGCTGGTGCTGCCGCGCCAGATCCATGACCTGGTTGACCTTCGTCTCGGCGATCTCGTAGGTAAAAACGCCGCATACACCGACACCGCGGTGGTGGACATGCAACATGATCCGCACCGCATCTTCGTGGCTTTTGGCGAAAAAGCGCTCGAGCACGTGGACGACGAATTCCATCGGCGTGTAGTCGTCGTTCAGCATAAGAACCTTGTACATCGCCGGCTTTTTTGTCTTTGCCCGCGATTTCGTCGCGACTCCGGTCGATGGAGGGCCATCGGGATTTCGCCTGTCTGGTCGACTCATCGATGCTCGCGTCTTTTCGCCTGAACCATGGAATGATATGCAAGATACGCGCCGGCAATTTCCGACCATTCCTCGACAAATATATTCGATTTTCCATCATGGAAAAGCCCCCGACGCGATCATCGATTAGACGATCGCTGTGACGAGCGCCCGATCGAGCGGATGATCCGGCGCGGATCAGGGACTTAGGTGGGCTTTTGCTCGGCAAACTTTTCCAGCAGGCCGTACACGCGCCGCTGTAGCGGATAGGCAACGTCCTCACCGAGTTGCAGGGCGATGCGGGTCAGCACGCCGATGCGAGCGGTCAGATCGGTGAGCGCCTGCGCCGTACGGTCACGATCGAAGTCGAGCAGACTTCCCAGCGTGCGACAGCTCGTGCGCGCCCGCTGCGAGACGAACGCATCGTCGACGGTCATCCATACCGTGCCAAAAAACGCGCTGTTCAAGACGCCAATGCCGTGCAGGCCGATCGTGCCCGACTTCCGCACCGAAGACCATGCCTCGGCGAGGCACCGCGGTACGCGCACGTATCTTGGCGGAGCATCATCCAGCGTCGCCTGCGGATGCCTTTCCTCTCGTTTTGCGCCCGCGCTCTCCTCGGTCATCGGCCTCGTCGCTCCTCTGCATCCGGTCCGCACTTGTCGGCGGCGCATCTGCCCGAAACCTCGCGGGCGGGATAGCTCGCCCGATCCACCTTTATTCTCCTTGCTTCCAGCAATTGCCCAAAAAATATACGCAGCGAGCAACATGGCGCACAAGTGTGCAATTGGTCTCGCAGCAATGCGCTTGCAGCATTCCTCGCGATCTTTGGACGACGGTCAGAGCTGTCGAGCGGTGCCGACGGGCTGGCTTGCGGCAGCGATGGTCGACGGCGGCGTCACGGGCGACGCGCACTTCGTACCGCGCCGGCGGCGCGGCGCGAAAGGTATCGGCAGAATTTGCCGCCCTCCCGCCTGTCTTGCCGTTACGACGCGGACGCTGCGCGAATCGACGTAGAACCGCGGATCGGCGGGAAACCTTGATGGGGTGGACGACCGGGAATGGTGCCGTGGAGTGGAATCGAACCACCGACCCCGTCCTTACCAAGGACGTGCTCTGCCCCTGAGCTACCACGGCAGGGCTGCATCAGTTCCCGGAATTGAGCCGCAACGCCGTCGCCAGTCAAGGCCATTTTCGATCGGCGGCCGCTGGTCTCACGGGATCGGGGCGAAGGCGGTAATCGGTGGGCGGCCCACGCGGCATCATCGACCGCCATTATCGCCGTGATCCAGTGAGACTTGGATTACCCATACGTGGGTGGAGCCAGTGTATAAGGGCATCGTCTGTTGTAAAAGGCAGACCTAGACCGTCGTGCGCCTGTCGTCGAAGATAGACGGCGCGGACATTGGGGGAATAACGGCGATGGCGAGCATTAACGGGACCACCGGCAACGATACGATTACGCCGGTGGGCGTTTCGGCGGGGGTGACCGGGGGTCTTCCTGGCGATGGTAACGACGTCATTGCCGGGCTGGGCGGCAACGATTCGATCGACGCCGGGCTTGGTGATGATCAGGTTATGGCCGGCATCGGTAACGCGACGGTATTCGGAGGCCGCGGCGACGACAGCGTTGTCGGCGGTTATGGGAACGACTCGCTGGTCGGCTATGAGGGCAACGATACTCTGTCCGGCGGCAAGTGGTACGATTCGCTGCGCGGCGGCGATGGCAACGACCGTTTGCTCGGCGGCGGTGATGGTGACTGGCTGCAGGGTGGGGCGGGCGACGATACCGCCTATGGCGGCAAAGGCGCCGATACGTTGTGGGGCGGCGCCGGGCGCGACGTGCTCGGCGGCAACGACGGCGCCGATCAGATTCACGGCGACGGCGGCAACGATTTCCTCTCGGGCCATGCCGGCACCGATTCACTGTGGGGCGACGGCGGCGCCGATACGCTCGATGGCGGCGCCGGCGACGACGCGCTCGACGGCGGCGCCGGCGATGACTCGCTGCTCGGCGGCGACGGCAACGACCTTCTCGACGGCGGCGATGGCCACAACATTCTGCGCGGCGGCGCCGGCGACGACACGCTGATCGGCGGCATTGGCGAGAACACCCTGATCGGCGCGGACGGCAGCGATCAGGCGCGGTTCTCGGGCGTGCTCGCCGACTATGCGGTCAGCGTCGATCATGCCACCGGCACGGCGCGGGTGGTTACCCTTAGCACCGGTGCGGTGACGCTGACCCGCTCGATCGAGTTCCTCCGCTTCGACGATACGACGGTTACGACGGCGGGGGGGGGGACGGTGGTCGCCCACGCCGACGATGCCGGCAAGGCGCTGCTATCGTCGCCGGTGGTCATCGACGTCGCCGACCTGCTCGCCAACGATGTGGTCGCCCCTGGCGAGACGCTGAGCGTCACCGGCGTTTCGGCGGTCTCGGGCGGCACCGCGCACTTCGATGCGGCAACGCAAGAGATCACCTTCCAAGCCGACGCCGGTTTCATCGGCAACGCCCACTTCACCTACACCGTCTCAACCGGCGGGGCGACACCGCAGACGGCGAGCGCCGAGGTGAGCGTTGCGGTGGTCAACTCGGTAACCACCGATGAGGCGGTTTCCGGAGAGGTCACGGGGCTGTCGGGCGTAAGGTTCACCGGCCAATATCTCTACTCTGTATCGTCGGCCGGCGACGTCAACGGCGACGGGCTCGATGATCTGCTGATGTCGAGGTACAGCGCCACGGACTCATCGGGCGGGCTCTACCTCATTTATGGGGGCACCGCGCTGAGCGGCGAACATCCGCTGAGCACGGTCGGCAGCGACGCCCTGCCTGGAGTGCAGTTTACCACCTCTTATCCGCTGACCTACTCTCGCTCGACGGTCGCTGGTATCGGCGATGTCAATGGAGACGGCTATGACGACGTGCTGATCAATACCCAATTTGTCGGCCAATTTGAAGCTATCGACAATACTTATGTCGTCCTCGGCGGTCAGTCCTTAACCGGTTCCGTTTCGCTCGATGCGATCGATAATGGTACTATTCTCGGCGCTCATGTTATCGAGGATTTTTCATATACTAATACCATATTACCTGACAAATACATAACATCAGGTGACTTTACCGGTGATGGTTATTCCGATATCGTTGTGGGACAGCTATACTTTGATTTTGACTATACCTATGGCAGTATCCCTGCAGGTGGGTCAACACATGTGCTTGAAGGTTCTGCAGACATCGATATTGCGTCAGCCGACATCTGGTTCAAAAATGAATATTCCGAAGACGACGGTGGAAGCTCTGTTTCATCCGGTGGCGATTTTAACGGCGACGGCATCGACGATCTGATCATTGGCGCTCCGCATAGCCCTGCGGCCGGAAAGGACGCAGGGGCCAGCTACGTGGTGTTCGGCGGCCAGGGACTTTCCGGGACGGTTTCCCTGGCGGGCGTGGTCAGCGGGGCGGTCGCCGGGGTTCGCTTTGACGGTGTGGCGTCAGGCGATATCAGCGGCGACGTCGTGGGGTTCGCCGGTGACGTCAACGGCGACGGGATCGACGACATCATCATTGGCGCTCCCGGACATTCCGGCACTTCTTCGAACATCGACACCTACGTCGTCTTCGGCGGCCAGGCGCTCTCCGGGTCGGTCTCGCTGGCCGCGATCGACGACGGCACCGTTGCCGGTATTCACATTACCGGGGCAAGCGCCGGCAACGTTACCTCTGCCGGCGATATCAACGGTGACGGTTTCGCCGATCTCGTCGTGGCCGGGAGAGTTATCTTCGGTGAACCGCTGCTGCCCTCCTCGATGTCGATTTCTGACGTGAGTACCGGTGCTGTCAGAGGATTTCAGCTGGGCTCCAGGATTGACTGGGCTGGCGACGTCAATGGTGACGGCTACGACGACCTCATCGCCCGCTCTCAGAGCGGCAAAGACGTCACCGTCATTTACGGCAACGACTTCGGCGGACCGGCGGCGATCAGGGGCGGCGACGGCAACGAGGCGCTGACCGGCAGCGCGGCGGCCGAGGTGATCACCGGTGCGGACGGTAACGATACGCTCACCAGCGCGGGCGGCGCCGATACCCTCGCCGGCGGCCTTGGCGACGACAGCCTCAGCGGCGGCGGCGGAAACGACGTGCTGACCGGCGGCGTCGGCGACGACGTGGTGAGCGGCGGGGCCGGCAACGATACCCTGATCGGCGATCATGGCAGTGACTCGCTCGACGGCGGCGGCGGGCAGGACGTCGCGGTATTCTCCGGCGTGCGCGCCGCCTACTCGATCACCATCGATGCCGCCAGCGGATCGGCCGAGGTCACCGACCTCGCCACCGCGGCGGTGTTCACCACCCACGACATCGAAACCCTGCGGTTTTTCGATGCCGACATCGACGTTTCGCCCGAGCCGACCGCGGTCGATGATGATGCTTCGGTCCTGCTCTCGGCGCCCCTGGTGCTCACCGCCGCCGACCTGCTCGCCAACGACGTCGTCGCCGGGGGCGTGCCGCTGACCATCACCGCGGTGCATTCGGCCTCGGGCGGAACGGTCAGCTTCGACGCAGCGACGCAGACGATCACCTTCCGTGCCAACGCCGGTTTCGTCGGCGATGCCGGCTTCGTTTACGACATCACCACCGCGTCCGGCTCCTCCGCGACGTCGAGCGCCACCGTCCACGTCTCGGTGGTCGCCAAGGCTGACATCGATGCCATCGCGATGGAGGCGGTGTACGGCCTTTCCGGCGTGCGGCTGATCGGCGAGGCCACGGGCGATCACAGCGGCATTTCGGTCTCGGCCGCCGACGTTAATGGCGACGGAATCAAAGACCTGCTCATCGGCACGAGTCGATATCAAGACGGCGTTGCCTATGCGGTTTTCGGAGGCCAGACGCTGCCGTCCTCGGTCTCACTGTCCGAAATCGCCGACGGAACCGTGGACGGCGCACGGCTGGAGCACACATCAAGCCGTTATAGCACCTTGACGACAGCAGGGTCGGCGGGCGATCTCAACGGCGATGGCAACGAAGACCTCATTGTCCGGTCGCTCATCGATGCCTTCGTCGTCTATGGCGGCCAGGACTTGACGGACTCCTCGCTTGACGACGTCGGCAATGGCGGCCTGAGCGGCTCGCACATCAGCGATGTCTACGGAACGTACGCCGTCGTAGGTGATGTCAACGGTGATGGCGTCGATGACCTGCTCTTCGGGGGTGGTAATACCGACTTCGAGGATACTCATAATACCTATGGACTCGTGTGCCTGGTTTACGGCGACGAAACTCTCCCGGGCTCGTTTGCGAGCACTGATGTCGTCGATACCGGGACGGTGAACGGCGCCGCCTTTTACGTCGATCCCAACAGCCAGCCTCTCGGTCGAACCGTCGCCTTTGCCGGTGATATCAACGGCGACGGCTACGACGACATGCTGATCAGCACTTGGTGGTACGACAGTTACGCAGGGAAGGAAGGCTACCTGGTTTATGGCGGTTCCGACTTGTCCGGGCCGATCAACCTTTCGGACACCACCGACGCGGTGCGGGTCGTCCGGCTTGATGTCGAAGACATCTTTGGGCAAGCGGTCTCGTCAGCGGGCGATTTCAACGGCGATGGAATCGAGGATTTCGTCTATATCTCATCGGAGTCGACCTGCACCGTCGTCTTTGGCGGACGGAATTTGCCGGATTCACTGACGTCTCAGGTGGTCGTCGACCATGGTCTTGGTGTGCAAATCTACAGCATTATTTACGACCATTTTCACAGCATTGCCTCGGCCGGCGACGTCAACGGCGACGGCATCGATGATCTGATCATCGGAATCAGCCGAGGTACGCCGCTTGGAGGCTATGGCACGTTCGGCGGCGCGGCGATTGTCTTCGGGTCTCACGGGCTTTCTTCTTACGTGAACCTTGACGCCGTTCTGAACGGCGGTGCGGGCGGCTTTCTGGTGACCACCGATGTGACCTATGACGGCCTGGGGGCATCGGTCTCGGCGGCCGGCGATGTTAACGGCGACGGCTTCGATGACCTGATCGTCGGCTCCCCGCAGGACGATACCGCCGGCACCGACGCCGGGGCGAGCTACGTGATCTTCGGCGGCGACTTCAGCCGGGCGGTCAGCAAGCTCGGCGGCGCCGGCAACGACCTGCTCACCGGAACCGCGGTTGCCGAGGTGCTGATCGGCGCCGGCGGCGACGATACCCTCGTCGGCGGCGGGGGGGCGGACGTGCTGACCGGCGGCGCGGGCGACGACGTGCTCGCCGTCTCCGACCTCACCTTCGCCCGGGTACGCGGCGATGCCGGCTTCGATACCCTGCGGCTCGACGGCAGCGGCCTCACGTTTGACCTCGCCGCCAAGGGGTCAGCGGCAATAAGCAACATCGAGGCGATCGACCTTGGCGGTCACGGCAATACGCTGACAGTGAGCGTGCTCAAGCTCCTCGGCCTCTCCTCAAGCTCGAACACGCTGGTCGTCCACGGCAACGCCACGGATCAGGTCATCGCCACCGGCTTCGTTGCCGATGGCGTCGAGGACGGCCTCGCCCGCTGGATCGACGCCGCCGGCGGCCACGCCACCCTCCTCATCGATCCCGACCTCACCCTCATCGCTTGAGCGCCGCCTTGGCGCGCAATCCGGACCCGACCACCATCCGTCGCCCAAACGGTACCGCGCGGATGGCTGCATCCCCGGAGCGGCCCTCGAAACGATAGGCGAGCCCTTTGTGCATTGGCCGATGCTGCTCTCATTTCCACAAATCGCTGATCGCCGGCAAAACGCTCACGAAGGCCGGCAGCAGCATGGCGGCGATCTGGCGTAGCTGATCGAGCGGCTGCATCGCCAGACCGTTGTCGCGCAGCCAGTCCGACGCGCCTTCGCGAGGACCCGCAGCTTCGCCGGCGAGGCTGGCGATCCGGCAATACAGCAATACCGCCGGCGGCAAGTAGATCGCGGCGATGCCTAGGCTATAGGTGACGCCATGCAATACGGCGGTACCTACGATCAACTGACGATAGGCGACGCGCGTCGCCTCGTCGGCGAAAAACGGCATCGGCCAGTACATCCACGACAGCATAGCGATCAGGGCGAAGACATAGACCGCGGTTCCCTGCTGCAGATACGTGCGCTGGCGGGCGAGAGCGCGGGCGAACTGCTCGGCGCGACGCTCAGGAGTCGTGGCCGAGGCGTTTTGCGCCAGGGTTACGATCAGCGCGGTCGTGATCAGGACCAGAGCAACCGCACCAAACGCCTTGGTCAGATCAAGCCCGACATCGAGCAAGCGCAAAAGCGCATCACCATCGGGCCGGGCGGGAAGCCGTCCAAAAATCGATCGGTACAGCCCCTCGCCCATTTCAGCGTACCACCGCTCCTGGCCGGGGATGCCGGGCACGCTCTCGATGGCGATGAACAGCACCGCGATCGCGGCGAGCACGGTAAAGATAAAGCGGCGCTCGCGCGGCGGGGTGGAAGCCCACAACGAAAACGCGCAATTGACCGCAACCGCGAGCGAGACGGCGCATGACAACAGAAAAGCGCTGACCCACAAGTAGCGGTAGTGGGCCTCGGCGGCCGCGACATCGCCGAACGCTTGCGCGTCGAGAATGGCAAACCCGATGGACGTGGCGCGAGTGACGTTCAAAACCCAATACAGCAACACGTAGACGGCGGCCGGCACCAAGGCCAGCAACAGGGAGCGGCGATCGAAGACGATCTCCTCGCAAGAGGGCTTTGCGGCGTTCAGTCCGTTCACGCGTCCTCCATCTCGTTGGCGTGCGGCAAACGCAGCGGGACGGGCAGGGCGGTTCGCGATCACGGCGGGACCGCCTCGCCGGTCTCCTCAGCTCAAGCGCCAACGCCTCGGGAGAGAATCACGTTCAAAAAGGTTTTTCAATTTCCGCCGGTGGCATCGCTGGCGAGCGCGGCGGCGGCGGCGGCGGCCGGCGGCGACGCGGCATCGACGACGGTAGGGCTGACGCCGAGCCGGATGCCGTGGGCGCGAAACAGGTCGTGCAGGCGGCGAAACACCTCACGCCGCAAGATGAACTGCTCGCCGGGCTTTGCCATGAACTTCACCCGCACGACATAGGAGCTTGGCTCCATTCGATGCACACCCTGCGATTTGAGCGGCTGGAGGAAGTTATCGCCAATTTCGGGATCGGATAACATGTCGACGCCAACTTGCTTGACGAGCTTGCGCACGCGCTCGATGTCGGTATCGAGCGGGACCCGCAGCTCCAGCTTCATGATCGTCCAATCGCGGCTGTAATTGGTGACGTGCTTGATCTCGCCGAAGGGAATGGTGTTGATTTGGCCGAGATGGTGCCGGAGCCGCAACGAGCGGATCGAGATGCGCTCAACCATGCCCTTGGCTGACCCGGCGTCGATGTATTCTCCGAGGCGAAACGCGTCGTCGATCAGAAAGAAAATTCCCGAAACGATGTCGCGGACCAGCGCCTGGGCACCGAAACCGATGGCGATCCCGATCACACCGGCTCCCGCCAGCAACGGGCCGATATCGACGCCCAGCGACGAGACGATGATCATGCCGACCAAAGTTGCGAGGATGATCAGCGCAAACTTGCGGATCAGCGGCAGCAGGGTCTGCAGCCGCGTCAACCCCGCGCCGCTTCCCTCGCCGTCGGCGAGCGCCTGAGGGTCGATTTGATCCTGCGGGGCCAGGCGGTTGATGGCCGTACGGATCACGCTCCAGGCGGCGGAGGCGAGGATCAGCGTGATGGTGATCTCGTAGAACGACCGTACGATCCGCTGGCCGAGGCTGCCGGCGGCGATAAGATCGAAACCCACGTCCCAGATATCACCGAGGATGACGAGGACCAGAACCGCGAGGATGACGCGCGTATTGCGCAGGAAGACGAAGGTCAAATCCTGGGCATTTTCCGGCATCGCATTCTGTGCCGGCGGCGGGGCGGCCGCATCGTTGCCCGCATGGAGGCTTGACCGCGCTGGCGCCGCCAGTGCCGGGGCAGCACCCGCGAACAGCCGGTCGACGAGAAGACGCACCAGCCCTTGCACTGCCGGCAGAGCGATGAGGAGCAAGAGTGTCTGCACGATGCGCGGCCCCTGCCGCGCGCCGGTGAGCAAATTGGAAACAAAGGCGAAAGTTCCCATGCCGATCAGAAGGCAGGTTGCGAACAAATGCCATTTCCCGGCGAACAGGTCGGCCAGTCCCTGCGGATGGTCAGCGGCGCGCGGCGCAATAGCGAGCAGGCGGGAGAGCCGCGTTCGTGTCATCCACAGCACGGCAATCATCGCCGCGATGTTAAACCACAGCAGCAGGGCCGCCGCGGATTGCCGGATCGGCTCCGGAAGGTCGGGGGTGATCACCGCCGGGGTGAGGAAAACGCTGAACACAACGAGGGTTGCAAGGCCAATGCCCCAGCGAAACAGGCCGCGAGCGGTGCCATCGTCGATCGCGGTTAAGCGCAACGCCGCGCGCTGCGGGGCAAGGACGATGCGCGCCGCTACGGCGATGAGCCGGACGACGAGGAATGCAAGGAATGCCGCCCAGAAGAGATCGCGAAGGGCAGGATTGTCCGGGTGGACAATAAAATAGACGCAGATTCCCATTGTCGCGAACACACAGACGGCAAGCGCATCGATGACCGCCGACGCAAGCAGTGCCCCCAGTTTGCCGAGGTCCGTTACCGGCAGTCGAGCCGTTGCCCCGCCCGCCGTGCGAAACAAGCGCCGGAACTGAAACTCGACGATGAACCCTGCGGCAAGAACGATCGCGGCGCCGAGAGCGATGTCGCCAAGCGCTTGGGGATCGCCGTTGCGAGTCAGGCGACCGAAGACGAAGGCGAGTCCGTAAGGGATGTCCGGCACGGCGACAATGATCTCTCCGAGCCGGTAGCGCAGGGTCTGGGCCGTGTCGACGACGAGGGCCACGCCGCCCGCCGCCGCCTGCTCGCGTACGACGAGTTCCTCACGCTGGCGATCGACTTCGCGCAAGAGCAGGGCGCGGACCTGCGCATCGGAAAGCAGAGCGAGGCGATCTCGCACCTGCTCTGCACTGAGGTCGGCAAGCGAGGTGGACTCGTCCGTAACTGTGGCCACGGTCGGCGGCTCCGCCGCGGCGACATCCATCGCGGCCTGAAGGAACAAGCAGACAAGGACGGCGCGGAGTAGTCGCACGGCGCAGACCGAAAGTAGCATTGGCCGGTACCGCGAAACGGTTGGCGGACCGACACCGTACGGGTTACGGCCACCAAAACCCGCTTCGGCGGACGATGCAGATTTGACACAGAACCGCCGGAGATGAAAGGGAAGCGCAATCGTCCATGACGACAGCCTCTTACAGGCCGGCGATCGGCGTCGGTGCCAGCGATCGAACGCTGGCCAGGTCTTCGGCGATACGCTGGGAAAGATCGGCGAGCGTCTGGCTGAGGGCAGCCGCCGATCCGGCATACCCAGCGTCCGTGCGCTCTTCTCGAAGTGTGCCCTCGGCGACCATCACCGCACGGGCGGCCGCATGGTCGTAAATTTGCCATCGCGCGGTCAGCGTCGCCGTTCCATCGGCATCGACATCGAACTGGCCGATATCGACGGCGACGCGATAATCGAAAGATTCGCTTCCGATCTGCGGAAAGCCGACGACGCGGTCGTTCGGCCGGCGCGCGGCAACGTCGGCGACGAGCACGCGCGGAACCTGATCCGAAAGCGGCGCGGCCCAGAGGTCGTTCGCGGCGAGCGACAAGGAAAAAGGGCTCTCGCGGGTGACGATCTGCCGACGATCGAGGTAGTCGGGCATCGTCACCGGTCCGACCGCGATGGCCACCGAAGGCATCTGAGGTTTCTGCGGTGGAGACGTCACGGGGGCAAGGTGCGAGAGCGTGTAATAGTTCGGCGGGGGAGCACTGCCGCAGCCGGCGCACAGACCGGCAAGCAGGATTGCGAAGGCAGCGGCAATGGCCGAACGGTGCGACTCAGAAAGGAAATCGGTCATGGTTGATCCGGGGCCGGTTTGCCGAGAATGAGCGCATTCGGGTTATTCTCGATGAAGTCCGAAAGCGAACGCAAGGAACGCGCGGTGCTGGTCAGCTCCTTGAGCAGACGAGCGAGATCGTAGCGCACGGCAGAATCCGGACCAATGGTCTCGCTTGCCGATTTTACCGCATTCATCGTCTGATCAAGGGTAAGGCGCGCTGCGTTTGACGTCTGCGTCAGGCTGTTTAGCAGGGGGCCGACATCGCGCAGCCCTTCGACCCCTTGGCGCACCGACGGAGACGACAACAGATTGTCTGCCTGCTGCACGGTCTTGCGAAGGTCGGCGACGAGTTCCGCAACCGGCGCCTTTTCCAGCTTGTCAAAAAATGCCGACGCCTTTTCCGACAGAACTTCGATCTGCGAGGGAATTGTCGGCATCACCAAAACGCCGTTCTCTTCGGTCAAGTGCGCGGGCGCGGCGTTCGGCGCGACGACCAACGAGATCACCTTTTGTCCGGTAATCAGGTTTCCCGAATCAAGTTGCGCACGCAGGCCATGATCGATCCACGCGCTTAGCCGCGCACGAACATCGTCAATCGACGGAGATTCGGAACTGAGCGTCATCCATCGCTGGGGTTCGAGGTAGATCATCACCGGAATTCGCACCGAAAAATCCTTCGTCGAAACCTGGAGGCGAACGTCGGTGACTTCGCCAAGACGGATGCCCATCGCCACAACCGGTGCGCCGGGCTCGAGTCCGGAGACGGAGGCATCGAAATAAAGGCGAAGCGGGACCCTAAGCTTGTATTTCGCCTGCTCGACGGCGGCAAAGTCCTCGTAGAGCGCGAATGATGACCCAGGCTCAGCCGGCGACGCGGCACTGGCATCGCGAGACGTATCGAAGGCGACGCCTCCGGCGATGATCGACTGAAGCGATTCCGTCCGCACGTTGACGCCTGACGTACTCACTGAGACGTCGATCCCGCTGGCGTTCCAAAAGTGGCTATTCTGCCGCACGAAAGCGTCGTATGGCGAGCGTACGAAGGCGAAAATGCTCACGTCGCTGCCGTCTTCGTCGAGTTGATAGCCGAGAACGCTGCCTACCTCGATGCCGCGGAAATAGATCGGCGAGCCGGGCGAGACGGAACCAAGCTGCTGTGCATGCAAGACGAACTGCTTCCCCGGAACGTCAACCTCGTAAACCGGCGCCGTTTCGAGGGCGATGAACTCGCGCGCCTCCTCGCCAGTGCCCGGGCGCATGCCGATATAGGCGCCGGACAGCAGCGTGCTTAATCCGGAGACGCCGCCAGCGGTGATCCGCGCGTTCTCCACCCAGAACTCGGTACCGGTGCGCAATTCGTTTTCGGCGCTCTTCTCCATTCGGGCGCTGACGACCACATGCTGCAGGTCGTCGCTGAGGGTGACCGACTGCACCACGCCAAGCTGGACATCACGGTAGCGAATCGGCGTTTTACCCGGCTCGATCCCCGCCGCCTGCTGCATGATGATGGTGATCAACGGGCCTCGTTCGGCAAACGTCGTGTAGACGAGCCACAAGCCGGCAACCGCGGCGACGATCGGAATTAGCCAGATGAGCGAAAAACGCCGCTTCGACGGTGTTCGCGCCAACGGCGGCGCGGTGTCCGCTTCGGCGCGATGGTCACTGTTCATGATTGGCTCCCGCGGAATCCCAAATCAGGCGGGGGTCGAACGACATCGCCGCGCACATCGTCAACATAACGACGCTGGCGAAGGCGACGATGCCGATCCCAGGTGTGATGCCGGCGATGGAGCCGAGTTGAACAAGGGCGACGAGGATGGAGACGACGAAAACATCCACCATCGACCATCGGCCGACCGCCTCGTTGATACGGTAGATCAGCGTCCGCTCGCGCAGTCGCGTCCGGGTTCCGAGCTTTACCGTAATCAGCAGGAACGCCATGCTGATGAGCTTGAGGACCGGAACGAGAATGCTGGCGACAAAGACGATCAGCGCCAGCGGCCACATGTTGGCCTCGATCAGTTCCCTCACGCCGCCGATAATCGTCGACGGCTCGCCCTGGCCGAGCGCGCTGAATGTCATGACCGGAAAGATGTTGGCCGGCACGTAAAGGATTGCTGCGGCCATGAGCAGGGCCGCCGTGCGCGACAGGCTGTCGGGCCTGCGATGATGCAGTGCCGAACCACAGCGCGGGCATTCGAGCTTATCGTGAGTCCCCTCAGGGTTCGTCGGACATAAGAGCTGGCAGGTGTGGCAGGCGATGAGGTTCTGGCGATCCGCCGGTCCGGGGAGGTTTATGCGCGGCGCCGGCGACAGACGCTCCCAGACGTCCTGGGTATCGATCGCCGCATCAGCCGCGATGACCGCGAGAATCAGCGCGACGAAACAGATGAGTGACGGGCCGATCTCGACACTCGCCAGGGCGATGAGCTTGGTATAGGAGACGAGGACCCCGAGAAGAAAGATCTCCATCATCGCCCACGGATGCAAGCGCTCGTAAAGGCGGTAGATTGCATGCGCATTCGGCAGCGCCCGGCCGTAGGCGAGCGGCCCGATGACGAAGAGACCGACGAGAATCTTGCCGAGCGGAATGAGGATGACGAATAGGACAACGGCCACCGCCAGCTCGGGCATGCCGTCGTGGTAAAGCGCGATCGCACCCGAGACCAAATGGCTCGATTGCGTCTGCCCTTGGACCTTCAACGTCATGAATGGAAACAAATTCGCCAAGCCGAGAAGGATGAAGGCCGTTGCGTAAAGCACGAACGCGCTCTCAAATCCGCCCGGTCGCCGGCCGAACAGTTCGCTGTCACAGCGGACGCAGATAAACTGCGTGGCACTGCTCTCCGACGCGACCCGCTGCAACAGGTCGCACGCATGGCAGCGGACGAGTCGGTCGTCGAGCGTGGCAGGCTGGGTCATGAGCGGCCGAAAGCACCCGTGGCCGACTGCTGGATGCGACGCGCGATGCCCGCCCCCGCGTTGCCGGCAAATTCTATCCAGCGGACCCTAATCGAGGCTGCTGCGCGCGTCCACAAGTCTTCTAAGGCTGCCGAACTGGACAAGGAGGTCGAAAAGACGGGCCATATCGGCACTCCCGCCAGCGGGCGGGCAGGCCGATCGGGAATTATTCGCAATTACTTGACAGTCGCGGCGGAAGTGCGCAGTTTTGGACATGTTCCGAGGGGTGCCCTGCTAGAGGGCTGAGATACCGCTGGCGCCGGATCGCGAGATCAGGGCGCAACGCGGGAACTCTTCGAACCTGATCCGGGTCATGCCGGCGCAGGGAACGGAACCCGCATCGACGGACCGCTGCTGCCCTGCTTCCTGTCCCGGGTCTCCGCCGTTTCTGCTCGTGGGGAGATCGATCGTGCCCAAAGACGTTTCCATTCCGTCCTCGGTGACCACCGGCCCGTTGCCGGCGTCCCGCAAAATCTATGTGGCCGGTCAACGTTTCACCGACGTGCGTGTACCGCTGCGCGAGATCGAGCTTTCCACGACGGACGAGCCGCCGCTGCGCGTTTACGACCCGTCGGGCCCCTACACCGACCCTGAGGCAGTGATCGACATTCATGCTGGCCTGCCGGCCCTGCGCAGCGCCTGGATCGAGGGGCGCCGCGACGTCGAGCCCTATGACGGCCTGAAGTTTCCCGGCCTGAGCCAGGAGCCGGGCGCCAGCGCCCGGCGCCGGCCCCTGCGCGGCAGGCAGGGAAAGGCGGTGACTCAGCTCGCCTACGCCCGCGCCGGTATCATCACCCCCGAAATGGAATTCGTCGCCATCCGCGAAAACCTTGGGCGTGAGCGTGCCCGGGAGAGCGTTCGCGACGGCGAGAGCTTCGGCGCCGAGATCCCCGAGTACGTCACTCCCGAGTTCGTCCGCGACGAGATCGCCCGCGGCCGCGCCATCATCCCCGCCAACATCAACCATCCGGAAAGCGAGCCGATGATCATCGGCCGCAATTTCCTCGTCAAGATCAACGCCAACATCGGCAACTCAGTGGTCGCTTCGTCGATCGCCGAAGAAGTCGAAAAGATGGTGTGGGCGATCCGCTGGGGCGCCGATACGGTCATGGACCTTTCGACCGGCGAGAACATCCACGAGACCCGCGAGTGGATCATCCGCAACTCGCCGGTGCCCATCGGCACGGTGCCGATCTACCAGGCGCTGGAGAAGGTCGACGGCATTGCCGAGGACCTGACCTGGGAGATCTACCGCGATACGCTGCTCGAACAGTGCGAGCAGGGCGTCGACTACTTCACCATCCACGCCGGTGTCCGCCTGCTGTATATCCCGCTGACCGCCAAGCGGGTCACCGGCATCGTCTCGCGCGGCGGCTCGATCATGGCCAAGTGGTGTCTCGCCCACCACAAGGAGAGCTTCCTTTACACGCGCTTCGCCGAAATCTGCGAGATCATGCGCGCCTACGACGTCAGCTTCTCGCTCGGCGACGGTTTGCGCCCCGGCTCGATCGCCGATGCCAACGACGCCGCCCAGTTCGCCGAGCTCGAGACCCTGGGCGAACTCACCAAGATCGCCTGGGAGCACGATGTGCAGGTGATGATCGAGGGCCCCGGCCACGTGCCGATGCACAAGATCAAGGAGAACATGGACAAGCAGCTAGAGGTGTGCGGCGAGGCGCCGTTCTACACCTTGGGCCCGCTGACCACGGACATCGCCCCCGGCTACGATCACATCACCAGCGGCATCGGCGCGGCGATGATCGGCTGGTTCGGCACCGCCATGCTCTGCTACGTCACGCCCAAGGAGCACTTGGGCCTTCCCGACCGCGATGACGTCAAGGTCGGTGTCGTCACCTATAAGATCGCCGCCCACGCTGCCGACCTTGCCAAGGGCCACCCGACCGCGCGCGCCCACGACGACGCGCTGTCGCGGGCGCGCTTCGAGTTCCGCTGGCGGGATCAGTTCAACCTCTCACTCGATCCCAGCACCGCCGAGAAATACCACGACCAGACGCTGCCAGCGGCGGGAGCCAAGCTCTCGCACTTCTGCTCGATGTGCGGGCCAAAGTTCTGCTCGATGAAGATCACTCAGGAGGTTCGCGACCTCGCCGAGAAAGGCATGGACGAGATGAGCGAGAAGTTCCGCGAAGCCGGCTCCGAGATCTACCAGCCGGCCGACGCCGCCGAATAGCGCGCCATCACCACCCAACCGGTGGGGCGGGGGGAACCCGGCCCCGCCGGCCAAAACCTCGCCCCGCCTATTGCGCGCCGTCTGGGCCGTACTTGATCAGGAAGGCGTCGTAGGATCCTCGGTTCGTACCACTCAGCGATCCGAAGGTCTCGCCCACCACATAGACGTTGCTGTCGACGTCTGTCCCTTCATCCCGAGCCCGTGTGAAAACTGGTGCTCAATCGCCGATTGGCAGGCACCTTGGCTGGTGCGGGCGCAGTCGGCGGGACGAGATCGCGCCTCAGCTGCGGATCGCGGCGATGAGCGGCCGGGTGCCGAGGAGATTGATCACCCGTTTCATGTTGTAGGCGAGCACGTGCAGGCTCATTTCCGTTCGCACCCGCTCCAGCCCCCTGGTGAGGGAGTGCGTCGCACCCATCCAGGCCTTGAGCGTGGCGAAAGGATGCTCGACCGTGCGGCGGCGCACCGTCATTGCCTCGGGCGCGTGCTCGATCCGCGCCAGCATGGCGTCGATGACCGCCTCGTGCTCCCAGCGCCGGACACGCCGTTCCTTGGCCGGCGTGCACCGGCTCTTCAGCGCGCACTCGCCGCAGCGGGTCGAAAAGTAGGTGATCATCGTCCGGCCCTGCAGGACCGAGCCGAAACGGCGCGGGAGCACCTCGCCGGCGGGACAGCGATAGGCGTCCTCGGCCGGCAGATAGACGAAGTCCTCTTTGGCATAGCGGCCCTCGGCTCTTGCCCCCGAGGTCAGCGGCTTGGGCACGTAGGGGGTCACCCCGATCGCTTCGCATGCCCGGATCTGCTCGCTGCTGAAATAGCCGCGGTCGGCCAGCACGTCGATCGCGTCCTGGCCCATCGCCGCCTTCGCCCTGGCCGCCATCGGTGCCAGCAACGCCCGGTCGACGACGACGTTCGTAACCTCGTGCGCGACGATCAGATGATGCTCGGTCTCGACCGCCGTCTGCACGTTGTAGCCGACGACGCTGGCGCCGCGCATGTTGGTCGCCATCGCCCGTGCGTCGGGGTCGGTCAGCGAGATCTGGCCGTCGGGCGCGGCTTCCACCCGCGCCTTCAAAGCACGCAGCTCGCGCACCTTGGCGCGCATCGCCGCGACCTTCTCCGCCAGCCGCACCGCTTTGTCTTGCGCGACCGAGCCCTCCTGCAGGTCGGCCGCGTCCAGCGCCGAGCCAGCGGGCGACGCTGGCCTCGATCTGTTCGATGCGGCGCTGCAGCTTGCCCGGTGTGTAGTTGCGGTCGCGGGCGTTGACCGCCTTGAACTTGCTGCCGTCGATCGCCGCCACCGCTTGGCTGAAAAGCCCCAGCCGGCGGCACAGCAGGATGAACTCGGCACACGCCGCACGGATCGCGGCGCCGTTGTCGCGGCGAAAGTCGGCGATCGTCTTGAAGTCGGGGGCGAGCCGGCGGGTGAGCCACATCAGCTCGAGATTGCGCCGCGCCTCGCGCTCGAGCCGGTGGCTCGACTGGATGCGGTTGAGGTAGCCGTACAGGTAAATCTCGAGCAGCGTCGCCGGATGGTAGGCAGGACGGCCCGTTGCCGCCGGGCTCGCCCGATCAAAACCCAACGCCGCCAAGTCGAGTTCGTCGACATAGGCCTCGACCACCCGCACCGGATTGTCCTCGGAAACATAATCGTCGATGCAGTTCGGCAGCAGCGACTGCTGCAGTCGGTCCTCGCCTTCGATGAAGCGGCTCATGCGCACCCCCGGCTAACCCGCCGCCAACAATAGCCCACCCCGCGTTTTCACACAGCCTCTGCCAGTTGTGCGATCCGAACTGCTTGATTCACTCGGGCGCATCGGCCGCGACGCCGCGCGCCGCGAATGGCCGGCATCGATGTAACCTTGAACGCGATCCCGGAGATCCGCCGAGTAATACCAAGTCCCTGTATTCGAGACTCTCGAGAGGGATTGAACGAACCCGGTGTCGTGGGAGTGGGGTGATCGGTTAGCGGGGGCGGCTCCCGTCTGGGAGGATTACGGCGTGTTGAAGCCCGATCCTCAGACAGGAGCACCGCGATGGCCGAGATGAGCCCTCTGCGCCGCCGCATGGTCGAGGACATGACCGTCCGCAATCTGTCATTGGCGACGCAACGATCCTATCTTCACGCGGTCAGCAAGTTCAGCGGCCACTTTGGTCGCTCGCCGGACCAGCTTGGCCTGGAGAACGTGCGGGCGTTCCAGGTCCATCTGGTGTCGACCGGCATTTCGTGGCCGGCGCTGAACCAGACGGTGTGTGCGCTGCGGTTCTTCTACGGCGTCACGCTGGGGCACGGTGAGATCCCGGAGCGCATCCCTTATGCACGCGAGCCGCGCACGCTGCCGGTGGTGCTGAATGCCGATGAAGTGGTGCGCTTTCTCGAGGCGGTGCCGAGCCTGAAGACCCGCGTGGCGTTGACGACGGCCTATGCGGCGGGGCTGCGGGCGTCCGAGGCGGTCGGTCTGAAGCTTGCTGATATCGACAGCGCGCGGATGGTGATCCGGGTCGAGCATGGCAAGGGCGGCAAGGACCGCACCGTCATGCTGTCGGCCCAGCTTCTGGGCATCCTGCGCACCTACTGGCGTCTGGCCCGGCCCAGCCACTGGCTGTTCCCCGGCCGCGATGAGACGAAGCCGGTCGACGTCCAAGTGCTGCACGCGGCCTGCCGCTCCGCCTGCGCCGCGGCCGGACTTGCGAAGCGGGTGACGGTGCACACGCTGCGGCACAGCTTCGCCACCCACCTGCTGGAGAACGGCACCGACACCCGCATCATCCAGGTGCTGCTTGGCCATGCCAACCTGTCGAGCACGGCGCGCTACACGCGGGTCTCGAACGGCCTGATCCGGCATACGCAGAGCCCGCTCGACCGCCTCACGCTGGAGGTCGTGCCGCCCGCCTGATCCGGCCGCGCGATGGCGGCGACATGGGAAGTGGCGGATGTCTTCCGCCGCCACGGCGAGGCCTATCGGCGCATGCATCACGCTCACCTCGGCCGGGTCGAACGGCGGGTGATCAGCGCCATCACGCTGTGCCGGACGGCGGCGCTGGGCGGCCATGCCGAGAGCTGCGCCGACTGCGGCTTCGTTCGTCGCCTCCGCGACCTGCGGCGCGTCGAATGAGTGGTCTATGCGAAGCCGCCGTTCGGTGGCCCGGAACAGGTGCTGGCCTATCTCGGTCGCTACACCCACCGCGTCGCCATCGCCAATTCGCGCTCGGTCGAGGTGACGGGCAGCGACGTCGCCTTCCGCTGGAAGGACTATCGCCACCACGGCAAGGCGAAGCTGATGGTTCTCGCTGCCGATGAATTCATCCGCCGCTTCCTGCTCCACGCCCTGCCGGACGGCTTCCATCGCATCCGCCATTACGGCTTCCTCGCCAATCACCAACAGGCAGCAAAGCTGGCGCTCCGCCGCGAGCTGCTGGCCGCCTCGCCGACGGTCGATCCCGAGACCAAGGTCCCACCCGAGCAGAAGCAACTTACAAGCGCGTTCGATCGCTGCCCCTGCTGCGGCGGCCCGATGATCACCTTCGCCATCCTTCTGAGGCCGCCGCCGCAACCCTCGTTCCGGCAGGACACTTCATGAGTGGCCGCCACCCTTGCTGCCCCGCCTGTCCAGCACCGATGCTGCCGTGTGCCGGCACCCATCGTCTTGCCCAACAACCGTTCCGGCAGCACCAGGTCCGGCGCGGCGCCCCACGAAACCCCGGTTCAGCTCACTGCTGCCACCAACCGCCCGGCGTCGCCGGCCTCGACCGCGCCGGATCGATCCCCATGCCGAGCCGCCCGAAAGCGGTCTCGGACTACCAGACGCAGCAACAATCCCCATAGCTCGGCCATCCGCGGGTTCGTTCAATCCGGCTTCGATGAGGTCGCGCCGGCGCACGCCGAAGACCTCGTCCGCGACCTCACAGAAGCCTCCAGATTCAAGGCTGGCAAACGAGATGGAGTTTGCATGGGGTCGGCGATGGCGCTTCGCGCGGACTTCGACGGGATCACGCTGCGCAAGCTGGCGCGGCAGAGCCGGGACGCGAACCAGAGCCGGCGGTGGCGGGCGCTGGCGCAGCTCAGCGAGGACGGACCGATCCCTGCGGTGCACGGCGTCGTACGCTGGCGGCTGGTGGATTTGATCGCGTGGGTGTGGGAGGAGTTCCGGATCGTCGTCGCCAAGCAGACGCTGAGCCGGGTGATCCGGTCGATGGGCTATCGCAAGCTCTCCGCCCGGCCGCGCCATCACGCGCAGGACCCCGCAGCGGCGGTGGCTTTTAAAAAGCTTCCCGCGATCCTGGCGGAGATCGCGCGCTCCAAGGCGGCGGGCAAGCGGATAGAGGTCTGGTTCGCCGACGAGGCGCGGATCGGCCAGAAGAACAAGCGCACCCGGTGCTGGGCGATGCGGGGCACGCGGCCGTCGGCGCCGCACGATCAACGGACCCGCTCGGCCTATATCCTCGGCGCGATCTGCCCGGCCGAGGGTAAGGCCGCCGGCCTGGTCCTGCCGTCCTCCACCACCGCGGCGATGCGCCTGCATCTCGAGGAGATATCGCTCGCAGTCGCCGCCGACGCGCACGCCGTTCTCCTCGTCGATCAGGCCGGCTGGCACATTTCCGACAGGCTCGACGTGCCGGCGAAC